>NZ_JBEYIW010000061.1:0-1215 GCF_040636045.1 Rhodococcus sp. NPDC006774 | reverse complement strand
TCGGCATCGGGCTCGGCATACACAGCGACACTGGCCAACCCGGCATCGGCGGCCGCCCGGATCACCCGCACCGCGATCTCACCACGATTGGCGACGAGAACCTTCGAGATTTTCTTATGGGAAGTCGAGGTGGTCATGTACTGAAATTCCTTTACTGGCCATATCGGGCATTGACGAAAAGAGCTGGGGCACTTGCAAGTCCGTATCGATGCAGATCCTCGGGGCGACCCCACAGATCCGATACCACCGGAGCTTCGGCGACAACGGACGACTGCGCCGCGGTCAGAACAGCAACAACGGCCGCGATGTCGGTGTCGGTCGGAGATCCGCAAAACGACCAACCAGACGACGCAGCAACATGATTCGCTTCGCTCACTGCGTCGTGATTCGCTTCGCCGCTCATAGGGGGATGTTTCCGTGTTTCTTGGGTGGGAGGGTGACTTGTTTGCGTTCGAGCAGTCGTAGGGCGGTGACGATCTGGCCGCGGGTGTGGCTGGGGGGTATGACGGCGTCGAGGTAGCCGCGTTCGGCGGCGATGTAGGGGTTGACGAGGGTGTCTTCGTATTCCTGCTGCAGTGTCAGGCGGAGGGCGTCGACGTCTTCCCCGTTCTTGGCTGCCTCGAGCAGTTGTTTGCGGTAGACGAACCCGACGGCGCCGGAGGCTCCCATGACGGCGATCTGCGCGGTCGGCCAGGCGAGGTTGACGTCGGCTCCCATGTGCTTGGACCCCATCACGTCGTACGCCCCGCCGTACGCTTTGCGGGTGATGACGGTGATCTTCCCGACGGTCGCTTCGCCGTAGGCGTAGAGCAGTTTCGCGCCGCGTCGGATGATGCCGTTGTATTCCTGCCCGGTGCCGGGCAGGAACCCGGGCACATCGACCAACGTGATGATCGGGACGTTGAAGCAGTCGCACGTGCGGACGAAGCGGGCTGCTTTCTCGGAGGCATCGATGTCGAGGGTGCCCGCGAACTGGGTGGGTTGGTTGGCGACGATCCCCACCGAGCGGCCGTCGATGCGCCCGAATCCGACGATGATGTTGCGGGCCCGGCCCTCCTGCACCTCCATGAACTCGTCGTCGTCGAGGATCCGGGTGATGACCTCGTGCATGTCGTAGGGAGTGTTCGGTGAGTCGGGGATCAGGGTGTCGAGTTCGAGGTCCTCGGCGGTGAGCGAGTCGGCGATCGATCCGGTGATCGGGTCCGACGGTGCGGT
>NZ_JBEYIW010000060.1:0-1336 GCF_040636045.1 Rhodococcus sp. NPDC006774 | reverse complement strand
GCGAACGACAGCGGACCCATTCGGCCGGGGATCGCCGACATCGGCATCCATGCAGTGACCGCCTGCGTGGTTTGGAGCGGGAAATGCTCCGCGTCGTGGTGCCACGGTGTGCGTCCGCAACCGGGTTCCTTCGACAGCGCGTTGTCGTGATAGAGCCGAACAGCCGGTTCGTCGAGCAATGCCGCGGCCACGCCGCCGATCCGAGGCGACAGCGCCACGGCGCGCATCAGGTCGTCATGGAGCCACATCTGTTCCAACGCGGTGAATCGGCCTGCGACGTCGTCGCCGTGCTCGGCTCGCAGCAGCTCCTCGAGACGCTCCGCGAGGCGACGTACGACGGCCGGCGAGAACACAGCGGGCAGCCGCACGAAGGCTTCTCGCGCGAAGGACTCGACGGCGGCCGGGTCGAGGGCGTACGGCTCGGCAAGCTCACGCTCGATCTGCTCGTCGGACGCCGCCTCGATGTCGGGCAGGCCCGGCCCGTCGACCAACTCGGTGGGTGCCTGATCGTTGGCAGCCAGCGTGACGTACCAATCCCACCAGTCCTGATCGTTTCCGGCCCAGTCCTGGTCGATTCCGCCGTCGCGGTTCTGCTCGGGAAGTCGTTCGTTCGTCAGATCCACAGCAGGGCTGCCTCGTGGGAGAAGGTGTAGGAACCCGACGCGTCGCGGCAGGACGCGAGGTAGTCGCCCAGCACCGGTGCCGCCTCCATCTCCTCCAGTGACACGGAGTCGTCGAAGGCGCAGCGCTGCAGAAAACCCTCGGCGACAAGGCGATCGGATGTCGAGGTGGTGTAGGTGACGCGTTGGTCGCGCACGTCCGCACCGGCGCGTATCAGCGCGTCGCGCACCTGCTCGGCCGTTGTGTACGGCGTCGCTTCGCGGACGCCGGCGCGGAAGGCGTCGTAGAACGCGATGTAGTGGGACGCTTCGGTGGCTTGCGCGACGAGTCCGAGACCGCCGGGGGCCAGCGCAGCCACGAACCGCTCGGCGGCGGCGTCGAGCTCGGCCGGAGGAAGTGCGTAGAGGGCGTGGGTGGCCCATACGACGTCGTAGCCGGTGTGGTCGGCGGGCAGGTCCTGCAGCGTCATCACCAGGTCGTGTCGAGCCACGAACGGCGCACCGAGCGACCCACGCGCCTCGGCGACAGAGAACGCAGACGGGTCGAGCAGGTCGTAGGCCACCTCGGGTACCGCGGACAGATCGGTGTAGCGGCGCAATGCGGTGGGGAACTTGCCGCTGCCGCAGGCTACGTCGAGCAGCGACCAGCCGTCGTGCGCGTGGGCGGCGAGCAGTGCGGGCCAGTCGGCGGCCAGGGCCAGCTGGTGGTAGTCCTC
>NZ_JBEYIW010000059.1:0-1378 GCF_040636045.1 Rhodococcus sp. NPDC006774 | reverse complement strand
GGGACTGTCTGAATAACGGTGGATCCGGTCCTTGGTTCGACACGCCGAGCTGAGCTTGGCGGGAAGGATCGATGATGACCGAAACACTGGATCCCATGGCGGATGAGGTGGATCAGAAGCAGTTGGCGGAGCAGCTCCTGGCTCAGGCCAAGGAGCAGGGCGTGGAGTTGATGGGCCCGAACGGGCTGCTCAATCAGCTCACCAAGAACGTTCTCGAGACCGCACTGGATGCGGAGATGACCGAGCATCTCGGCTACGAAAGACACGACGCCGCCGGCCGCGGCAGCGGAAACTCCCGCAACGGCACCCGCTCGAAGACGGTGCTCACCGAGATCGGGCCGGTGGAGATCGACGTCCCGCGCGACCTCGATTCCTCCTTCGCTCCGCAGATAGTCAAGAAGCGACAGCGACGCCTCACCGGTATCGACGAGATCGTATTGTCGCTCACGGCAAAGGGTTTGACGACCGGCGAGGTGTCCGCGCACTTCGCCGACATCTACGGCGCGACGGTATCGAAGGACACCATTTCCCGTATCACCGACAAAGTTGTCGGGGAGATGACCGAGTGGCAGAACCGGCCACTCGAGCGGGTGTACCCGGTGATGTTCATCGACGCCGTGCACGTCAAAGTCCGGGACGGGCAGGTCACCAACCGGCCGATGTATGTCGCGATCGGTGTCACCGTCAACGGCGAACGCGACATTCTCGGGATCTGGGCCGGCGACGGCGGAGAGGGTGCGAAATTCTGGCTCTCGGTGCTCACCGAGATCAAGAACCGCGGTGTCGGCGACGTCTGCATCGTGGTCTGCGACGGACTGAAAGGTCTGCCGGATGCGATCAACACCGTGTGGGAGTTGGCGGTGGTGCAGACATGCATTATTCACCTGATACGCAACACCTTTCGGTTCGCGTCCCGGAAGTACTGGGATGAGATGTCGCGTGATCTGCGTCCGGTCTACACCGCTCCGTCGGAGGCTGCTGCGAGGGAACGGTTCACGGAGTTCACCACGAAATGGGGTCAGCAGTATCCGGCGATCATCAAGATGTGGGACAACGCGTGGAGCGAGTTCGTGCCCTTCCTGGACTACGACGTCGAGATCAGGCGGGTAATCTGCTCGACGAATGCGATCGAGTCCGTCAACGCCCGCTACAGGCGTGCCGTGCGCGCTCGTGGGCACTTCCCGACCGAGCAGGCGGCCCTCAAGTGTCTGTACCTCGCCACGCGGGCACTGGACCCCACGGGGAAAGGTAAGGCACGATGGGCAATCAGGTGGAAGCCGGCGCTCAATGCGTTCGCGATCACCTTCGAAGGACGCATCACCCCGAACGGTAACTAACCGACACCGAGGTCGGATCCACCGTTAATCGGACACTCCCT
>NZ_JBEYIW010000058.1:0-1388 GCF_040636045.1 Rhodococcus sp. NPDC006774 | reverse complement strand
GGGACTATCTCGTTAACGGTGTTTCGGCCGTTTTCATCAGTAGGTTTCTGATCCGGGCCAACGATCCGCGAACGTGATCGCGAAGGCATTGAGAGCGGGTTTCCACCGTGTGATCCATCGTGCCTGACCTTTGCCGGTCGGGTCCAGCGAACGGGTCACCAGGTACAAACATTTGAGCGCAGCTTGCTCGCTGGGGAAATGACCGCGAGCTTTGACCGCCCTCCGATAGCGCGCATTCAGCGACTCAATAGCATTGGTAGAGCAAATGACTCGACGTATCTCCGTGTCATAGTCAAGGAACGGGATGAACTCCTCCCACGCGTTGTCCCACAGCCGGATGATCGCCGGATACCGCTTTCCCCAGTTCTCGGCCAGTTCGTCGAAAGCAGCCCGCGCCGCTGCCTCACTCGGCGCGGTGTAGATCGGCTTCAGTTCCCGCTTGAGTGCGTCCCAGTGCTGACGTGCCGAGAGCCGAAAGGTGTTGCGGATCAGATGCACCACACAGGTCTGGACCGTGGTGGCCGGCCACACATGCTCGACAACCTCCGGCAGGCCCTTGAGACCGTCGCAGACGAGAAAGAACACGTCTTTGGTGCCACGATTGCGGATGTCAGTGAGCACGCTCATCCAGAACTTGGCGCCCTCGCCGCCCGTGCCGGCCCACAAACCAAGCACGTCGCGGCGCCCGTCCAGGCTCACCCCGATGGCCGCGTAGATCGGCCTGTTCGCGACCTGGCCGTCGCGGATCTTGACCACGATGGCATCGATGAAGATCGCTGCGTACACCTCATCGAGCGGACGTGCAGACCAATCCTGCATCTCCTCGATCACCTTGTCAGTGATCCGGGAAATCGTCTCCTTCGAGACCGATGCACCGTAGATTTCAGCGAAGTGCGCGCTGATCTCCCCAGTCGTTAACCCTTTGGCGTACAACGATAAAACGATCTCATCAACGCCGTTGAGCCGACGCTGCCGCTTCTTGACGATCTGCGGTTCGAACGTCCCTTCGCGGTCTCGGGGGACTTCGATCGGGACGTGCCCGGTCGACTCGGTCAGCACCGTCTTCGACCGAGTGCCGTTGCGGATATTTGTTGATGCCCGACCCGGGTTGGCCTGGTTCTTGTCGTGCCCGAGATGCTCGGTCATCTCCTCGTTCAATGCCGTTTCCAGGACCGTCTTGGTGAACTGCTTGAGCAGCCCATCCGGGCCCGTCAGCGACAGGCCCTGCTCTTTCGCCAAGCGCACGAGCTCCGCTGCCGCCGCCTCCTCGGCCGACGGTGGTGTCGATTTCTTCTTCGTCACATCATCCAGTGTCGTCATCACGGCACCCTTCTCGCCGGGCATTCACCCAGCGTGTCGGGCCGAAACACCGTTTAAGAAACACTCCC
>NZ_JBEYIW010000057.1:0-1444 GCF_040636045.1 Rhodococcus sp. NPDC006774 | reverse complement strand
AGTAGTGCCCCATAGAGTGGTGTAACTCGGTGGCCGAGATCGTCTGCGATTCCGTGTTGTGCACGGGTGTAGAGCGGCCACCGTGTGATCCTTCGAGTCAACCTTCTACCGAATCCTCGAACGGAGTCATCACGATGACCGCACCTCATATTGTCGACCCTGCAGGCCTGCTTGGCCAAGCCCTATCTGACGCGTCGCCGGATCTGATGCGCGAGCTGCTGCAGACCATGATCAACGCACTGCTCTCCGCCGATGCCGACGCTGTGTGCGGCGCCGAGTGGAACGCCCGCTCGGCTGAGCGCACCAACCACCGCAACGGCTACCGCCACCGGCCCCTGGATACCCGGGTCGGCACCGTCGACGTCGCCGTCCCGAAGCTGCGCTCGGGCAGCTACTTCCCCGAGTGGCTGCTCGAGCGCCGCAAGCGAGCCGAGTCCGCGCTGATCACCGTCGTAGCCGACTGCTATCTGGCCGGGGTGTCTACCCGCCGGATGGACAAGCTGGTCAAGACCCTGGGTATCGACTCGCTGTCCAAGTCGCAGGTCTCACGCATGGCCCAGGACCTGGACGAGCAGGTCGCCGCGTTCCGGCACCGCCGCCTGGACGAGGCCGGGCCGTTCACCTTCGTCACCGCTGATGCGTTGACGATCAAGGTCCGCGAGAACAAGCAGGTCGTCAAGGCTTCCGTGCTGCTGGCCACCGGCGTCAACGGCGACGGCCACCGCGAGGTGCTGGGCATACAGGTCGCCACCAGTGAGACCACGGCCTCGTGGAACACCTTCTTCGCCGACCTGGTTGCCCGCGGCCTGGGCGGGGTGCGGCTGGTGACCTCCGATGCCCACGCCGGGCTGGTCGGGGCGATCGCGGCGAACCTGCCGGGAGCCGCGTGGCAACGCTGCCGCACCCACTACTCGGCGAACCTCATGGCCGTGTGCCCCAAGTCCATGTGGCCGGCCGTGAAGGCGATGCTGCACAGCGTCTACGACCAGCCCACCGCTGAGGCTGTCAATGCCCAGTTCGACCGGCTCCTCGAGTACACCGAAGGCAGACTGCCCGACGTGGCCGACCACCTCGGCGACGCCCGCGAGGACCTGCTCGCCTTCACCACGTTCCCCGACGACGTGTGGCGCCAGATCTGGTCCAACAACCCCACCGAGCGGCTCAACCGAGAGATCCGCCGCCGCACCGACGTCGTGGGCATCTTCCCCAACCGAGAGGCCATCGTCCGCCTCATCGGCGCCGTCCTGGCCGAGCAGACCGACGAATGGGCCGAAGGACGCCGATACCTCGGACTCGAAGTCCTGGGCCGCTGCCGACTCACCCTGACCACCGACACCGACACCAGCTCGACGACGGAGGTGACCACTGATGCACTGATGCAACTACCCGCCTGATCACCAACGAAGGATCACAAACCAGTTACACCACTTCTAGGGGCTTGACC
>NZ_JBEYIW010000056.1:0-1460 GCF_040636045.1 Rhodococcus sp. NPDC006774 | reverse complement strand
ATTCGACGTCCGGTGTTGTAGCGCAGGAAGATCGAGGTGGTGTCGGCTTCGGAGTCCAGCCGTTCCCCGTAGGTGGGCCGCCCGCCGAGTCGCCAGGCCGATTCTGTCTCGACGAGCCCGTGCAGGAACAACACGAGGTGCGCTCCCGCGTTGGGAAACGCCGCGGCGAGGGCGCGGTACTTCGGAAGTACCGGGCGGCCGTCGACGCGAATCGACATCGGGTAGGCGAGCACTCGGGCGGTCTTCTCCATGTCGTCGCCGATGAGACCGTGCAGGATCGCGATGGTCTGTGCGCCGTAAGTGTTGTGCGACGGTGACTGTCGAGTGTCGTCCTCGATCGCGGCGTCGCCTCCGGTCAGCGCGCCGACGGCCTTGGCTGCGCCGGTGCAGGCGGCCGCGATGCTCGCATAGGTGCCTGCGGCGATAGCGTCGTGCATCAGCTGTGTCGGCAGGACGGCCGGTCCGACGCCGAGTTTCACGGCAGCGAATGTGCGTCGCGCGATTGCCGAGGGAATCGCGCGAACACCACCCGCGGCAGACGAGAGTTCTCGAAGGGCGAGCTCGCCGAGTTCGCCCAACTCCTGTGTGCGCTGAGTTCTCGTCCCCACCGTCTCCAGTGTACGTATGTTCACTCGAATGGGTCGTCGGTTTTCTAGGACACCACCCGGCCGCCGTGCCACTATTGTCCGGTATTTCCCCTCGAACAGGAGAGAGCCGATGACGGTTGGACGACTTCCGCTGAAAGTGGCAACGATCGCGGCATTGACGGTTGCAGGGCTGTTCGTCGTGCCGGGGGTAGCGTCGGCCGCTCCTGCCTTCGATCCGAACAACGACGGTGCGGTCACCGTCGGTGAAGTGCTCGATGCACCGCTGTTGCCAGCGTCCCTGTCTCCGGGCCTCGACAGCAACGGTGACGGTGCACTCAGTATCGGCGAAGCGTTCGAGGGCAGAATCCCCACCAACCCCAAGCGGTGTCTGATGGTGGACGATGGGTTCATCTGCCCGTGACCGGTTCAGTCTCGGTGACCCACCACCGGGTTCAGTTCCGAGGCCGCGAGGCCACCGGGCTCCACGCCTGGTAAGAATTCGCGCCAGGTGCCGCTGATCAGGGTTGGCGACTCCACAACACGAGCCCCGTCGGCGAAGTAGGTGGTGGCCAGCGCTCGGCGCGGCTGCGTCGTCCGATTCGGCCCCGCAGTGTGGAAGCACAGCGCGGAATGGAACGACACGTCTCCTACCGAGAACGGCTCGGACTCCACGGCAACGCCGCGCTCGACCAAGCGATGGGCGACGGCCTCGTCGTACGAGGTGCCGACCTTGTCGAACTCCAGGTCGGCAACCTCGCTCAGCACCTCTCGGCCGCGGGCGAACGACAGCGGACCCATTCGGCCGGGGATCGCCGACATCGGCATCCATGCAGTGACCGCCTGCGTGGTTTGGAGCGGGAAATGCTCCGCGTC
>NZ_JBEYIW010000055.1:0-1711 GCF_040636045.1 Rhodococcus sp. NPDC006774 | reverse complement strand
CAACACCCCCACCGAACACACACTCACCCACATCTACCGAGACGTACTCCACCTCGACCACGACACACCCCTCACCGTCGACGACGACTTCTTCCACCTCGGCGGACACTCCCTGTCCGCCACCCGACTCATCGCCCGCACCAACGCACAGTTCGGGACGACACTGTCGCTGCGCACCGCGTTCGATTCACCGACTGTGGCGGCTCTCGCTACCGCGGTGGACTCGACGGCTGGATCCAGTCCGGCGTCGTCGAGTGAGCGGATCCGCATCGCCGATGTCGAACTGCCCGAGGTGATCCCCGCGTCCTACGAACAGCAGTCTCTGTGGGTGATCGACCAACTCGGCGGACCGAAGTCCCAGTACGTTGTGCCCACGGTCCTGAGGCTGACCGGCTCCCTCGACACCACCGCTTTCACGGCGGCTGTGCACGACGTCGTCGAACGACACGCCACGCTCCGCACACTCCTCGTCGAGCACGATGGTGAACCGACACAGGCGATAGTGCCGATGGATGAGGTGCGAGCACGGGCGTGCGTTCAGGAAAGCGATCTGCGCGGCGCCGATCGGACGCAGGTGGACGATGCCATCGCATCTGTTGTGCGCACCGGTTTCGACCTTGCTCTCGACCTGCCCACCCGGGTTACAGTTCTTCGAGTCGACGACTCCCGATGGGTGGTCGTCATCGCGGTCCACCACCATGCGATCGACGACTGGTCCACCCCGGCGATGCTGAGCGATCTGTCCTCTGCATACTCCTCGCGAGTCGATAGCGTTGCTCCCCAATGGAGTCCGCTCTCCGCTTCGTACGCGCAGTACGCCGCCTGGCAGCGAACCGTCTTGGGTGACGGAACCGACCCCACCTCGGAACTCGCGGCGCACCTGGACTATTGGCGCTCAACCCTCGCCGACGCACCCGACGAATCCATCGTCACTCCCGACCGTCCGCGGCGCACGCATCCGACGCACGAGGGCCGTGACGTGTCGTTCGTCCTCGACGACGACGTGGTCACCGGGATGCGCAGTGTTGCAGAGGCGCAGGGTGTCAGCATGTTCGCCCTCGTGCACGCTGCGACCGCGGTCACCGCATCTCTGCTCGGTGCCGGCAACGACGTCGTGATCGGCTCCCCGGTCGGTGGACGCACCGAGGACGGGCTCGAGGACCTCGTCGGGTACTTCGTCAACACCCTGCCGCTGCGGCACCGCCTGACTCCGACCGATGCACTGTCCGATGTACTGGCCGCATCGCACCGAACGGTACTCGACGGTTTCGCTCATCAGAGCGCGCCATTCGAGCACATCACCCGGTCGCTGAACATCTCTCGCGTCGCCAATCGCACGCCGGTCTTCCAGATTCTGCTGACCCACATCCCGGTGAGCGCCATGGACAGCGACGTCCTCAGTCTGCCGGGCATCACGTCGATCTCGACCGACGTCGACGCGGCTGAGCTGGGTGCCGCCAAGACCGACCTGGAACTCGACTTCGTGGACGGCCCCGAAGGCATCTCCGGCTACCTCACCTACGCGACCGATCTGTTCTCCCACAACACGATAGATCGATTCGTCGAGGTGTTGGTTCGGGTACTCGAGGCAATCGCCACGAGACCTGACACCCGCGTCTCGAATCTGAACCTCCTGCCCGAGGACGACACCACGCACATCGCCGAATGGTCGACCGGGTCCGACGCCACCGGTCTCGAAATACCCACCACA
>NZ_JBEYIW010000054.1:0-1936 GCF_040636045.1 Rhodococcus sp. NPDC006774 | reverse complement strand
CTTCCTCGACTTCACGCCACGCTCAGTATCGGAACGGTCGTCGGATTGGAGGGTCAGCGAATACCTCGAGATCAGATAAGAGACTTACCCAGTGAACCTCTGCATATGCTGTGCGGCAACATGTTTCGCTAATGCGCTGACACCGAAACCAGTCGGCGATTCCAATGGAGCTGGTTCGACGAACAGGCTAAAGCGCCCGGACTGCCTGCCGGCGCTCGCCGCCGTAGGACAGTTGGAGCGAGCTCCGACGGACACCACTGTAGCTGGAATGCCTATGGGCCAGGGTTGTACGAGGTCCACCCTTCGCCCGGACCTGATTCCTCTTCGGGGTCGGTCGCGAGGAATCCGTCGTCGACGGTGTTGGAATCGGGTCGCGAGTCCTCGATGAGGTCACGTGCGGTCCGTGATTCGTCACCGTCGATGGCCGGTTCTTCCAAGGCGGGGTCGTAGTCGTCGTCCGTTTGGTCGTCGATGGGCTGGCCGT
Organism: Rhodococcus sp. NPDC006774; assembly: GCF_040636045.1. Lineage (NCBI taxonomy): Bacteria > Bacillati > Actinomycetota > Actinomycetes > Mycobacteriales > Nocardiaceae > Rhodococcus > Rhodococcus sp. NPDC006774. The sequence goes on along the minus strand of NZ_JBEYIW010000054.1, from coordinate 1,452 downwards.
CTGGTCGACTACTTGGATCGCTCACGGTGCTGGTCTCCTGTTCGGTTCTTGAGACTGGCGTATTCGAATCGCGAGTCATCGTCCATGCGCCTGCCAGGCCCACGACCAGTAAAACTCCTGCCGCCGCTGTTGCGACAGACGCCTTGGGCTTGCACGCATCGCACCTCCGAGCTCAGTGTCCCGTCGGTGCGCTTCTGGCACACCGACCGGACGGATCTACGAACAGGCTATGCGTCTAGCCGTGGACAACAACTGGCGTGTCTGAGCCCGCCTCTAGGATGTCGTGATGCCTTCGCGCCGCCCCGATCCCGCTGCACAGATCGTGTTCGACGCCTACCAACGCACCTCTGGCCCGGTGGCCTTCCTGGATGAGTCGTATCAGGCCCCAGACGGTGTTGCTGCACACCGGGACACCTTCTATGTGTTCACCGCCGTCATCGTCGAACTTGACGCGATGGATGAGCTACGGGTGGGCATCGAGGGCATCGCCGACGGAACGTACTGGCACACCACGAAAGCGCTGCAAACCTCATCTGGAATCGACCAGACCCGCGACATGCTCGACTTCCTCGCCGATGGGCACGAAGCATGTGTGATCGCGCACCAAATCCCAGTCGGAGCCGACGACACTGACGCTCAGACCGCGCGGACCGCCTGCTATCGCCAGCTCGCGATCGAGCTCGGAGCCGGCCGCGACGATGTGTGGCCAGCTATCGATCTGTTCGTGCTTGAGGAACGCAATCAGAGCAACTTCCGCAACAAAGACAAGGCTGACCACAAAGTCTTGGTGTCCGAGAAGCTGATCCCCCGCAACACCCGTCTCTTGTCGACGTCACCGCGCCACGAGCACCTGCTGTGGCTACCTGACCTGGTCTCAATGGCTTATCGGCGGACCCTCACACACTCCAATAGCACCAGCAAACTGTTCGACGCGATCGCCGACAATGTGCACTTCGTCGAGGTGAGCGAGCCGGAGAAGGCCCAGAAATGAAGCAACCCCTGGCTGCCGTAGCTACACCAGGGGCCAGACCGGCTGTCGAGGCTTACGCCCGGAGGACCGGTTCCTTGCTACTCATACAATAACACCACGCGCCCAGAATTCAATCCCGGCGCATTCACACCCACCGTTCACCCGTCACCAGGAGGCCCTCACGTGCCGGCAAGCGGTTCGACCTTCGCGCACATCGCCGTCCTGACCATATTCGGCTCCATCGACAGTCGAGCGCGTCAGTGCATCTCCGACCTGTGCGCCTGCGCGAAACATCGCGCGATCTACCGACAACGCGTCCCATGTCAGGTGCACCGTCAAGCTTCCTTGACGGACGTGGGCGCTGACCGCCACCAGGCCAGGCGCAGTAGGGAGTGTCCGATTAACGGTGGATCCGACCTCGGTGTCGGTTAGTTACCGTTCGGGGTGATGCGTCCTTCGAAGGTGATCGCGAACGCATTGAG
>NZ_JBEYIW010000053.1:0-1947 GCF_040636045.1 Rhodococcus sp. NPDC006774 | reverse complement strand
CGCGGGCCGGTACGGGCCTACCTGGATGCGGTCTCGGTGCCGGGCACCGACGGCAGACTTCGGGTGCCGCACCCGGTCGACGTGTTCGCCGCGACGCGTCGATGAGAGGGCCCGCCACATCGACTCGAGTATGCCCGGCAACACAGCCTGGTGGAATCGGCGGTCACGTCCACGGCAGGCGGGAGCGGTTGTTCCAGTAGCGCTCTGGATTCTCTGCGCTGTTCAGTCCGGCCGCCACGATCAGCTCGCGGTCGACGGAGAGTGCGGCAACATTCTGCTCGAGTTGGGCAGCTGTGGCCGCGCCGGACAGCACGACGTCGGCCCACGGTTGCGCGAGTGCGATCGCCAGCGCGAGCGCGTCGCGGCCGATGCCGGCCGAATCCGCGACCCGGCCGAGCGCTGAATCTTCGGCCACGAGTCGACCATTGGCCATCGCCTCTTTGACGACGACGAACCAGCCGGCCTCGTGTGCACGTGCCAGAGCGGGGCCTACGGACGGCTCGAGTGGGTTCCACGTCGACTGCACCGAGCTGAACACCCCGGTGTCCAGCGCTGCATGAACCACGTCGGCTTGGTGCGGCCCGCTCGTACTGATGCCGATTCGAGTGCCGCTGTCGGCCAGGGCGCGTAGGTCGTCGAGCAGTGCGGTGTCGTCGAGGGCCGTGCTGTCCGGGGTGACGCTGTGGATCAGGTAGTGGTCGGGCGCACTGCCGAGTTCGTGGAGGGTCTCGGGCCACTGCTCGGCCAAACGGGCAACCGAGTGTTCCTTCACTTCGTGAACTTCGGCTCCCCGCTGAAAATCGGCGACGTAGGCGTAGCCCCATTTGGAGCCGATCACCAGTTCCTGACGCCTGTTCGGGTGTCGAGACAACCAGCTGCCGAGGAACCGCTCGGCCCAGCCGTAGGACCGGGCCACGTCGAAGTGTCGAACTCCGCTGTCCCACGCCGCGTCGAGCACTGCGTGGCAGAGCTGTTCCAGGGCTGCCGGGTCGAATCGCCCGTCCACAGCGTCCGAGTGCCCGACCGTCAAGTACTCGGGGCGTCCGAGTGCGGCAAGGCCGAGACCGAGTTGGGTCATGTCGTCAGTACTTTCGTCGTGTTCATGTCGGAAACAGCCACCCTATCCGCGATCGGGTAGCGCCTGCGGCCTCGATACGAAATGTTGCGAGACATGAGGTCTCGCCTGAGACTGGGAAGTTGCTGAGCCGCGCGAAGCGATATCGCGAAGGCCCGGCCTGTAGATCGACTACGAAGGAGAGAGCTGTTGCCCGATTTTGCAGGTAAACCGTTGATAGGTGAGATTCGGCTTGCACGTGTACGCGCTGGATTGAGTTGGGCCGCTTTGGCCGAGGCCATCGACAAGCCGGTGGCATGGACGGTGTCGGCCCTGTATGGCCAGCATCCTCTGAGCGTTGCTCATGCCGATGTGCTCGCAGAGAAGCTGGGGATGCCCGAAGGTTCGTTGTTCGAGTTGACCCTGGCTCCTTATCGCGGATCACTCGACATCTCCTCGGACCCCACGGTCTACCGATTCCACGAGGCGCTGGAGGTGTACGGCCCCGCGCTCAAAGAACTGATTGCCGAGGAGTTCGGCGACGGCATCATGAGTGCCATCAACTTCACCATGAACATCGAACGCCGCCCGCACGAGGACGGAGATCGTGTCGTGGTGACGTTCGACGGGAAGTTCCTCGACTATCGATGGACCGAGTAGACCGGATCGGGTGAGAGTCCGATTCCGCGGTCAGCCCGAAGTGTTCGTTGTCTCGTCACCGACCAGCGCGCGTCGCATCCAGCCGTACACCCGCTCGTCGTTGAGCAAGGTGAAGTGATGTGCGCTGTTGATCGCCAGACCGTCGTCCGGACGAAGTCCTATGTCGCGGAGCTTGTTTCGACCACCGGCGCTGTCGGTGCGGACCAGGCCGTCGCCCACGAAGATCCCGACCG
>NZ_JBEYIW010000052.1:0-2066 GCF_040636045.1 Rhodococcus sp. NPDC006774 | reverse complement strand
CAAGCAGTGAACACTGGACACAGGGTCGCTAGGCACCACGATTGACCTACCGCACAAGTGACCGGTGTGTCTTTCCCAAGACGCGTCGTCGCGGTGTCGAGCGGCCCGCTCGTCGGTGGTCGGGCCTGGCGGCGTGACTTCATAGGACCTTGAAGCGACTCTGCCCCATCACTGTTTTGTCCACCGCCAGCGTCCGCCCACCCAGCGCGAAACTCGGTCGGAAGGCCCGCCGAGTCCGTCGAACGGGAAGGCTCGGATCACATGGACGGTGACATCGTCGTCGGCATCGATTCACACAAAGACACTCACTACGCAGCTGTGCTCACACGGGGTGGAAGGAGGCTCGGAGCGCGCCAGTTCGGAGCCACAGCGCAGGGCTACAACGAGCTGTCGGAATGGGTGGAGACGTTCGGAACTCCGGCGAGCTTCGGTGTCGAGTGCACCGGTTCGTACGCTGCGGGACTGACGCGTCACCTGCTCGAACGTGGCATGTCGGTCGCGGAGATCAACACGACCAACAAACATGCGCGGGCTCGCCGTGGGAAGGACGATGCCCTCGATGCGGAGATGGCTGCTCGGCACGTCCTCACCGGAGCCGACGCCATCGTTCCGAAGTCGAGTACCGGAGCGGTGGAATCGATCAGAATGCTGCTTCTCACGCGGGAGTCGGCAGTGAACGCTCGTACCGTTGCGCTGCAACAGATTCAAGATGTTCTGATCACCGCCCCGGTGGCTCTGCGTGAGTCGATCACCTACAAGCGGGGGAAGGGAGCCGTCGAAGCGTGCTCCCGGTTGCGTCCGGACTTGTCGCGCCTGTCCGATCCGGAACAAGCTGCGAAGTTGACATTGCGGACTCTCGGTCGCCGGGCCAGCGATCTGGCCGAGGAGATCGCCGTTCTGGAGCGCGAGCTCGACACTTTGGTGACCGCGACGGCTCCGACGATGCGCGCAGCGTGCGGGGTAGGACCGGTCAACGGGGCGCAGTTGTTGGTGACCGCGGGGCAGAACATCGGCCGGCTTCATTCCGAGGCCGCGTTCGCCCGGTTGTGCGGTGTCGCCCCTGTTCCTGCCTCGTCGGGCAAGACGACGAGGATGAGGCTGCACCGAGGCGGTGATCGCGCCGCGAACAGAGCGCTCTACTTGATCACCGTGTGTCGGCTGCGGTACGACCAACGCACGATCGACTACATGCAACGCCGGCGCGGTGACGGGTTGTCGAAGAAGGACGTCATCAGGTGCCTCAAGCGGTTCGTGGCGCGGGAGGTTTTCAACGATCTCGTCGCTGATCTCGCAGGATGTGGCAGCATGTCAGCAGAGGTTGACGTACCTGCCGCTCGCGCCCCGTCCGGGGTTCGGTGAACACGTTGCTCTGAGGGTCCACCATCGGAATCCGTCAGGAAGCAGCTGACCGCCGGTAATGCGAGCATCCGGACTCGGTTGTGCTTCCAACGAAGGATCCCTGATGCCCGTTCACATGACCATCGATGAGTTGAAGTCCGCTGCACGAACGTTGCGAAAGTTCCTGGCCGAATCAGGTGCTGCACAATTGACCCACGCCCAGTCACTCGAGGCCGTCGCTCACACTGCCGGATTTCGAGACTGGAACAGCTGCAGCGCCGCTCTTCTCGCTCCCCGTCCGCTGGCGGCTGTTCCGATCCTGCGGGTGTATGACGAGGTCGCGACACGAAACTTCTATTGCGACTACCTCGGATTCGAGGTCGACTTCGAGCATCGCTTCGCCGCCGATCTACCGCTCTACATGCGGGTCACCCGTGGCGGTGTTCACCTGGACCTGAGTCAACACCACGGGGATGGAACACCAGGGGCCGCTGTGTGGCTGCCGACGGTCGACATCGCGGCGTTCCACCGGGAGCTGCGTCGGCGAGACCATCTGGTGACTCTGCGACCCGGTATCGATCGCTCCGCACCTGGTGGACCGACCGTCGAGCTACTGGATCCGTTCCAGAACGCCCTGCGCTTCTGCGAACTCGACGACTGACACATGCTCGACTGACAGACGATTCACTGCTCCCGCCCACGGATCGCTTGACATGTATAGGACCGTC
>NZ_JBEYIW010000051.1:0-2390 GCF_040636045.1 Rhodococcus sp. NPDC006774 | reverse complement strand
GAGACCGCATTCCTGGTGGACTTCCTTCCGGTCATGCGGCGCCGCCTGACTCGGACGGGGTTCGTCATCGACCACATCCAGTACTTCTCCAATGCTTTGAAACCGTGGATCGCCAGGCGAGAGAAGTTGGGGCAGTTCGTGATCCGGCGTGATCCACGAGATCTGAGCAGGGTGTGGGTCCTGGACCCTGACAGCGGCGGCGGGTATGTCGAGGTGCCGTACCGGACTATGTCGCATCCGGCGGTGACATCGTGGGAACACCGCGCAGCGGTCACGCGCCTTCGAGAACACGGCCGAGCGAGCATTGATGAACACGCTCTGTTCGCGATGATCGAGCAGATGCGTCAGATAGCCACGTCGGCACAGAGGGACACCAAGCGAGCCCGACGTAATCGCACTCGCCGTGCCCACCTGAGCAGCATCGCCACACCACCGAACACGCAGAGCCCGCCCGAGCATGATCCAGGCACCGACGACGTGTCGGTTCCGATCTTCGACGACATCGAAGAATGGTGAATCGGTGAACAACGACGCCCGCAGCGCTCTCGAAGGCGACGATAGCGACCGTAGCGACGACGAAATCGACGTTGATCGCGCGGACCTCACCCACCTGCGAATTTCGGTCAGATCGATCGCGATTCTGCCTGCTGCACAACGCATCAGGCACATTCGGGCCGAACGGTGGATCGGGTATCCGCGTGCACAGTCGGTCATCGAGCACCTCGAGGCGCTGCTGGGGTGGCCGGATCGACAACGAATGCCGAACATGCTTTTGATCGGACCGACGAACAACGGCAAGTCGATGATCGTTGAGAAGTTCCGCCGTGCACACCCCACTGTCAGCTTGCCCGATCGCGAGCAGATACCGGTGTTGTGTATGCAGATGCCTCCGGACCCGGCACCCGCACGGTTCTACCTGGCGATGCTTGCTGCCCTCGGAACGCCGATCCGGCCACGGAGCCGAGTCCACGAACTCGAACAGCAAGCGATCACGCTGCTGCGAGCGACCGGGGTTCGGATGCTGATCATCGACGAGCTCCACAACGTCCTCGCCGGCCGCGACAACGTCCGCCGCGAATTCTTGAACGTGCTGCGGTTCCTGGGCAACGAACTACGCATTCCTCTTGTCGCTGTCGGAACCCGCGACGCCTACCTCGCCATCCGGACCGATCCCCAGCTGGAGAACCGATTCCACCCCATGGCTTTGCCGGTCTGGACCAACACTGCCGACACCAGATCACTGCTGGCCAGCTTCACCACGAGCTTCCCCCTCCGCAAACCCTCGCACCTGACATCACCGGAGATGACCGACTACCTCCTCACTCGCTCCGAGGGCACCATCGGTGAACTGACAACGCTGCTCACAGCCGCAGCAGTGACCGCCGTCGACAGCGGAGAGGAAGCGATCACCTCATCGGTGCTCACGCGCACTCCGTACCTCGGTCCCACCGAGCGACGCCGCCAGTTCGAGCGCCACCTCGCGTGAACGCGCGGCTCGCGGCGATGCCCGATGATGCGTACGTTCGCCCGTGGCCGCTGCATCCGCAGCCACTGCCAGGTGAGGCCCTCTCGTCCTGGTTGGCCCGGATATGCGAGCTGTATCCGCACATCAAGCCTTCTGACCTGCTTGCAGACCTCGATATCGATTGTGCTGTCGAGGATCTCGACCGCTACACACCGGAGCCGATCCTCGCCGAGCTGGCCGGTCGCGGCGTAGTCCCGGTAGAGAGGGTGCGGATGATGACGTTGGCGGGGTGGACACCGTGGTTGCTCGACAGCACCGACCCCGCCGACTGCGACTTCGACACCTACGTCCACCAGTTCTCGGTCCTGCTACCGGCCGACCTCGCGAGGGTGGATCGACGACGTCGCACACCTACGAGCAAGGCATGGTTGCCGTGGGCGAGCACTCCGCGCAGTCGGGCGTGCCCGGCATGTGTCGACAGCCTCGAATCCACTGCTGATATCAACATGACTCTGCTGCATCAATATCCGGTGCTGAGCAGCTGCCTCGACCACCGTTGTCGACTCGAACCCTGCTCTGCTTTGCCTGGTCATGCAATTTTCTGGGATCAGGTCCGGTTCGGTTCGGACGAACGGGTCTCGCCCGTTCCGGTTCCTTCAGCGGTCACGGACCTCGATCGGCGCAGCACCGAGGCTCTGACGACGGGATGGGTGGAACTCGGCCCAGGCCGGGTACATGCCGCAGTGTGGTTCCGGCTTCTGCGCACCGTCGTCGACGAAGTGTCCTCGCCACTGGTTCGCACCGGACGGTGGGCGACGAGGCTCGTTGCGAGGTCAAGCCCCTAGAAGTGGTGTAACTGGTTTGTGATCCTTCGTTGGTGATCAGGCGGGTAGTTGCATCAGTGCATCAGTGGTCACCTCCGTCG
>NZ_JBEYIW010000050.1:0-2721 GCF_040636045.1 Rhodococcus sp. NPDC006774 | reverse complement strand
GACCGGTCCACCGATAGGCACGGTGCCGGTGGTGGACTCGTTGACCGCACCTTCTTCGAGAAGGTGGCCGGTGACTTCGACGGCGGCTTCGGTGGGTCCGTAGGTGTTCCACACTGCAACGTCGGTGCCGGTGCCGGTGCCGGTGAGGGTGTGGGCGAGGGTGGTGGGGAAGGCTTCGCCGCCGACGGAGAGGGAGCGTAGTTGGGTGTCGGCGAGGTCGAATCCGGTGTCGAGCATGGCGTGGAGGATGGTGGGGACGAGTTCGACGAAGGCGATGGGTTCGTCACGCAGGATTTCCGTCAGGTAGGTGGGGTCTTTTTCGCCGTCGGGTCGGATCAACCTGATGGTGGCTCCGACGGTGAGGGGCCAGAAGAATTCGGGGACGGAGACGTCGAAGCCGACGGAGGTTTTCTGCAGTACTCGGTCGCCGGCGGTGAGGGTGAAGACGGATTGCCGCCAGGCGATGAGGTTGACGATGGCGGTGTGGGGGACCATGACGCCTTTGGGGCGGCCGGTGGTGCCGGAGGTGAAGATGACGTACGCGATGTTGTCGGGAGACGGTGCTGTCACAGTGCCCGGAGCTGAAGCGTCGTACGAATCGAGGGAATCGCGAACGGTCGAATCGTCCAGTTCGAGAACAGTAGTGGCGACAGCGGCGGCATGTGCAGTGTGACCGGCGCGGTCGGTGACGACCACGGTCGGTGCGGCGTCGTGCAGGATGTGCCCGACCCGCTCGGTGGGATAACCGGGGTCGATCGGGACGTACGCCGCCCCGATCCTGGTGACGGCGACGAGCGTGATCACCAGATCCGTACCGCGGGGCAGCATCACCGCCACCCGATGCCCGACCGTCACATCACGGGTGAGGAGCATCGCGGCCATCGCGTCGACGCGGGTGTTCAGTTCTTCGTAGGTCAGGGATGTTCCGTACTCGTCCGTCACGGCCACCGCGTCGGGTGTTGCGCGAATCTGATTGCGTATCAACGAGTCGAGCGTCGTGCCCGAGGTGGGTATCTCGAGACCCATGGCATCGGAACCGGTCGACCAGGACTCGATCCGACTCAGTTCGTTCTCGGAAACAGCGTTCACCGACGCGATGCACGCGTCGGGTGTTGTTGCCAGAGCGTGGAGTACGCGCGTGAGGGTCAGGACGAAGCGGTCGATCGTCGAACGAGAGAACAGATCCGTCGCATAGGTGATATAGCCCGTCACGCCGGACGGAGTGTCCTCGAAGTCGATCTCGAGATCCGTCTTCGCCGCAGCCAACGATGCCGGGTCTTCGCCCGCGGTCTCGGGAAGGGTAATCAGTCCCGGAAGGCGGAAGAGTTCCGACTCGGTGGCATCGGACACTGTGTGTGTCAACAGCATCTGGAACACCGGGGTTCGGCCCGCGTCTCTCGGTGCGTTCACTGCACGGGCGATCTCCTCGAACGGTGCGCTCTGATGCGCGAATCCGTCCAATACCACCCGATGGGTGTCGGTGAGCACCTCGCCGAATGTCCGGCGCGGTGACAGTCGGTGTCGCAGGGGAACGGTGTTGACGAAGTATCCGACGAGGTCTTCGAGGCCGTCCTCGGTGCGTCCACCGACCGGGGAGCCGATCACGACGTCGGTTCCGGCGCCGAGGAGAGATGCGGTGATCGCGGTGGCGGCGTGGACGGCGGTGAACATGGTGACGTCGAGCGAATCCACGGTGCGGCGCAGGGCATCGACCGTCTCCTCGTCGAGCTCGAACGTGAGGTCTTCACCGCGATGAGTCGGGTCCGCAGGGCGGGGGGAGTCGAGCGCGATGATGGATTCCTCGGGCGCGTCGCCGAGGACTGTGCGCCAGTAGTCCAGGTGCCCAGCGAGTTCCGATGCCGGATCTTCTGCACGGCCGAGGACGGTCCGTTGCCACGTGGCGTACTGCGCGTAGCTCACCGGCAGCGGATCCCAGTGGGGTGCCGATCCGGCGATTCGTGCTGCGTAGGCGATCGAGAGGTCGCCCAGCAAAGCCGGGGCCGACCACTCGTCGACCGCGTGATGGTGAACAGCGAGGACGATCACCCACTGAGAGTCCTCGCTCCTCAGCACGGCAACGCGGATGGGGAGATCCGTGGCGAGATCGAACCCGGTACGGACGAGGGATCCGATGGTTTCGTCGATGCCTCGCCGGTCCGTATCGCGAAGGTCGTTCACCTCGAGAGTGATTCGAGCTGCGGCGTCGACCGGGGGCACGATCACCTGCACCGGAACGCCATCACGTTCGACGAGGAGTGTGCGGAGCGTGGCATGTCGTTCGACGACGTCGTGCACAGCTGCCGTGAAAGCGGGGACCTCGAGATCGCCGCTGAGCCTCAGCACAGTCGGCACCACGTACTGCGACTTCGGTCCGCCGAGCTGGTCGATGACCCACAGCGACTGCTGTCCGTAGGACGCCGGAACCTGTTCGGGTACAACCATGTCGGACACCCGCACACGATCGATCCCGGTGGAATCCGCGGCGTCGGCGAGGCCTGCGATGGTCGGCGTCTCGAACACGTCGCGCAGCGTCAGATCGGACCCGACTGCCGAGTTCACGCGGGCGATGAGTCGGGTGGCGGACATGGAGTGTCCGCCGAGGTGGAAGAAGTTGTCGTCGATGCTCAGGGGTGTGTCGTGGTCGAGGTGGAGTACGTCTCGGTAGATGTGGGTGAGTGTGTGTTCGGTGGGGGTGTTGGGTGTTCGGCCGGTGCCGGTGGT
>NZ_JBEYIW010000049.1:0-3198 GCF_040636045.1 Rhodococcus sp. NPDC006774 | reverse complement strand
CATCACCACCGGCACCGGCCGAACACCCAACACCCCCACCGAACACACACTCACCCACATCTACCGAGACGTACTCCACCTCGACCACGACACACCCCTCACCGTCGACGACGACTTCTTCCGGCTCGGTGGTGACAGCATTTCGTCGATTCAGGTGGTGTCGAAGGCACGACGGGCGGGGCTGTCATGCTCTGCCGCGGAGGTATTCGATCGCCGTACCATCGAGGAACTCGCACGGTTGATCGACGAACGTGTCGGCGACGCCATCGCAACTGGTCCAATCGCAGTCCCGACATCCGGCCTGTGGCCGATTGCCGCCGCCCACATCGATCAGCCCGGCTTCGATTCCTACAGCCAGTCGTTCGTTTTCGTCACTCCCGCTGGCATGTCCGGCAGTCAGCTCCATCGCATCTTGACTCGCGTCATCCGGCACCATTCCGCGTTGCGGGGCAATATCGTTCGTGGAGACGGGCTGTCGACGTTCACGTTGCCGCCGGCCGACGTGCCGCTGGAGACAGTCGGCGACCGGATCGCGATGTCGACGACCGACAACGGGTGGGCGCACCCCTCGTGGACGGAACGGATCGATAACCTCGTCGCCGAACTGTCGCAGAAGCTGGATCCGCACAATGCAGTGATGTGGCACGCGGCGTGGTGCACGGATCCGAGTGAGGCAACGGGCCGTCTGGTGACCGTCGTTCACCATCTTGTCGTCGACGGCGTGTCATGGCGCATCCTCGAAGACGATCTGGCACACGCCCACGCTCTGGAAACCGGCTCGGCCACAGACGACCTGCTCCCGGTCGGAACCTCGATCACGTCGTGGTCCTCCGCCCTGCGCGCGCGATCGACCGACGCAGATATCGTTGCGCAAGAATCGTATTGGTCCGATGTCGCTGCGCACGTCACTCCGACCGTGGCGAATCGAAGCGTCGACCCGATTCTCGATACCGGTGCCACCGCTACAACCGTGCCGATCTCGGTGCCGGTGGACGTGACCCGTGCCGTACTCGAGGATGTGCAGCGGACATTGTCGGCGGGGCCCGACGAGGTTCTTCTCGGCGCATTGGCGATTGCGGTCGGCGCATGGCGGGCCCAGCGAGGACTCGGTCGACGACCCACAATCGTCGGGCTCGAGGGTCACGGGCGGCAGGAAGCGCTGATCCCCGGTGCGGAGCTCGGTCGCACCATGGGGTGGTTCACCACCTGGTACCCCGTGATCGTCGATACCGGCGACATCGATCCCGAAGCAGCACTGATGGATTCGCAGGCTGCCGCAGACGCGGTGCTCCGCGTCAAGGAATCGCTGACCGCCGTGCCGGACCGCGGCATCGGATACGGGTTGCTCCGGCATCTCAACCCCGACACCACCGATCGGTTCTCCTTGCACGGAATCCCGGACATCGGATTCAACTACCTCGGCCGTTTCACGGCCGACTCCGAGCCGACGGCATGGCGAACCGCTCCCGAATCAGCGGGTCTCGGCGGCTACTCCCCCGCAGACCTGCCCGTGGCGGCCGCGATCGACATCAACATCGCGGCAGTCCCAGGTCCCGACGGCGCAACCGTCCTGGACGGAATATTCACCTATGCGACAGGGGCCGTAGCGCCCTCCGACGCAGAGGAATTGCTCACGCTCTGGATCGCTGCACTGTCCTCCCTCGCTACGTACGTACCCGCGGCCGATCACGTGCGACGAGTGCCGTCGGACCTGACTGCACCCGACGTCACCTTCGCCGACATCGCCGCATTCGAATCCCGCTACGGTACTCTCGCCGACGTCCAGCCGTTGACGCCTCTGCAGCACGGGATGGTCTTCGAATCGCTGCTGGGACTGAGCACTCCGAGTGAAGCGAACGTCGACGTCTACATCACGCAGACGACTCTGACGCTGACCGGGCCGTTGGACGTCCCCCGACTCGAGCGCGCCTTCTCGCGAGTATTCGACACCTACCCCAACCTCACGTCGGCCATCACCGCCACCGACAGCGGCGATCACGTCGCAGTCGTACCGGCTCGACTCCGGGTGCCGGTGCAGCACATCGATCTGACGTCCGCTGATGACTCTGTCGCGCGACTCGAGCAGATCGTCGCCGCCGACCGCGCGACGCCGTTCGTTCTCGATCGGGCACCGCTACTGAGGATCACGGCGGTGAGCACTGCGGCACAACGGCACGAGGTGCTGTTGACGATGCACCACGTTCTGGCCGACGGGTGGTCCACTCCCTCGGTGGTGCAGACGCTGCTCGACGCCTATCGCGCGCCGGCAAAGCCCGCGGTTCCCGACACCTCATATCCGGCGTTTCTGCGCTGGCTCGCGGACCAGGACCGTGCAGAGTCACTGCGGGCGTGGGCAGTTGCGCTGGACGCGGTCACCGAACCGACGATCATCACCCCCACTGCACCCGCGACGTCCGATGTCTTCCCGGACGAGATCTCGATTTTCGCCGATGCGGCCCTGACCGCGCACCTCGACAGTGTGGCCCGGGGCCGAGGTGCCACGGTGAACAGTCTGGTGCAGACGGCATGGGCAGTGACGTTGAATTCGGTCACCGGCCTGGGCACCGTCGTCTTCGGCACCACGGTGTCGGGCCGTCCCGCCGAGATCGACGGCATCGAGCGCGCCGTCGGCATGTTCATCAACACCATTCCGACGCCGCTGACGTTGAGTGACAACCCCACTCTCTCCACGATGCTCGACCGCGCTCAGCAACAGAACACCGCGTTGCTGAGCCATCACCACGTTCCACTGCCGGAGCTACACCGGCTCACCGGATTCCCGACGTTGTTCGACACCCTCGTCGTGTACGAGAACTACCCCATCGACGAGGAAGCTCTGCACGCCGACGACAACACGGGAATCACGCTCACCGGTGTCGGCGGACTCGACTCGACGCACTACCCACTGACGCTCGCCGTGATCCCTGCGCCGGGGAGCACGACCTTCGAGTTCTCCTATCGCCCAGAGCAACTGGACCGCGCCACCACGACACGCATTGCGGAAATCTTCCAGCGGGTACTCCACGCCTTCGCTGCCACGCCCGATGCCCCCATCTCGAATCTGAACCTCCTGCCCGAGGACGACACCACGCACATCGCCGAATGGTCGACCGGGTCCGACGCCACCGGTCTCGAAATACCCACCACAGGTGCCACCCTGGACTCGCTGGTACGCAACCAAATCCGGGCCACACCCGA
>NZ_JBEYIW010000048.1:0-3744 GCF_040636045.1 Rhodococcus sp. NPDC006774 | reverse complement strand
TACGCGACGATTGCAGTTCGCGGGCGACATCCTGCGCACCGATCACGGTGAGTCGAGCTGCTGCGGTGAACTTCTCGAACATCATCTACCTCCCTTGTCCGCCGTGCTTCTTGTGCACGGCCTGTCTGCTGACTTCGAGCGAGTCCGCAATCAATTGCCAGGGCCAACCCTGGTTGCGGGCATTGCGAACTTGGACTGCTTCGAGACGCTCGAGCAGTCGACGCAGTGCTAGCACTGCGCGAAGCCCTTCGGCAGGATCAGGGCTGCTGGCGGCTGCGGCGAGTGTTGTGGCTTCGGTCATGGTGTCAATGTAAATTGACATCGGCCGCTTGTCAATTCCGGTTGACGGCGCGATCCGCTCCTGTGATCCCAGGTTGCTGCAGGAATGGCTCTGACAACGGCACGACGACGATCTCGCAGCCGAGTCCCGCCAATGCATCGTATGAAGTCTGCATAGGGCGTACGCAATCTCAGAGGTAGTGCGAATGCCGTGGATAGGCTTCGGGGCCGACTGCGTGGATAGAAGTCTTGAATGACCTCAAAAAGGGCGGGTAGTCACGTCGTGCGTGATCCAATCGCCGGATAGCTGCCCATCGGGACGCCCGAGCGAGCGGCGTGAATGTTCATCACCTTGTTGCTGTATCCGAGTAGGTCGGCGAGCGTTGCGGCGTCGAGTTCTTTGGTCAGGTCGTGCAGCGCTGCGTTGCGAATCGCGAGGATTTTGATGCCGAAGACCTGTCTGAGTGTATTCAGAAGGGTCTGCTCGGTGATGTGATGCCCGGCCCGTGTTCCTGGGAACAGCCACGGGGATTGATTGTTGGTGGTGCGCTGGTTGGCGCGTGAGGTCAAGTATTCATGGAAGAGGGGGAGTAGCGGTTCGGGCACTGGCGCAGGATGTTCACCGAGGTGGAGGCTGATTCCCGTTGGTGTGACTTCTACTTGCTCCGTGCGCATTTCGGCGATCCGGCGGACCGGCAGCGCATACAGAAGAAGCATCAGTGCAGCGATCCGGTTGTTGAGCACCACTGCCTCCGACTCGAGGACTGTTCGAATCAGTGTAAAGCGTTCGTGGGATGAGGCGAGTGGTGTTTGCCGAGCCTCGCGGTATTTCAGGTGGTAGCGCTTGCCGATCCCTGTTTTGGCTCGCCATTGGAGAAAGTTGCGTGCTGCCATTCGGGTGGTGGTCCCAGTGGAGAAGTACTCGTCGACGTGGGCCTGAGTCAGTGCGTCGACAGTGACGTGATGGTTCTCGCTCAGCCAGATCAGGAACTTCCCGGCTTCGGTGATCTCTTGCTTCGCGGTTCGAGTTGCGTTGTCCATGTTGCGGATTCGGTTTCCGTGGATGCGGCGAAGGTGATGCCATCGGGCAAATTGTTCGAGAGCGGTGCGAACATCTGGTCGGTCTGCGAGTGTGTCGAGCCGGTTCTCGAGCCACGTCTGGAACCGGGCGAGTCGAGGATTACCGCGGTCGGGCAGGATGTGAAGGTCCACCAGCATTTCTCGAAGGTGTTCGACGTGTCGGCCAGGGGGTAGCTCGTCGAAGGCACTGTGCGAGAGCATCAGCTCACGGTCACCGATCTTCTGCAGCAGCTCGGCAGCCGATTTGCCTCGCATCCAGGTAACGATGCTCTCCGGACGTGACACCTTCGCCAGTTCTGCGACGAGCCGTTTGAGTCGGAGGTCTGGGGGATCGTGCGGTCGTAGAGCCGCGGTGAGGTCTGCGGTGACGACGCATCGTGCGCAATGTCCACCACGTAGGCGCTCGGCCTCGCGGCCGCAGTTCGTGCAGTCGAGGGCAGTGGTGATGCCTGCGCATTCCCGGCAGATCGACTGCCGGGCGGGTGATAGCCCGGGTGTCATGCGTTCGATGCCGCACAGTGCGCAGCGGCCGTAGGTGCGCACTGCAGCGGTGAAGCACGCACCGCAGAGCGATTCGTTGGGCCATCGGACCCGGTGCCGGGAAACAGCGATAGTGCAGCGATCGCACACCTTCGATCCGCCGACCGTACGCGGTCGGCCTCGTGGCCGGTCAGGCATCGTCGTCGGTGATTCGCGCCCTGACTGGTCTGTACGCGTCAAGGAGAGGAACGTCCCGGGTCGAGTTCACTGCACGCTTGTCTCGTCGACGACTCGCGTCTGTCGCGGTGTAGGTCACGAGGTCGCCGGCTTCGATGCCGAAGATATCGCAGAGGGCAACGAGAACACTGAACGCGATGCGCTCGGGTTCCTGCCCGACGATCCTGTAGATCTGAGATTCGGACAGGGTAATTCCTCTGTCCCGCAACGGTTCCACGAGGTCACGACTGTTCTTCATTCCAACGCGTGCCATGTGTTCACGCACCCGCCAGCGATACTGTATTTCACGTTTCATCGTCTGCCTTTCCTCTCGCACCATCTCGTTCACCGACGCTGCGACGCAGCGTGTTCGACAACACGTGTTCCAGATGGCGTGCCCGGTAGTCGGGGGAGGCGATCGTATAGATGGAGGTCGTTGCGGCGTGTTCGTGGCCGAGCTGCATTTGCACGAAGCTCAAGTCGTATCCGTACTCGGTCTGTAGATGAGTTGCATACGCGCGTCGGAGCGAGTGCAGGTCCAAGCCCGGCGGGAAGCCGAGCTCGTCCACCAGGTTTCGCATCCGCTTCCACAGGTCTCTGCCGGCGACAACACCTCCGCGATCGGTGGGGAACAGGTCGGCGAGCGGCTGTCCGTAACGGGGTAGGCCGTAGTTGACCCAGTGCTCGAGCGCCTCTGCAGCCCAGTCGAACACGGTCAGGACTGTGCGTTGTTTGGCGGGTGAACCGCGCATCGCTTTTCCGTGCCTGATACGTAGCAGTCCCCATTCACCGAAACCAGGGGCACGGGCGTTTCGTGAGCAGTCGACCAGTTGCAGCTGTCGCCCTTCGCCGGCCCGCAGTCCCCATCCGTACAAGACCTTGAACGCCACCGCATCGCGCCACGCAGCAAGTGCGCCTTTACGTCCCGAGTTGAGGATTCGTTCCGGTTCGAGATCGGCGAGGTCGAAGAACTGCTGTAGCTCCGCCTTGGTGAACGGGCGCCGCTTGTCCTGGGTGTCGTTGGGTTGCACATGAGTGGCTCGGTTAAATTCGGTGATCACCTGCGAGAACACGGTCCCGAACAGCCGCCCGCAATTCTCGTTCCACTCGTAGACGGGGTTGGTCGCGTACTCCAAGAACAGCCGGACGTCGGACTGATAAGCCCGAATCGTGGCGTGAGAGAGATTGCGTACCCCACGCAGATGAGCGAAGAACTCATCGGCATCGTGCGGGGACCATTGCCACGGTGGGGATCCCACGAAGTCGACCATGCGATGGATCAGTTTGATTCGCCGGTCGGCGGTACTCGCACGGAAATTCTGGGTGATCTGCGCGCGTCGCCAGCCGACGAGGACATCGTCGAGGAAGGCTTCGGAGGATGCGGAACTATCGGCCGGAAGGTAGATCAATCGACCACCAACTTCACGTCGATCCACGTCAGCACCCTTTCGCCTGTCTGCATATTCTGCACTCGAAGAGCGCAAACTGCAACAATAGCTGCTGTAACGCCTGCTCAGGCCGATCTGCTTGTCGCGACACTGTCTCATCGGAGCAGCGCCTAGATCTGGACTTGGGATGTGCATGCCGATGCTATCGATGCAGCTCAGGTGAGTATTGGCGAATCACGGGAGCAGTTACACGAAGCAGAGATATTCGCGCCGAGTGCTGATAACCAGTCTACTACTTGAC
>NZ_JBEYIW010000047.1:0-3956 GCF_040636045.1 Rhodococcus sp. NPDC006774 | reverse complement strand
ACCGCGACGACGCGTCTTGGGAAAGACACACCGGTCACTTGTGCGGTAGGTCAATCGTGGTGCCTAGCGACCCTGTGTCCAGTGTTCACTGCTTGGGCGGGCATCCGCTACTCAGTGCGAACCGGACACGCAGAACACGTTGCCGTCGGGATCGGTCAGGGTCACCCAGCGAAAGTCGCCCATGGTGTGTTGCGCAACCTCACGTGCACCCGCCTCGATCAGGCGCGCGACCTCACCGTCGAGGTCATCGGTGGTCATGTCGAGGTGGACGCGATTCTTGCCGGGCGTCGGGTCGTCGATCTTCTGGAAGGCCATTCGATACGGTGCCGCAGCGAGTTCGACGACATAGAACCAGCCGTCGTTCTCCTCCACGATCGTGCCCTCGACCTGCGCCGCCCACCAGCGTGCGAGTGGTCCGGGGTCGGTGGTGTCGAACGTGATCATGCCCAGCGTCAGTGTCATGGCGGCACGATATCGGCGACCACCGACAAGTTCGGGTCAGGCGTTGACGATCGTGTCCAGTGCCGAGTAGAAGATGCCAAGGCCGTCGTCGCTCGGTCCGGTCAGTGGCTCGGTGGCGTGCTCGGGGTGCGGCATCAAACCGACGACCCGGCCGTTGGCCGAGGAGATGCCGGCGATCCCGCGCTGCGATCCGTTCGGGTTGCTGCCGCTGTATCGGAAGACGACCCGGCCCTCACCCTCGAGCTCGTCGAGCACGTTCTGCGGTGCCTGGAACCGACCTTCGGCATTCTTGACCGGGATCAGAATCTCGGCACCGGGCTCGTATCGCGACGACCACGCGGTATCGGTGTTCTCCACTGCCAGCCACTGATCACGGCAGACGAAGTGCAGGCCTTCGTTGCGAGTCAGCGCGCCGGGGAGCAGTCCAACCTCGCAGAGAACCTGGAATCCGTTGCAGATACCGAGAACCGGCATACCGCCTTCGGCAGCCTTGACGACGGACTCCATCACGGGGGCGAATCGGGCAATGGCACCGGCTCGCAGGTAGTCACCGTACGAGAATCCGCCCGGGACGACGATCGCGTCGACGTTCTTCAGGTCGGCGTCGGCATGCCACAGGCTGACGGCTTCTCCGCCGGCGAGGGTGACCGCGCGGGAGGCGTCGACGTCGTCGAGGGTCCCGGGGAAGGTGATGACCCCTACGCGGGCGCTCATGCGGCGGGCTCTACCGATACGCGAGTGACCGTCCAGTCCTCGATGACCGTGTTGGCCAACAGCGATTCGGCGATCTTCTCGAGCTCGGCATCGCCGACGGTGTCGTCGACCTCGAGCTCGAAACGCTTGCCCTGACGGACGTCGGACACGCCGGAGATCCCCAGACGTCCGAGCGCTCCTGCGATCGCCTGACCCTGGGGATCGAGAATCTCGGCCTTGGGCATGACATCGACAACGACTCGGGCCACGAAAGCGCTCCTTGAAATACGTACAGCAAGACAGTTACCGGCAGGTGGGAGTCTACGCAGCCCTGGCGGGAGGCGCGAAACCGCGCTTACTATGGAGCCCATGCGGCTGACACACTTCGGACATTCCTGCGTTCTCGTCGAACTCAACGGCACCACCGTGCTGTTCGATCCCGGCACGTTCTCCCACGGGTTCGAGGGCATCACCGGACTCGACGCGATCCTCGTCACCCATCAGCACCCGGATCACGTCGATCTGCAACGTCTTCCCGCTCTCGTCGAGGCAAATCCGCGCGCGGCACTGCATGCCGATCCGATGACCGCGGGCCAATTGGGCGGCCAGTGGGCGGCAGCTCCCGCAGGCAAGGCATTCACTGTCGGCGGCATCACGGTCACCGGCGTGGGCGGCACCCATGCCGTCATCCATCCCGAACTACCGGAGATCGACAACACCGGGTACCTGCTCGGCACACCGGAGAATCCGGGCCAGCTGTTCCACCCGGGTGACTCGCTGTTCGTCCCCGAGCAGCAGGTCGAGGTTCTCGCGCTGCCCGCAGCCGCGCCGTGGTCGAAGCTCTCCGAGACAGTCGAATTCCTGCGTGCGGTAGCGCCGAAGATGGCCTTCCCCATCCACCAGGCCATCGTCGCGGAGCAGGCGAGGGGCATCTACTACGGCCGCTTCAAGGAGATGTCCGACGCCGAAATCCGCGAGCTTCCCGAGGAATCGTCCGTCTCGATCTAGCCGGTGACCTCGGGCGGAAGGGTGCCGATCATGGTCACCTGCGTCCCGTCCCACGCGTAGTCGATCGTCACCGGGCCGCCGGTGGGATTGGCATTCGCATCGTTCGCGAGCGGCCAGCGGTAGTTCACCGTGACGGTGTCGGCGGATTGCGCCGCAACAGAGGTGTATCCGTACGGCTCGAGCGTGGCGGTGCCCAAGTACTCGGCGTCGTGGAAGAAGAGTAGATGCGTCGGCGAACTCACCGTCGCGCCGTACGGCAGGGCTTCGACCCAGGTGAACGACGCACACGGATCACCCATGTCGGTGGCGACCCACGGTGAGTCGGCGAACACGAGCGGCAGCGAGTCCACGGCCTGTGTCACCTGTGCCGACGCCAGATCGAGGCACTGCGGCTCGGCGTCCGGTGGGCCCATCGGAACCAGGTCGCCGGCTTCCTCGGGTGGGGTCCGCTGTGGCTGCGCTTCTTCGGTGACGGTGGCCGGGTCGGGTGTCACCGACGCCGGGCTTGCCGCCGTGGTCGCCGGAACGGCCGAGGACGGTGCTGCCGAGGGCGTTCCTTGCTCCGCTCCCCCGCAGGCGACGAGGGCCGATGCACCGAGAGCGAGGAGCAGAAGTCGTTTCATGAAGACCGCCTGGTTCGTATTGTCCGACGCCAGGTATGTCGCCCGCAAACGTGTTCCGTTACATCACGTTTCAGTCAAGAGGGCGTTACCTTCGCAGAGATCTGCATTTTTCGCACCACTACGCGCACTTTTGCGACATTCCCGCGGATATTCCGGCATCGTGGCGCACCAGCTGCGCACTGGAGCGCGCGTCATTCAGGCCAGCCGATGTCGAGCCGAACCAATTCACGAATTGCCGACTCGTCGACCGTGTCGAGTCCGTCGAGGAACGCGGCTGCGAAAGACCCCGGCCGCGACGTCGACCGGGCCGCGATCTCCGACGCGACCGCGACGTGCGCGTGCGCCGCGACGGCACCGATCAGTGCAGTCGGTGACACCGAGCAGTAGGCAGCCGTCAGTGCACCGAGCGCACACCCGGTAGCCGTAACCCGTTGCAGCAGTGCGCTTCCGCCGCCCACCTTCACCATGCCGTCGGGGCCGAGAATGTGATCGGTCTCCCCCGACGCCGCCACGACCTCGGCCCGGTCGAGCAGCGACCGGGCCGCATCGATCGAATCTGCTACGTGTGCAGACGAATCCACCCCGCGCGATCCACCTTCGGCACCCGCCAGTCCCATGACTTCCGACGCATTTGCGCGAATGACGCTGGGCCGGTTGGCAAGTAGCTCAACGGCCACCTGGGTTCGCCACGGCAGACCGCCTGCTCCCACCGGATCGAGCACCCACGGCTTCCCCGCTGCCCGCGCTGCGGCCGACGCCAACCGAGAACTCTCCACCTGGGCAGCCGTCGGAGTTCCGAGATTGACCAACACAGCGTCGGCGATCTCGGCGAAGCCGGCCGCTTCCTCGGGGTTGTCCACCATCGCCGGCGCGGCCCCTGCGGCCAACAGCGCGTTGGCGACGAACTGCACCGACACCGTGTTGGTCAGACACTGCACCAGCGGATTGCGATCGCGCAGAAGTCGATGTGCGGCAACGATGTCGTCCAGGGTCACGCTCGAATTACTCATCGCTGACGAGTCTACGACCGCACTCACCCCGTTCGCGTCAATGGACCACTGCATACGTCTGAGCCGTGTGCACCGCTCCCCAGAAGTTGGACTGAGGAATTCAGTTCCGACTACTGGGGAGCGTGTGTATGCGTGTACGGAGTTCACTTACCGAGGATCA
>NZ_JBEYIW010000046.1:0-4174 GCF_040636045.1 Rhodococcus sp. NPDC006774 | reverse complement strand
TTCCACCTGCTGTCGACGATGACACCGCAACCGGTCACGTGGTGGCACAACCCCGCACCAGGGGCACTCGACACCCTCATCACCCGCCTCGACGCGGTCAAGAACGACCCCGCCCGACCCGACGTGGTTGTCCTCGACGACGCCGGATTCAACGGTGTCACCCCCGACACCGGCCTGACCGCACCCCGGATCCGCAAGATCGCATCCCTGACGACGTCGGTGGTGCTGATCGTGCACTCCGCCGACCTCGCGGCCTGGAAAGATCACGCCACCGGTGGGCGTTCGGCCGGCGGCCTCGAGACGATGATGGGCATCGGGGCCAGCCCGGTACTGGTGAACCTGCTCGAAGTCAACGCCGTCGACATCGCCGCCGAACTCGACGACACCGAACTCGCCGCGGCGTCTCAGATGCTCACCGACAACGACACCGGCGACTTCCAAGGCCTGGACCTGACGCGTCTCGCCGAAGCGATGGCCACGGTCGACAAACTGCACGCCGCCGTCCGCACCGCCTACGAACACGGCGGAATGAGGGCCGCGTTGGTCGACGCAGCCATCGATGCCACCATCACCGACCCCGCCGGAGCCGACATCGACTGGCTCCAGACCCTCACCCAGATTCACTACCGCCGCCTCGCACGTAACGCACGCTGGAAACCCGCCCAGTTCGACACCGAATTCGACGACTGGGCCACCACCGGATTCTCACCTGGATCACCCCACACCATCCTCACCCGCACCAACACGAACACACCCGACGGTGTTGGGGGAGAACGGTATCGACTCCTCGACGCCCTCACCCCACGCCTACGGACCGCCGACCGCGACCTCACCCACCTCGACCCCACCACCCTCCCCACCCCACGCATCATCTGCATCACAGAATTCCTGTACGACCACGACCGCATCGACACTGCCATCGTCTGGCTGCTCCCTGCAGCGCACCGCGGCGACCCCGACGCCACATACAACCTCGGCGTCATCGCCTACGAGCTCGGCCGCGACTCCATCGTCGGAGGACACACCGCTGCCGAGTGGTGGCTGATCGCACACGAACACGAACACACCGATGCCACATTCAACCTCGGTCACGCCGCCCATTCAATCGGCCCCGATGCGATCGTCGAAGGACACACCGCCACTCAGTGGTGGGCAATCGCCGCCGAACGCGGAGACACCGACGCAGCAAAGAACCTCGGAACCAATGCCGACAGAATCGGCCCAGATGCAATCGTCGAAGGACACACCGCCTCCGAGTGGTGGGCCCTCGCAGCCCAACTCGGTGACAAAGACGCCGCGTACAACCTCGGAATTACCGCCCACGAGCTCGGCCCCGACGCCATCGTCGAAGGACACACTGCCACCGGATGGTGGGCGATCGCCGCCGAACGCGGAGACGCCGGTGCAGCATTGGACCTCGGATACACCGCCGACAAGCTCGGCCCCGACGCCATCGTCGAAGGACACACCACCACCGGATGGTGGGCGATCGCCGCCGAACGCGGAGACGCCCGTGCAGCATCGAACCTCGGAACCAACGCCGCCAACAAGCTGGGCCTCAACGCCACTATCGAAGGACACACCGCCACTCAGTGGTGGCTAATAGCGCACGAACGCGGAGACGCCCACGCCGCGTACAACCTCGGAAACGCCGCCCGCACGACCGGTTCCGACGCCATCGTCGAAGGACACACCGCCACCACCTGGTGGCTGATCGCGCACGAACGCGGCCACACTGGTGCAGCATTTAACCTCGGAGTCAACGCCTATGAGCTCGGCCCCGGCATGATCGTCGAAGGACACACCGCCACAGAATGGTGGGCGATCGCCTCCGAACTGGGTCACACCGCCGCCTCGTACCACCTCGGAAACGCCGCCCGCAGGACCGGTTCCGATGCCATCGTCGAAGGAAACACTGCCACCGGATGGTGGGCGATCGCCGCCGACAAAGGAAACGCTGCCGCAGCATCGAAACTTGCAGAGATCGCCGACGAACTGGGCCCCGACTCAGTGATCGAGGGTCGTACCGCTCTCGAGTGGCGACGTCTGGATGGCGAGAGCGGCCCCTCCGCGACTGGCTCCTGAATTCAGCGGTATTACCGTAGAACAGGCAACGACTCGGCTCGCCGAAATTCCTGATTTGCCCTCACAAGGATGCCCACTCGTGAGCAATGATCACCGTAATGGCTGGCGGGTACCGGTTTCCGGCTTGCGGGGCCTCGTCCATCTCATGTCCTGGTCTCGCGGGCGCGCTATCTACGCGAGCCTCCAGCATCCCCAAAAATGGGCCGACCACGAAAAGCGTTGCGACAGAGAACATGTAGAGCCTACCGGTAACCCTGCATATCAAAAGTGGTCGTATTGCTCTGCGCCCCGACGTGGGGCATGTGCGGGCAGTCGCTGTCACGGTTCCCCGAGGGTGCCGCTGCCCGTCTTAAGCTGCAGATCATCGATCGAAACCAGCACGGACTGCGCGAAGACTACTTTTCGGCCGGAACAGTTGCTGCCCAGGCCTATTCTCCATCGGCCCGTCGATACACCTCCAGGCACCGTGAACTGTTGGAACAGTACGGTGAGCTGTCGTCGACCTGGGCGGAATCCACTTTGGCTTCATGCTTGCGTCACCTATCGACGAGCTCGTTGTCCGAAGCGTGGGGTGTCGGTGTTGCCGACGCGTGGACGGACGGTCCGGATGCGTTCTGCGTTGTATACCGGTACATGACTGTCGCGAAGACTCTGGGAATTCGGATGACACAATCGGGGCCGCCTCCTGCTGCGGAGACGGCAGACGCTGAGCGCTTCGGCCGAGAAGTGGCCGATTTCGATATCGGAGAACCGTTGGGGACCGTCGCGAACAACCTCCGGCAAGACAAGAACGGTATCGACTGGTGGGGCTACCTCGACGCCGAGACACCGGAGAAGCCCACCTAATTCGTCTCGAGCAACGCATGAACCGCGGCACAGTGTTTCGCAGCCAATCAAGGATCTCTTTCATGGGTCAGGACCCATCGCATCGATCCGCCGCCGAGACGTGCAGACGACGACAAGTGTTGCGCTGCAACAGTATGCATTAGTTTACTGGTAACTCTGCATACCAAGACTGGTCGTATAGCTCAGCCGCTCGCACAGCCAGAAGCAGTTCGACTGTCCCGTACTTCCAAGGCTGGCGGAGCTCGCGTGCGATAACTTAGTTTGCGGCTGCACGCTAATGGGGCCGACGGTGGAGGCCGGTATGGAGTGGGTAGAAGGCATCGATCCGGACGAGCCCGGAGTCCGGCGCGTCCCTTGGAGCAGCGTGGGTGAAAATCCACCCGAGGTGCGTGCACACATCGCTCGCAAGGAAGCCATCCGCGAGCGGAAGGCCAACCGGCGGGAGGTTCATCCCCAACGGAAGCCACCCCTCGAAGACGAGGGCCTACTGGTCGAACCCTCTGAGCGGTACCCGTTCTCGCTCGATGCCGCACTTCTCGGCGGAGTCCAGATGCAGATCGATCGGCTGCGCATCTTCCGAACAGGTCTCCAGTTCGACCTTTCTGCGACAGCCGTTCACGATGGCAGTGGGTTGTTGGGTGACCGTCTCAATCTGACGCATCGCGTGCGTCCTCCCGCGAAACACCGGATATATCTAGGTCTCGTGCTTCCCACAGGCAAGGTGGTGTCCAACAAGAAGAGCTTCGCGTGGGATGCCCCCGAGGACGACGACGAAACGGCACCATGGCTGTACGGGGGACGAAGCTACAGCCGTCCAATGGAGACCGGTGCAACGTACTTTCTTAGCCCCCTCCCCGAATCCGGACCGATCACGTTTTCCATCGCCTACGAGGAACTCGGACTGAACACCGCCGCAAGCGTGTCGATCGACCTCGAACACCTTCTACAGGTCGAAGGACCCGACACCCGATAGCAAGCTTCTGCCGAGGACCGCTCGAAATGCACGGAACGGTCACTGCCGTGTACAGGTCGATCTGTCTGGCTCGATCCTCTCTCGCTAGCTCCTGATATATCCGACAAGCAAAGTGCTGCAATACTATTCAGAACTTTACTTGTAACCCTGCATATCAAACCTGGTCGTACTGCGCGGGACTGTCTGAATAACGGTGGATCCGGTCCTTGGTTCGACACGCCGAGCTGAGCTTGGCGGGAAGGATCGATGATGACCGAAACACTGGATCCC
>NZ_JBEYIW010000045.1:0-3112 GCF_040636045.1 Rhodococcus sp. NPDC006774 | reverse complement strand
AGGGAGCTGTGATCCGAGGGTGTCCGAATGGGGAAACCCAGCACGAGTGATGTCGTGTTACCTGCACCTGAATATATAGGGTGTGTGGAGGGAACGTGGGGAAGTGAAACATCTCAGTACCCACAGGAAGAGAAAACAATAGTGATTCCGTGAGTAGTGGCGAGCGAAAGCGGATGAGGCCAAACTTTGTGCGTGTGATACCCGGCAGGGGTTGCGTATGGAGGGTTGTGGGGTTTGCATTGTCGATTCTGCCGGATCGGCCGACAGTGAGAAATTGTGGTGTTAGTCGAAGTGGTCTGGAACGGCCTGTCGTAGAGGGTGAGAGTCCCGTAGACGAAAACATTGCAACTGTCGTTGTGGATACCCAAGTAGCAGCGGGCCCGTGAAATCTGCTGTGAATCTGTCGGGACCACCCGATAAGCCTGAATACTCCCTGGTGACCGATAGCGGACTAGTACCGTGAGGGAAAGGTGAAAAGTACCCCGGGAGGGGAGTGAAATAGTACCTGAAACCGTGCGCTTACAATCCGTCAAAGCTGGTGAACAGTTTACTGTTGCTGGTGATGGCGTGCCTTTTGAAGAATGAGCCTGCGAGTTAGTGGCATGTCGCGAGGTTAACCCGTGTGGGGTAGCCGTAGCGAAAGCGAGTCCGAATAGGGCGTATCCACCTTGTGTGGTGTAGTGGCGTGTTCTAGACCCGAAGCGGAGTGATCTACCCATGGCCAGGTTGAAGCGACGGTAAGACGTCGTGGAGGACCGAACCCACTTAGGTTGAAAACTGAGGGGATGAGTTGTGGGTAGGGGTGAAAGGCCAATCAAACTCCGTGATAGCTGGTTCTCCCCGAAATGCATTTAGGTGCAGCGTCACGTGTTTCTCACCGGAGGTAGAGCTACTGGATGGTCTAGGGGGCCTACAAGCTTACCGAAATCAGCCAAACTCCGAATGCCGGTGAGTGAGAGCGTGGCAGTGAGACTGCGGGCGATAAGGTTCGTAGTCGAGAGGGAAACAGCCCAGATCGCCAGCTAAGGTCCCTAAGCGTGTACTAAGTGGAAAAGGATGTGGGGTCGCGAAGACAACCAGGAGGTTGGCTTAGAAGCAGCC
Source organism: Rhodococcus sp. NPDC006774 (assembly GCF_040636045.1). Classification (NCBI taxonomy): domain Bacteria; kingdom Bacillati; phylum Actinomycetota; class Actinomycetes; order Mycobacteriales; family Nocardiaceae; genus Rhodococcus; species Rhodococcus sp. NPDC006774. The sequence continues at coordinate 2,011 of NZ_JBEYIW010000045.1, read as the reverse complement.
ACCCTTGAAAGAGTGCGTAATAGCTCACTGGTCAAGTGATCCTGCGCCGACAATGTAGCGGGGCTCAAGTACACCACCGAAGCTGCGGCACTCACACAATAGCCCGCTGTTCTCTTGCGAGGGTTCAGCCAGGTGTGTGGGTGGGTAGGGGAGCGTCGTGCAGCCATGGAAGCATCGGAGTGATCCAGGTGTGGAGGCTGCGCGAGTGAGAATGCAGGCATGAGTAGCGAAAGACGAGTGAGAAACTCGTCCGCCGAATGACCAAGGGTTCCTGGGCCAGGTTAATCCGCCCAGGGTGAGTCGGGACCTAAGACGAGGCCGACAGGCGTAGCCGATGGACAACGGGTTGATATTCCCGTACCCGTGTAACCGCGCCCATGGTGAATCAGTGACACTAACCACCCTGAATCTCGCTTACTTCACACCTTCGGGTGTGCGGGGGCGGGTGGATGCGTGGGACCTGATCTGGTAGTAGCCAAGCGATGGGGTGACGCAGGAAGGTAGCTGGGCCAGTCAGTGGTTGTACTGGTGTAAGCCTGTAGGGCGAACGGTAGGCAAATCCGCCGTTCATCAAGCCTGAGAGGTGATGCGTAGCCGATTGAGGCGAATTCAGTGATCCTATGCTGCCGAGAAAAGCCTCTAGTGAGTTGTTACACGGCCCGTACCCCAAACCGACACAGGTGGTCAGGTAGAGAATACTAAGGCGATCGAGATAACTATGGTTAAGGAACTCGGCAAAATGCCCCCGTAACTTCGGGAGAAGGGGGGCCTTGTCCGGTGATCACTCTTGCAGTGTGAGCTGGGTGGGGCCGCAGAGACCAGTGAGAAGCGACTGTTTACTAAAAACACAGGTCCGTGCGAAGTCGTAAGACGATGTATACGGACTGACGCCTGCCCGGTGCTGGAAGGTTAAGAGGACCGGTTAGCCAGTAATGGCGAAGCTGAGAATTTAAGCCCCAGTAAACGGCGGTGGTAACTATAACCATCCTAAGGTAGCGAAATTCCTTGTCGGGTAAGTTCCGACCTGCACGAATGGCGTAACGACTTCTCAGCTGTCTCAACCATAGACTCGGCGAAATTGCATTACGAGTAAAGATGCTCGTTACGCGCGGCAGGACGAAAAGACCCCGGGACCTTCACTACAGCTTGGTATTGGTGTTCGGTTCGGTTTGTGTAGGATAGGTGGGAGACTGTGAAGCGGTGACGCCAGTTACTGTGGAGTCGTTGTTGAAATACCACTCTGATCGTATTGGATACCTCAACCTCGGACCATGATCTGGTTCAGGGACAGTGCCTGGTGGGTAGTTTAACTGGGGCGGTTGCCTCCTAAAATGTAACGGAGGCGCCCAAAGGTTCCCTCAGCCTGGTTGGCAATCAGGTGTCGAGTGCAAGTGCACAAGGGAGCTTGACTGTGAGACTGACAAGTCGAGCAGGGACGAAAGTCGGGACTAGTGATCCGGCACCGGCAAGTGGAAGCGGTGTCGCTCAACGGATAAAAGGTACCCCGGGGATAACAGGCTGATCTTCCCCAAGAGTCCATATCGACGGGATGGTTTGGCACCTCGATGTCGGCTCGTCGCATCCTGGGGCTGGAGTAGGTCCCAAGGGTTGGGCTGTTCGCCCATTAAAGCGGCACGCGAGCTGGGTTTAGAACGTCGTGAGACAGTTCGGTCTCTATCCGCCGCGCGCGTAAGAAACTTGAGGAAGGCTGTCCCTAGTACGAGAGGACCGGGACGGACGAACCTCTGGTGTGCCAGTTGTTCCACCAGGAGCACCGCTGGTTGGCTACGTTCGGAAGGGATAACCGCTGAAAGCATCTAAGCGGGAAGCCTGTTCCAAGATGAGGTTTCTCACCCCCTCGAGGGGGTAAGGCCCCCGGCAGACCACCGGGTTGATAGGCCAGAACTGGAAGTCGGGTAACCGATGCAGGTGACTGGTACTAATAGGCCGAGGACTTACCACAAAGAAGCTACGCGTCCACTGTGCAATATCTGAAACAACACACGAGTTG
>NZ_JBEYIW010000044.1:2877-4778 GCF_040636045.1 Rhodococcus sp. NPDC006774 | reverse complement strand
TTCCACCTGCTGTCGACGATGACACCGCAACCGGTCACGTGGTGGCACAACCCCGCACCAGGGGCACTCGACACCCTCATCACCCGCCTCGACGCCGTCAAGAACGACCCCGCCAGACCCGACGTGGTTGTCCTCGACGACGCCAGATACAACGGTGTCACCCCCGACACCGGCCTGACCGCACCCCGGATCCGCAAGATTGCGTCCCTGACAACCTCGGTGGTGCTCATCGTGCACTCCGCCGACCTCGCGTCCTGGAAAGATCACGCCACCGGTGGCCGCCAGGCAAGTGCCCTCGAAACAATGATGGGCATCGGGGCCAGCCCGGTACTGGTGAACCTGCTCGAAGTCAACGCCGTCGACGTCGCCGCCGAACTCGACGACACCGAACTCGCCGCGGCATCACAGATGCTCACCGACAACGACAGCAGCGACCTCCAAGGCCTGGACCTGACGCGCTTCGCCGAAGCGATGGCCACGGTCGGCAAACTGCACGCCGCCGTCCAGGCCGCCTACGAACACGGCGGAATGAGGGCCGCGCTGGTCGACGCCGCCATCGATGCCACCATCACCGACCCCGCCGGAGCCGACATCGACTGGCTTCAGACCCTCACCCAGATCCACTACCGACGTCTCGCACGCAACGCACGCTGGAAACCCGCCCAATTCGACACCGAATTCGACGACTGGGCCACCACCGGATTCTCACCCGGATCCCCCCACGCCGTCCTCATCCGCACCGACCCCCACACACCCGACAGTGGTGGGGGAGAACGGTATCGACTCCTCGACGCCCTCGTACCCCGACTACGGACCGCCGACCGCGATCTCACCCACCTCGACCCCACCACCCTCCCCGTCCCACGACGCCTCCGCATCCTTCGCATCTCAGCATTCCTGATCGCCCACCGCCGCTACGACACCGCCGCAACCTGGCTACTCCCCGCCGCCCACCGCGGCGCCCATGACGCCGCGTTCTACCTCGGAGTCATTGCCTACAGGCTCGGCCCCGAGGCGATCGTCGAAGGCCATACCGCCACCGAATGGTGGCTGATCGCGCACGACCGCGGCGACGCCGTCGCGGCGTTCCACCTCGGCCTCGCCGCCAGCGGGCTCGGCCCCGAGGCGATCGTCGAAGGGCACACAGCCACTCAGTGGTGGTTGATCGCGCACGAACGCGGTCACATCGACGCCGCGTTCTACCTCGGAGTCATTGCCTCCGGGCTCGGCCCCGAGGCGATCGTCGGAGGCCATACCGCCACCGAATGGTGGCTGATCGCGCACGAACACGGCGACGCCGTCGCGGCATTGAACCTCGGAGTCATTGCCTCCGGGCTCGGCCCCGAGGCGATCGTCGGAGGCCATACCGCCACCGAATGGTGGCTGATCGCGCACGAACGCGGCGACGCCGTCGCGGCATTCAACCTCGGAAACGCCGCCCGCGAGCTCGGCCCCGAGGCGGTCGTCGGAGGCCACATCGGCACCGAATGGTGGGCGATCGCCGCCGAACGCAGTGTCGCCGGTGCAGCGTTCAACCTCGGCCTCGCCTCCCGCGAGCTCGGCCCCGAGGCGATCGTCGGAGGCCACACCGCCACCGAATGGTGGGCGATCGCCGCCGAACGCGGTGTCGCCGGTGCAGCGTTCAACCTCGGCCTCGCCTCCCGCGAGCTCGGCCCCGACGCGATCGTCGAAGGACGCACCGCCACTCAGTGGTGGCTGATCGCACACGAACGCGGTCACGCCGGTGCAGCATTCAACCTCGGAAACGCCTCCCGCGAGCTCGGCCCCGAGGCGATCGTCGGAGGCCACACCGCCACCGAATGGTGGGCGATCGCCGCCGAACGCGGTCACGCCGGTGCAGCGTTCAACCTCGGCCTCACCGCCCGCGAGCTCGGCCCCGA
>NZ_JBEYIW010000044.1:0-2781 GCF_040636045.1 Rhodococcus sp. NPDC006774 | reverse complement strand
TACACGCGATCGTCGAAGGCCACACCGCCACCGAATGGTGGCTGATCGCACACGAACGCGGTCACGACCGTGCCGCATTCAACCTCGGAAACGCCGCCCGCAAGCTCGGCCCCGACGCGATCGTCGAAGGCCACACCGCCACCGAATGGTGGCTGATCGCACACGAACGCGGTCACGACCGTGCCGCATTCAACCTCGGAAACGCCGCCTACGAGCTCGGCCCCGAGGCGATCGTCGGAGGCCACACCGGCACCGAATGGTGGGCGATCGCCGCCGAACGCGGCGACGCCGGTGCAGCAAACAACCTCGGAAACACCGCCTACGAGCTCGGCCCCGACGCGATCGTCGAAGGCCACACCGCCACCGAATGGTGGTTGATCGCACACGAACGCGGAAGCGCTGCCGCCACATTCAACCTCGGCGTCATTGCCGAGGAGCTCGGCTCCGACGCGATCGTCGAAGAACACGCCGCCACCGAATGGTGGGCGATCGCCGCCGAATTCGGGAACGCTGCCGCAGCCTCGAAACTTGCAGAGATCGCCGAAGAACTCGGCCCCGACTCGGCAGTCGAGGGTCGTACCGCTCCTGAGTGGCGGCGTCTGGCCGGAGAGAGCGGCCCCTCCACAACTGGATTCTGAATTCGGGCAGTATCGCCGTGCAGACAGGCCGGCACAGACACGGCATTGCTTACGAAACCGTCATCGGTGCGCGAACCGTTCGGCAGCTGGGTCAGGGTCGATGAGCCTATACGCATCTCCAACGAGCGGGCCCCTACGCGGTCTGCTGCGTAGGGGCCTGACGGCACTGGGAATGTGCTCTCGCTGCTAGTTGAAGTTTTTGCGGTCCTTCTTGTCGAGGAGATGGGTGTTCTTGAGGGCGTCGTTCTTGGTGCGGGTCGCTTCGCGGAGGATGCGGTCGGTGTCGCGGCGGGTCTGCGGGAGCCGGACTTCCTTGGTGTAGTCGGCCTGGCGTTTGGCCAGGCTGGGGCCGGTGTTCTTGACCGTAGGGTCGCCGGAAGAGCCGGCGAGTGCCCCGACGATGCCGATGACGGCCTGTGCGCGGTTGAGGCGATCCTTCAAGCTCATGATCAGTTCTCCTTGCTGGTGAGCTCGAAAGCAGATTCAGAGGCGTCGATGTCGGCATGGTCGGTGGTGTCCTGGCCGGCGACGAGCAGCTGGTGGTGCTCGGCGAGCTGCCCGGCCTGGGCGACAGCGAGGTCGAAACTGTCGACCCGGAAGGTCGGCGCGGGCAGCGGGTCCTGGCGGCCGACGTAGGAGCGGGCGATCGTGATGGCCTTGTCGGCGCTGCTGCGGGTCACGACGAGGCGGGCGTGCTCGGTGGCGTCGGTGATCTGGCGCCCGAGGTCGGCGAGCTTGAGTCCGGCCTGCTCGACGAGTTCGGCGCGTTCGGCCCGGCTGTTCTCGATGTCGGCGGAGCGGCGGGTGAGCTGGGCGGTGACGGCGTCGAGCTGTTCGGTGGTCTCGGAGCCGTTCTCGTATTCGGACATGTAGTTGGCGTAACCGGATCCGCCGATGACCAGGGCGAAGAAGATCGCCAGAGGAATCATCACGTAGATCGGGGCTCCGGCGTCGTTGCCGTCGTGGATGATCCGCAGCATCATCACGATCGCGGCAATGGAGACGAGCGCGCCGAGCCCGATACGTTCGGCGAGGATCCTCTTGAAGGTCGCGCCGTTGCGGTCGATGGTGGCGTCGATGGTCTTGAAGCGGCGGTGCCTGCGTCCGGTGAGGCGGGTGATCCAGGTGAACGCGAGAGTGCCCAGGACCGCGAACACCGCAGCGACGGCCATCTTGATGATCTGGCCGACATCGCCGGTGAGCGCGAGGACGAGGTTGGCGTTGAGCAGACCCATCGTCAGGAACAGAAAGATCGGGAAGTCGATCGCGAGGAACAACTTCTCGGTCCTGGTGTTGCGGTCACGGTCGCGATAGTGGCCGGTTGCACCGTTGCGGTGGGCACCGTCGATCACTCCGCGGAGCTCATCGTGCTTGGCCTGAGCCTGGTCGGGGGTGAGGCGCTCGTGGTTCGGGCCGACGATCACCCGCTCGCTACGGAGCTCGATGTTCCGGTCGATCTGGTTGATCCCGGCGAAGATCCTCTTGATCAGCGAGATGCTGCCGGCGATGGGGCCGCGTGAGGCCTTCTCCAGACTGTCTTCGGCCTTCGTGATCGGTACGCTGCGGATCTTGCTTTCCATCAACGTCAAATCCTCACCGACGGGCGGTTCGGGAAGGCGACTGTATTCGCGGACGATCGCGCCGGTTCCGACGAGCTGACGCAGGGGGATGGGCCCACCTCCGAGGCAGGACGTGACCTTCTCGGAGGTGGGGATCTTCGCGGGAGCCGGTGCGGGAGTGGTTCCGTTCTGAAGCTGGGCGAATTCGCGGGCGAAGTCGTCGTTGGACGGGCCGCGGTTCTGCAGTTCGGTCATGTCGGTGTCCTTGGTGGTTGTGGCCTTCGACCTCGGGTGGTGTCGGGCTCTGGCACCTACGTTCGGGCCACACCGGTGTGCGGTCAGGGGTGTGTGTGGTGTTGGTGTGCGCTAACTTCTGGACACGACCAACCACCGGCCTCCGGCTCGGCGACCGACCACCGTGCAGCAACCCACCGCCGGTCGACGGCAAGCCGGGGGAGTGCTGCAAAAGAAAGTAGGGACGTGGATGGTCTCGGACACCGACAAGGCCCCCTACAAGGCCTGGCTCGCCGAACTCGAACAGGTCATGGACCGCAGTGCGGGTCAGCGCAGTCCTCGTACGAAAA
>NZ_JBEYIW010000043.1:0-5098 GCF_040636045.1 Rhodococcus sp. NPDC006774 | reverse complement strand
CGATGCAGCTCAGGTGAGTATTGGCGAATCACGGGAGCAGTTACACGAAGCAGAGATATTCGCGCCGAGTGCTGATAACCAGTCTACTACTTGACGTAATATCCGTTATCGGTAATGAGTTTCGTTATCGCGATAGTTAGCGCATCTCGGGCGCGCGCATGTTCGCTCCAGGTAAAACAAAAACACCGCGACGACGGCCGGTCAAAACAAGAAGGTTTCTTCCGGCTCTTCACCGGGGCCTTCGTCGACCCACGTATGCCCGCATGTCAGGCATTCGCAGTTCGCTTGATCGCTCGGATCGTCTGTCACGACACACCCCATCGCAATGACCCCGGGCAGCGGCCCGGGTGGCATTCCGAACATCAGATGAGCGACGGTATGGCAGTCGCATCGGGGACACGGCGGACGGTGAGCCATGACGAGCTCGGCCATGCTCTCGGTATAGGGGTCGTGTGCCATTGCGTGACAGTTGGCGCACAGCATCATAAATCCGCGCAAGGTCTCGTTGGTGGCGTGCGGCTGGAGCACGGCCCGCGCCTGTGCCATGGGTAAGTTATTGAAAAGCGTTCTGCAGCATTCACAGCGCCATTCGTGTTGCGCCGAGCTCGACTTGTCACTTACCGCGTCCCAGCATCCTGCCTGGTCGAGGACGTACCACGGTGTGGGTGAATCGTGTTCAGCCGTATAGGCATCAAGGAATCGACGTCCGAGATCCGGACTGAGCGTGGCCGGCGGCCGGGGCAACTCGTGTCCAAGACGTCGCTCGATACCCGCCACTGCCACACCGCGAAGATTCCAGCCGGCGCTGTCTTCGACCTCGAACTCGCCCTCGCCGTGGGCTGCGAACACTTCGAGGTTGAGGACAGATGGGACGGGGCCCGGAACCACCCATGCCACGAGGTCGCCGCCATCATGTTCGGGGATTGCGAACGTCAACTCGTCCAGGTTCGGATCATCCGAACAATAGAGGGCCAGAAATTGATCGCGTGGGTGTGCAGTTCCCAGATGCACCGCGACCTGCTCGTTCGTAGTCATACATTAATCCCTTCCACCTGCTGAAACGCTTTGGCCTTCACCTCGCTGCGACTTGCCTGGTCAACGATGCATAGCGCTCGAAGAGGATCTTTTGGCGTCCGGCCTCGGTGTGCATCTCGTCGAGACCGAAAACTTTGTCGATTGCCTCGTCCAACGCGTGATGCGCTTCGATCAGGTCGGCCGGCATAGCCGTCGGATCGTATAGTTGAGCCAGCGACTTCCCTGGGTGAGCTTCCCTCGCCAAAATGATGTCCGCACTGCCTTTGACAATTTCAATCCGCTGGCCGTCTGTGACCTCAGGCATCGGAAAGGTGTTGTAAGTAAAAGTGTTTGAGAATCGGAGGTCCGACTTGATTCGCCCACCAATAGCACGCATCCAAGCGATAAACATTGATGACGACAGGATTCCGAGAATAAATCCGTCTTCGTCTGCAGCGAGGAAGTTTGCGTTTCCACAAATAACATCTTGAGGAAAACGAGCTGCCGGAAAAAATCGGCGTAGTTCGCTCACATGCGCAGGGATTGCAAGATACTCACTGCCAGGTTGACGGATGTATTGGAACAACTCCGGCCGCGACGCTGCTTTATTCGTGGCCGGGTCAGTACTCACAGTACGCATCTCGGCTACCGCTGCAACTCGTTCACGTAAAACTGGGCTTCGTTCTACCTCAGCATTCGTAGCGTCCACAAGCCATAGACACCAACGCATTCGATCGTGAATCAATTCTTTCGCCCCAACAAACCTACGTATAAATTTACTTGCAATCGGATCCGCTGAAACTGAATCATACTGATTAGCGGAGACGAGGAGATTCTTCCCATCGGTTGGCTTACTTCCGTATACCACCGCGGTCAATGCCGGACTGAGCTGAGTTGTACGATTGCTTACGAGAAGGTTTGGTGCATCCACAAGGTAGGCGTTAATATTTGTAGCCAACTGAGGTTCGCCAACACCTTTACCACCTTCAGAATATGTCCACAGGACAGGCTGTGTATTTTTCGCTTTGTCAAATCCAACGATGGAGACGTGGACTGCTGCTCCCCCAGTGGCCTCGGTTACCCACTGGAATGATCGGTGCGCGAAGCGGCATCGCCAGCCGGCATCGAAGATCGGTCGCCACAAGTATTCGACTGCCTCCCCCTGGCAGATTGAATTGGTGGAGACGAAGGCCCATCTGCCAGAATGTAGTCCGTAATAGTCAATCGCTTTCGCATACCAGCAAGTGACGTAGTCGAGGTAGCCGTTGTATCGCGAGCCCCAAATCGACTTAGTATCGGCGGTTTGCTGTGCAGTCTTTGTGTATTGTCCTATAAACGGCGGGTTGCCGAGAATGATTACGTCATCCGACGCAGGGACGAGGGATGCCCAGTCGGTGTGGAGCGCATTGGCGTGACGGATAGTGGGCGAGATCACAATGGGCAGCCGGTCTGGGGCGATCCCGAATTCTTCTGCCATCTGTTGGTTTGCAAGATGATCGACAAGTAAAAGTGCCGTCTCGGCGATCCTGGCGGGCCATTCTTCAATCTCGATGCCGTAGAGATGGTCGAGAGTAACTTTGATGTCACCGGTCACGTCGAGGCTCAGTTGGGCTCGCTCAACCTTTCTCGACGTGGCCTGGGTCATGTCCAAGTCTCGGCGGCGTTTCAGGAGGTCTAGTTCGAGGGCGCGGAGCTCTCGGTACGCGACGATCAAGAAATTACCGCAGCCGCAGGCGGGGTCAAGAAACCGTAATCTCCCGATATCGTTGTGGAGCTTTGTCAGTTTAGTTTTGTCGTCCCACCCGCGGTCCAGTCGTTCCCTGTATTCATCCAAGAACAGCGGACGGATGGTTTTAAGAATGTTCTCTTCGGTCGTGTAGTGCTCACCACCGTGCCGACGAGCTTCTCGTGTTTTGACCGTTTGGAACATCGAACCGAACACAGCTGGCGAGATGATGGACCAATCGAACTCACACGCTGCGATGAGCGCATCTCTGAACGCCGAGGTGAGCCGTGGCAGCCGCAGAGGATCGTGAAACAGACCTCCGTTGATGTAACGGAATGGTTTGTAAGGGCTGTCGTTTGGCAGCTTTCGGGCAGACTCGTCGGTATCGAGTACCTCGAAGAGCGCTTGCAGGTCGAGATGAAGGGTGTCGGCGTCGGTGTCCTCACGCAGAAAGCGCTCGAATACGCCTTCTGGTTTCCACATATTCGCATCGTCGCCGAACAGCAAAAACAGCAAGCGCGCGAGCAGCAACGTCGCTTCGTGTTCACCCACCCCTGCGGCGGCTAGGTCGTTGTACAGCGTGCCCATCAGCCTGGCGGCAGCGACGGACGCGGTTTCGGCTTCCTTGTCGAACGCGCTCCGCATCTTCTCCAGCAACGCCACGAGCGTGATGTCTTCGTCGAAGTCGAGTTCGATTGCCTGCAGCCGCTGGGCGAGGTGAGTGGACTTGTCGCCGACAAGGTGCTCGTGGACAAGCAATTTTGCATTGGCACTGCCGAGCTGCGCGCGTCGTGGCCATCGCCATTCCTGCTTGCTGTCGTTACTGAAGATGACGAGGCGTTCGTGATTATCCTGGCCCACCAGCACGTCGATATGGCGTTGAACTTTTCGGGGCGGCAACTCTGGGCAATGCCAGATCCTCAGACCCTTGTATCCCGCGACCTGCAACAACTCGAAGTCCTGCCCGTCCACCGCGACGGTACGTGCAGGCATATCGGGGTTGTCCCACCCTAGTTCGTCAATGAACAATGTCCGAAATTCTCGTGTGTCGACGAGGTCCAGCAGTCGGCTCTCAGTCATGCGATCACTCCCATACTGCTGACAACTCGGATCGGGTCTCTCCCGACACGCGAGGCAACCACCAGCCGTTCGTCCCGGTGGAGTGCACCGATGAGGGTGGTCAAGTCATCGTCGCTGGACCCGTTGCGGACGGCCCGTCGAAGCCTGTTTTCGGCATCTCGCTGGAGTGGATGCTGGAACAGCTCGTCGAGTGCCACGGCGGTCTCCCGGTCATGAGCGTTCAGGGTCTCGCCCAGTCTGCGCCACAGGGTTCGGCGTACGCCGCGCAGTCGGCCGGCGGTGGCGGTAGGTGTCGCCAGAGGGCCGCGTACGAGGGTTTCGATGAGCTGGTCGTGATCGTCGCGGTGTTCGAGTCCGAGCTCTTCGGGTGTCGACTCGAACGCTCGAAGCACTTCGTGGCCGGTCAGAAGGCGAGTGGTTCCGTCGGCGGCTGCGATACCGAAGCCGTCCATGCCGGATTCGGTCCGCACGAAGCAGATCACGCCTTCGTCGTTGTCACTCAAACGTTTTGCTCGCGTGGCGTCGATCATGTCCGGCAGCGCAGCGATTCGCGCGGCCAGCTCCGGATCCTTCTCTTTCGCGCGATGCCAAATTTGATAGGCAAGGCTCGATGCGTCGACGTCGTCACCGGAGTCCTGTTCGTCGAGAGTGCCGTTGTAGAGGTCGGTGATGGCCTTGACTTCGCCGTCGCTACCGAAAAACTGCTCGTCGGAGCCGAAAGCTTCCGCGTTGGCGGTGAGTCTGGCGCTGATACGTTGGCGGAGCGAGATGACGTTGTCGACAGACTCATGGAAGAACGAGTACAGCAGGATCTCCTCGGATTGCTGTCCGACTCGATCTACACGGCCCGCTCGTTGGATGAGACGAATGATGGCCCAGGGCAGGTCGTAGTTGACGACGATGTGCGCATCTTGAAGGTTCTGTCCTTCACTGAGTACGTCGGTGGCGATCAGGACGCGCAGCTCGTTCGGTATTTCGACACTGTCCTGGCCGGGTAGTGCGTTTGATCGTGGCGAGAACCGATGTGCAAGTGCGGTGGGATCGTCACTGTCTCCGGTTGCGAGTCCGACGTCGGTCAGTCCCGCGTCGTGGAGAGCGGCGGCGATGTAGTTGGCGGTGTCCTTGTACTCGGTGAACACCAGCACCTTGTCAGTCGGATGGTCAACCGACAACAGGGTGATCAGGAGTAGTGCCCCATAGAGTGGTGTAACTCGGTGGCCGAGATCGTCTGCGATTCCGTGTTGTGCACGGGTGTAGAGCGGCCACCGTGTGATCCTT
>NZ_JBEYIW010000042.1:0-10355 GCF_040636045.1 Rhodococcus sp. NPDC006774 | reverse complement strand
GAAGGATCACACGGTGGCCGCTCTACACCCGTGCACAACACGGAATCGCAGACGATCTCGGCCACCGAGTTACACCACTCTATGGGGCACTACTCACCGTCGAGCCGTCGATCGCGTTCGGAGCGAGCAGTCGGGTACCGACCGTGAGGCCGCGTACGGCGCAGTCAGTCACACACCGGAGCACGACGAAGTGCTCGAGACGGTGACGCAGCGGCTCGAATCGGAAGCCGTGGTCGCCTGTCTCGACACCTTGACCGATACGCAGAGCGAGTCGGTCCGAATGGCTTATTACAGCGGTTACACCTATCGCGAAGTTGCGGAGCGGCTCGGGGTCGCGGTTCCTACCATCAAATCGCGCATACGAGACGGATTGATCAAATTGAAGACATGCCTGGGGGTGATCCCGCAATGAACGAATCGTCACGACAACGACTGCTCGACGACGCGGAGGTCTATGCCCTGCACGCGACCACCGAAGCCGAACGACGCGACATCGAGACAGAACGGTTGCGCGTCGACGACACCGCACGCGCCCAGTTCGACGTCCTGGTAGGCGAGATCCACGAGACGCTGGCCCTGGCAGCGGCGTCCGACGCCTCTCCCGCGCCCGAGTCCCTTCGGCAACGGGTGCTCGACCAGGTCGCCGTCAGCGATCAGGAGCCCACGGTCCACAAGCTGCCACCGAACGTCACACCGCTGCACAGGCATCGGCGCGAACGCTCGAAGGCCTGGCGGTACTCGATGGTCTCGGCTGCGGCCGCGGTGGTCGTCGCCGTCGGCGGCGTTGTGGTCGTCAGTCAGACCATGGGCACCGATGCGCAGCCGTCTCAGGCGGACCAGATCGTGGCCGCGCCCGATTCACGACAGGTGACGGCGGAGTTCCCCGGTGGCGGCTCGGCGACCGTGGCGTACTCGCTGGCCCGGAACGCGGTCGTCGTCGATCTCGATGGAGTTCCGCAGCCACCGCCGGGCCGCGTCTACCAGATGTGGTTCGTGGACGGTTCGCCTCGCTCTGCCGGTGTGGTGACCGAGGATCAGCTTTCCTCCGAGGACGGCACGGTGATCGACGGTCTCGGGGCGTCGACGAACTTCGCGTTCTCACTCGAGCCCGCAGGCGGGTCGGCGCAGCCGACCGAGGTGCTCACGATGCTGACGTTGGGCGCCTGAGAGCAGCACACGCACAGTCGCCTCGGGCGGTTCGACGTTCGGTCAGATGCCGATGTCGAACCGCCCGAGCGTTCTGATCACCGCGGCCATCTGGCCGTAGGCTCCGGTGGCGAGATTTTCCAGCAGCGCCAGCTTGATCTCCGGTGCATCGCGCGTGAGCGCCTGGAAGTGCGCCGCCGACACCACCACGAGATCGACTGGTGTGTCGGCAACCATGTCGAGCAGGAACGGTACCGACATCAGCAGGGGCATCTCACCGAAGCTCATGCCGGGGGAGAGTGTCGTGATGCGGTGCTTGCCGCCGTCGGCGGCGACGGCCGTGGACGTCACCTCACCGCGCAGCATCAGGAACAGGCCCGCAGCCGCATCACCCTGGCGAACGATCACGTCTCCGCGCGCGTAGTGCCGCTTCTCCAGATACGGAGTGACGGCCTCGAACTGTGCGGCGGACAGCCCGGCCAGCAACGGATGCTCGGCCGTGGTGACGACCGTCGGCTGTCGCACGCCCGCGCAATGGCGATCGAGCAACAGATTCTCGGCCCACTGGATGGCCGCACCCAGGCTCGAGTAGGTTCGGCCCGCGGGGTCGGCCGGGTCGAGACTCGACGTCGTATGACCCATGATCGCTCTCGGATCCACCAGACCCACCACACAGCCGTGCTCCGCGAGATCCTGACGGAGATCCTCGAACATGGTCCGGGCGATGTCACTGACCTCGTCGACGCCTCGCACATCGATGACGAGGGCATCCAGTTCCCGATCGAGGTCGCCGATCTCACGGACGGCAGTCTCGGCACCGGAGAACAGCAGATCCCCGTGTAGTTCGTACACGCGGGCTCGATCGCCCACGGCAGCCAAGGTGTCCTGTTCCACGTCCGATCGCCGTTTGCGTGACGGTGCCTCGGTGACCACGTATCGGCGTCGGATCGAGGACTTCGCAGCTCGGGTGACGTGCAGGAAGTGTAGTTCGAGGCGTTTCGAGAGTTCTCGGCAAGCGGCGACTCCACGGACGCTGTTTCCGTGCGAATCGAGCCGCGGGGAGTAGACGGCAATGCCCATCTGTCCCGGCAGTACCGCGAGGATCCCGCCTCCGACCCCGCTCTTGGCCGGCAGGCCGACCCTCGCGACCCAGTCGCCCGCCCCGTCGTACATCCCACATGTCGTCATGACCGACAGCACTCGTTCGACCAGAGCCGGTGCAAGTGCACGTTCACGCGTGCGCGGGTTGACGCCGTTGTTGGCCATCGTGGCCGCCATCATGGCGAGGTCCGCGGCGGTGACGTCGATAGAGCACTGGCGGAAGTACAGATCGACGGCGGCGTCGGGATCGTGGTCGATGATGTCGAACGAACGGAGCATGTACCCGATTGCGCGGTTGCGATTGCCGGTGCGGGCCTCCGACCGGTAGACGGCGTCGTTGAACGTCAGAGTCCTCCCTGCATACCGCGAGTACGAGGCTCGAATGCGCTCGAATCGATCCTCGGCACTTCGCCCGGCGATCAGCGACGCCGACGTGATGGCACCGGCGTTGATCATCGGGTTGCGCGGTCGCTCGGTGACGGGGTCGAGACTGATCTCGTTGAACGGCTCACCGGACGGTTCGACGTCGACCTTGCTCGCGACGACGTCCAGTCCCCGGTCGGCCAACGCCAGTGCATAGGTGAACGGCTTGGAGATGGATTGAATCGTGAAGGGGAGTCGAGTGTCGCCGACCTCGTAGACGTAACCGTCCGTGGTCGTCAGTGCGATACCGAACCCGTCCGGCGTAACGGCGGCCAGTTCGGGAATGTAGTCCGCCACCTGCCCGGACGTGTCGTCTCGGCATAATCCGTGAACTCGGCGCAGGATGGCATCGACCACGTTGCTCATAGGCCACACTGTATGTGTGATGTCCGATTCGTCTCCGCCGAGGTTAGGGGCGGCTGGCCCAGGGCACCTCGATGTTCGACGGTACTGTCGGCGTGATGATGCTGGGCGGAGCAGCAGTGCACGGTAACTCCGTAGACTGAAATTTCATTGTGTTTTCCGGCCGGAGGGAGCGATCTCGTTGGGTGTCCTAGCTCGAATTCAGACGCCCGAGGACTTGCGCGACCTCGGCAGTGCGGAGCTGGCCGAACTGGCTCGCGAGATCCGTGCGTTCCTCGTCGAGAAGGTGTCCGCCACCGGCGGCCACCTCGGTCCCAATCTCGGTGTGGTGGAACTGACATTGGCGATTCATCGCATCTTCGACTCCCCGCGTGATCCCGTCATTTTCGACACCGGTCATCAGGCGTACGTACACAAGATGCTGACCGGGCGCACCGGTCTGTTCGACACGCTGCGTAAGCAGGGCGGCCTGTCGGGCTACCCGTCACGGGTCGAGAGCGAACACGACTGGGTCGAGTCCTCGCACGCGTCGGCGTCCCTCTCCTACGCCGACGGCCTGGCCAAAGCGTTCGCCCTGAAAGGCGAATCCGACCGGCACGTGGTCGCTGTGGTCGGCGACGGTGCGCTCACCGGCGGAATGTGTTGGGAGGCCCTCAACAACATCGCCGCAGGCCGCGAACGATCCCTGGTGATCGTCGTCAACGACAACGGTCGCTCGTACGCCCCGACCATCGGGGGCTTGGCCGATCATCTGGCTGCCCTACGGCTCCAGCCCGGGTACGAGAAGGTGCTGGACAACGGTCGCCGCATCGTTCGTCGCATTCCGATCGTCGGGCCCACGGCCTACGCGATGTTGCACGGCATGAAGGCCGGAGTGAAGGACGCCATCAGCCCGCAGGTGATGTTCACCGATCTCGGAATCAAATACCTGGGTCCGGTCGACGGCCACGACCAGCACGCGATGGAATCGGCTCTGCGTCGAGCCAAGGCATACGGCGGCCCGGTCATCGTCCACGCGGTGACGCGCAAAGGCATGGGTTACGTTCACGCCGAGAACGACGTCGCAGATCAGATGCACGCCACCGGGATCATCGATCCGTTGACGGGACTGGCGCGGTCGAAGTCGGCACCGGACTGGACCTCGGTGTTCTCGGCGGCCCTGATCGAGCAGGGCGAACAGAACGAGGACGTCGTGGCGATCACCGCTGCGATGGCCGCGCCCACCGGTCTCGCCGCGTTCGGAGTTCGCTTCCCCGACCGGCTGTTCGACGTCGGAATCGCCGAGCAGCACGCGATGACGTCGGCTGCCGGACTCGCACTGGGCGGCATGCATCCGGTGGTCGCGATCTACTCCACCTTCCTCAATCGAGCGTTCGATCAATTGCTGATGGACGTGGCGCTGCTCGGACTGCCGGTCACCGTGGTGCTCGACCGCGCCGGTGTCACGGGGGCCGACGGTGCCAGCCACAACGGCATGTGGGACATGTCCCTGCTCGGCATCATCCCCGGCATGAGGGTGGCGGCGCCACGAGATGCCGAGACACTGCGAGAAGAACTGGCCGAGGCGATCGCAACGTCCGACGGACCCACCGCGCTGCGCTTTCCGAAGGGCGCGGTGACCGAAACCGTGCCCGCAGTGCGCAGACTCGACGGAATTGTCGACGTACTGACCGAGCCGTCCGGTGCCACGGGCGATGTGCTGATCGTGGCCGTCGGAGTGTTCGGTCCGCTGGCCGTGCACGCCGCGGAGAAACTCCGACAGGACGGCATCTCGGCGGCTGTGGTCGACCCCAGGTGGGTGCTGCCCATCCCGCAGGCGCTGCTGAAATTGGCGGAGGACTATCGGATGGTGGTCACCCTCGAAGACAGTGGCCTGCACGGTGGTGTCGGCTCGACCCTGTCCGCGGCTCTTCGCGCGGCAGGCGTCGATACTCCGTGTCGTGATCTCGGTGTGCCACAACGATTCTTGGATCACGCATCACGCGAACAGCTGCACCACGAACTCGGTCTCACCTGCGAGGACGTCGTACAGCGGGTCTCGCACTGGGTCAAGAGCCTCTGACGCCGGTCTCCTGCCGGACGTCGCCGCCGTAGAACGCGCGGCGTCCGGCCAGCGCGCCCGCGACTGCCATCGGAGCCGTCATCACGAGCAGGAAGAGCACCGACGGTTCCCACCGTTGCGTTGCCGAATGTACTGCGCCGCACACCACAGGGCCGCAGGCTGCCAGCATGTAGCCGACCGTCTGTGCCATCGAACTCAGCGATGCAGCATCACGTGCCGTCGCGGCCCGCAGATTCATCAGCGTCATCGCCAAGGACAACTGCCCACCTTGGCCGAGTCCGAGCAACACGGCCCACAGCAGCGCCCATGAATCGGCCGAGGACAGCACTCCCAGCAATCCGGCAACCGTGGGCAACACCACCGCAACGGCCAGAACGCTCTGCCTCGACAATCCGGTGGCCACGTTCGGCACCGTCAGCGCCGTCACGACACTGCTGACCGACAGAGCCGTCAACAGCAATCCGGCCGCGGCGGCGTCCACACCTCGATCCCGGTAGATCGTGGGCAGCCACGCGATCAACGAATACGCCATGAGTGACTGCACACCCATGAACGCCGTCACCGCCCACGCGACGGGGGAGCGCAGCACGCCCGAACTGCCCTGCGATCCCACGGAACCGGACACCGCCGGCGACGACCCCGTCCTCGCGAACATCCGGGACAGCAGTGCCATACACAACGCCGCGATCACCACCGGGACCGCCCACAACCCGAGCACCCACCGCCACGCGCCGTCGAGCG
This sequence comes from Rhodococcus sp. NPDC006774, assembly GCF_040636045.1. Taxonomy (NCBI): domain Bacteria; kingdom Bacillati; phylum Actinomycetota; class Actinomycetes; order Mycobacteriales; family Nocardiaceae; genus Rhodococcus; species Rhodococcus sp. NPDC006774. The sequence goes on along the minus strand of NZ_JBEYIW010000042.1, from coordinate 4,519 downwards.
ACTCGGTCAACGGAACCGAGACCCCCGACGCCACACCGGCACTGGCGCTGATCACGGCAGTCAACACACCGGTCAACAACCCCAGCCGGCGAGCCGACACCGCCGGACTCTCCGGTCGTTCCTGCAGGCTCCACTCCCGTCCACCGGGTCGTTCCTGCAGGCTCCAGTCCTGCTTTCCTGGTCGTTCCCGCAGGCTCCACTCCTGCACGATCACGCGCACCAGTACCGGCCCCAACACGTTCGCCACCGCAATACCCGCAGCCGCCGCGAGGGTTCCCGCCACCAGCACCGGCCAGGACGGCACCGCGCGCACCGCGGTGCCGACCGCAACGAGAATCAAGCACCCGACGAGCACGTCTGTGACCCGCGCGCGACGCAGCAAAGAACCTGCAGCGGCAGCGCACACACCGAGGAAGATCACCGGTCCCGTCGTCAACAGCGCCATCGAGACGGAACCGGCAGAGTAGAACGCCGCAATATTCGAGGTGAGAGCCGAGGTGCTGCCGAACAGCAGACGCAGTCCGAGACCGAAGACCACGACGGTGAACACAGCGAACACGGTTCGGGACTTCATGGCCTGCTTTCGGCGTCCGGTCGGCGGATTGTTTCTATCCCTCACAATGCACTACCGGTCATGTGAGAACCTTCTCGACCTGGCTGCAGGTTCGGTACCGAGGGCAACACCGAACTCTCGGATTTCACGAACGAGTGATCGACGAATGCAGCGAGGAACACGGAATCGATCGCGTCGTGACATCGAGTCGATTCACGCCGAGTGTCGATCATTTTCTTTGCGAATATGTGACCTGCGTGGCTGGTGTGTCGTTGTTGTCCAAACCGTGACGACTGGCATGTTTTGTCCATGACCCTCGTCTTCGACGGTAGAACCGACGTCTCGGACAGCCGAAGCGATCCGGCTCTCGGCGACGGTGACTCCGACTGGGCCGCCGTCGAGTCCGTGGATGGCACCCCGCCGCGGGATTCCCGGAACGACGGGATCGAGCGACGGCATTCGCGATGGTTCGTGGCGATGTCGGCAGTGATCGGTGTGGTGGCATTCGCAGCACACGATCGTTTGCTGTCGTTCGACTCGTTGTACGGGTTGTTCGGCAACGGTGTCGACGCTCTCGTCTACCGACACGGCGGCGCAACCGTACTCGGTAGCGAAGAGCTGTACTCGTTTTCGTTGTTCGGCACGCTGCCGTTCACGTATCCGCCGTTCGCTGCTGTGCTGTTCGCACCCCTGGGCTTGCTCTCCGATACGGCGACCGGATTGCTGGTGAACGTATCCAATGTCGTGTTGCTCTACGGCGTCGTCCATCTCAGCTGGCGACGACTCGGATACGAGAATTGCACGCGGACCAAAGTGGTGAGTGTGGGTCTGGCGGTGGGTTGCTCGTGGCTGGAGCCGGTGCGCATGTCGCTGTGGTTGGGCCAGATCAATCTGTTGTTGCTCGTGTTGGTGCTGTGGGATCTCGGCCGGCCCGAGGGCAGTCGGCTTCGCGGGGTCGGCGTCGGAATCGCGGCAGGTCTGAAGCTGACACCCGGCCTGTTCATCGTCATGTCGATCGCGCAGAAGCAATGGCGAGCGGCATGGACTGCGGCCGTCACCGGTCTGGTCACGGTGCTGATCGGATTTGTGGTCGTGTTCTCCGACGCGTGGCGCTATTGGACCTCCGCGATCCTCGCCTCGGACCGAGTGGGGTCGACCACGTCTCCCGCGAACCAGTCGGTTCGGGGGGTGGTGGCGCGGGCGTGGGGAACCGAGCATCCGCCTGTGATCGTGTGGTTGCCTGCGGCGTTGATCGTCCTTGCTGCGGGGATGTGGGTGTCGTATCGAGCTCACCGTGCGGGGAGAACACTGCTGGCGATGACGCTGTGCGGTCTCACGGCGCCGATGGTGTCGCCGTTCTCCTGGGGCCATCATTGGGTGTGGTGCGTTCCGCTGTTGGTGATCGGACTCGATGCATGTGCGAGCTCGCGGACGAGCGTGCGCGGCCGCACGCTGCGCATCCTCGGATTGCTCGCCGCCACAGCTCCTTTCGTGGCCTGGTATCGCACTCAGGCCGACGTGGTGGTGATCGGCACGTTCATGCAGTCCGTATCGCCGATCCTCGACGGAGGACTGCGGAACGCGTATTGCGTTGTCTACGTGATCGTTCTGGTGGTAGCGGCGATAGGACTGCGGAAGGACTCGACTGTCCGCTACGTCCCTGCCACCCACTCTTCGATCTGAACGCGATCTATCAGATGGGCCAGGGCGAAGGGATCGTGTGCGAACATCCGCTCCACACTCGCCTTGTCGGTGCCGTCGACGATCATCGTGGCACCACTGTGATCGGCGAGTGGGCTCGACGATCGGAGGATCTTGCGGCGCTCGAGTTCGCGCAGCCAGGCGCGATGGTCGGTGCGGTGATCGTCACGGCCCGAGGATGTTTCGGGGGTGTACGCGTATTCGACGACGAACATCGGCATGTCAGATCTCCATGTCCTCGAGCTCCATTCCTTTGGTTTCCGTGATCTTGTACTTGACGAAGAAGAAAGACAGGATCGCGAAGAACGCAAAGAACGAATAGATGAATCCGAGTCCGATGGTGTCGGACAACGGCGGAAATGCGAGTGTGATGGCGAAGTTGGCAATCCAGTTCGCGGCAGTACTGATACCGAGAGCGACGGCTCGCATTCGGTTGGGGAACATCTCCCCGAGCATGACCCACATGATCGGTCCCCAGGTTGCGGCGAAGAAGACCACGAAGAGGTTCGCTCCGACGAGAGCGACCGGTCCCCACGGGGACGGCAATTCGAGTTGGTCCCCGCTGCCCACTGCCTGAGTGAACGAAACGGCCGCCAGTACGAGGCCGACGAACATACCTATCGAGCCGATCATGAGCAGATTTCGTCGGCCGAATCGGTCGACGAACAAGATGGCGACGAATGTCATCGAGACATTGATGACAGAGGTGATCACCGAGGTGACGAAAGATTGGTTCTCGCTGAAACCGACGGATTTCCACAGGGTCGTCGAGTAGTAGAAGATCGCGTTGATGCCGACGAACTGCTGCAGAACCGCCATCGTGATGCCGACCCAGACGATCGGTTGCAGACCGAACTTGGGTCCACGGATATCGGCGAAGGACGATTTCGATTCCCGACGCAAGGTCAGTCGGATCTCTTTGACCCTTTCGTTCGGGTTCACCTCCCCGGTGATGTCTCCCAGAATGCGAGCCGCTTCCTCGTCGAGATGTTTTCCGACGAGGTATCTGGGCGACTCGGGAATCAGCGTGGCGAGAAAACCGTAGACGAGTGCCGGTGCCACGCCGACCAGGAACATCCATCGCCAGGCTTCGAGCCCGAACCACAGGTCGTTCGACGGCCCACCTGCCGCGTTCTGCAGCACCGCGTCCGACAGCAGGGCGGCGAAAATTCCGATGGTGATGGCCAGCTGCTGCAGCGAGGCCAATCCACCTCGATAGCGCGCCGGGGCAATCTCCGAGATGTAGGCGGGCGCAATGACCGATGCGATGCCGATGCCGAGGCCGCCGAGTACACGCCACAGCATGAGATCCGGGACGCTGAACGCGAACCCGGATCCCACCGACGAGATGGTGAACAGTGCGGAACCGAGCAGCATCACCTTCTTTCGGCCCCAGCTGTCGGCGAGCCGGCCGGCGAACCAGGCACCGACCGCACAACCGAGAAGCGCGATGGCCACGGCGAAGCCGGTGACGAACGACGACAGTGCGAAGTTCTCCTGGATGGAGTCCACCGCGCCGTTGACGACGGACGAATCGAACCCGAACAAGAAGCCGCCGACAGCGGCGGCAATCGTGACTCCGATGACTTTGGCAGTGTGCCGATCGGTGGATTGCGTCATCACGTGACCCAGCTTTCGAGGTGAACCAGCATCCTTGGTGGTCGATCGCCATCATCGTCCTCGCACCGGCGGATTGGGAGCGAAATCGACTCGATATTCGAGGCGTGCGGGAATCCGCTCACCGAAAAAAGGTGAATTGTCCGATATTGCGCCTGTCGAACTCGAAGTTGCGGACGGAAATCTGCCGAAAGTCGTCCATGGCTTCGAGTTCGGCGGCAGGTGGCTATCGCGCCTGGGCGGCCGACCACTGATCGAAGGTCTGGAGACCGTGATCCGCATCGGTCGTGGTGACCAGTGTTCCGTCTCGCATCGCGCGACCGTATGCGCCGGGAATCGGGACTTCGAGCACCAGGCCGCGAGTACCGATGGCCCGTGCGTAGCGCCGAACCATCTCGGCCATGCGTTCTTCACGCGGTCCACCGAGGTCTGCGACTCGGCCGGCCGGGGTCCGCTCCGCCAGGTCGATCAGTCGTTCGGCGACCTCGCGGGCGGCGATCGGTTGCGAGACCATCTTCGGGACGATGCTCACCGGACCGAACGAGGATCGTGCGGTCAAGCCCCTAGAAGTGGTGTAACTGGTTTGTGATCCTTCGTTGGTGATCAGGCGGGTAGTTGCATCAGTGCATCAGTGGTCACCTCCGTCGT
>NZ_JBEYIW010000041.1:0-10973 GCF_040636045.1 Rhodococcus sp. NPDC006774 | reverse complement strand
GACGCGGAGCATTTCCCGCTCCAAACCACGCAGGCGGTCACTGCATGGATGCCGATGTCGGCGATCCCCGGCCGAATGGGTCCGCTGTCGTTCGCTCGCGGCCGAGAGGTGCTGAGCGAGGTTGCGGACTTGGAGTTCGACAAGGTCGGCACGTCGTACGACGAGGCCGTCGCGCAGCGCTTCGTCGAGCGTGACGTCGCGGTGCAGTCGGAGCCGTTCGCAGTGGGCGACGTGTCGTTCCACTCCGCGCTGTGCATCCACACCGCGGGGCCCAACCTGACCACTCAGCCTCGCCGAGCGCTGGCCACCACCTACTTCGCCGACGGGGCTCGAGTCGTGGAGTCGCCGACGCTGATCAGCGGAACGTGGCGCGAATTCCTTCCCGGTGTCGAGCCCGGCGGCCTCGCGGCCTCCGAACTGAACCCTGTGGTCGGCCGCCGAGACTGAGCCGACGGTACTCGCGCCGAGACCCGGTCGTGCCCACCCCTATCGGCGCGTCACAGCGCCGGAGTCCGCGAACCGATCGACGAACGATACGCACCTCCCAGAATCACCGGAATGCAACAGGAACAACCGATCTCACTCAGCGTGGACATGTTGTCGGCGCACACCCGGGCGGACAACCGAAGCGGGCCAACAATTCAGGACGACAGTCGGGCTCGCAGGTGAGCGAAGTGTGCAGTCCAGGTCAGAGCTTCTCGGCGAGTACATCGAGGTAGCTTATTTCGGGCGGCGAGGCGAAGAGTTCGTCCGCCCGTTCGCCGAGAGCCTGGCCGACCGGTCCGTTGAGATGCGTTTCACGGGCGGCGTCGTCCGGGAAAGCATCGACGATGCCGAACGTCGATGGGCCGAACCGTACCGCCAACCAGGGTCGGGTGCCGGGCTCCTGTTCGACGAGCGGTTGGGCCGACCGGAGAAACTCCTCGACTGCATCTTCCTTGCCGGGCTTGGCTTCGAGTCGGACCAGCAGTGCCTTGGTGACCATGACGATTCTCCTGTTCGAGGTGGTGGACACGGCCAAGCATCACACCTCGGACCGGCAAAGGGAAGGGCCTGCAGTCCGCGCGCAAGAGCGAATTTGGTTTTACCCCTAGTAATCTCGCAGCCGAGAGAGGATACTCGACCGGTAGAGGGAATAGACACGCCAGGTGCAGCGCCGGCCGAATTTCGGTCACGTCGCGAAACATGTTGATGTGCCAACGTTTTGGGTTACCGGTCAGTTCAGCGTGCTGCTGCGAACTGCCCACACCGCGTATCGGCTCGAACATCACGATCTGTTTGCACGGATACAAAAATATCGAACGCCCGACACTCGCCGACGACGACAGTCGCGACCAAGGATTCATGCGGTCGACTTCCGTTGTACGGTGAATAATGCTGCCTAACAGCCACATTCGTTCTCATCCAATCATTTTGCGCTGCGGGTGTGTCGGCCACCTTCTCGAACTGCATTTCCCAACAGGCGTGCCGATCTCGACTCGTACCAGCCAGTACAACCACCTCACTACGAAGTCTTCGCCGATGTCGGGGTAACGGACGACGCTGTCCACATGCTCACCGGCCGGACCGATCGAAAGGAACGAGTCATGGCGACTGCTGTGGGTATAGACCTGGGCACCACCAACTCCGTCATCGCCAGCTGGCAAGGCGGCGAGCCGGTGGTGATCTCCAATATCGAGGGAGCGCGGACGACGCCGTCGGTGGTGGCCTTCACCGAGAGCGGAGAACGGCTGGTGGGTCAGCTTGCCCGACGGCAGGCGATCTTGAATCCGAAGGGCACGATCTACTCGGCGAAACGCTTCATCGGACGCCACTACGACGAGATCTCCGATGAGGCAAGAGCGGTCAGCTTCGACATCGTGGCCGGTGACAACGGCGAGGCCCGAATCGATGTGCGGGGCAAGAAGTATGCGCCGGAGGAGATCAGTGCCCTCGTACTGCGCAAGCTCGTCGACGACGCGAGCAAGTTTCTCGGCGAGAAGGTCAAGGAAGCGGTCATCACAGTACCGGCGTACTTCAACGACGCGCAGCGCAACGCCACCAAGGACGCCGGCCGCATCGCGGGCCTCGAAGTCCTACGGATCATCAACGAGCCGACCGCTGCGGCGCTGGCGTACGGCATGGACAAGCAGGTCCACGAAACCGTACTGGTCTTCGACCTCGGCGGCGGCACCTTCGATGTGAGCTTGCTCGACGTCGGCGAGGGTGTCGTCGAGGTTCGGTCGACGGCCGGCGACTCTCACCTGGGCGGGGACGACTTCGATCGACGCCTGGTGGACTACCTCGCCGACGACTTCCAGCAGGTGGAAAACATCGATCTGCGCAAGGACGCACAGGCGTTGCAGCGCCTTTTCGAGGCCGCAGAGAAGGCCAAGGTCGAGTTGTCCTCGGTGACCCAGGCCCAGGTCAACCTGCCGTTCGTCACCGCCGATTCGGACGGTCCCAAGCACCTCACGACCACCGTCATGCGATCGAAGTTCGAGGATCTGACGGCGGATCTCGTGGAGCGCTGCCTCGACCCAGTGAAACAGGCAATGAGTGATGCCAAGGTCACCGCCAACGACATAGACGAAGTGATTCTGGTCGGTGGTTCGACGCGCATCCCGGCGGTGCAAGCCCTGGTTCGCCGGCTCACCGGCGGCAAGGACCCCCACATGGGCGTCAATCCGGACGAAGTCGTGGCTCTCGGCGCGGCGGTTCAAGCCGGCGTGCTCAAGGGCGAGGTCTCCGACGTGCTGCTGCTCGACGTCACCCCGCTGTCTCTCGGCGTCGAGACACAGGGCGGGGTGATGACCAAGATCATCGAGCGCAACACGACCATCCCGGCCCGCCGCAGCGAAGTGTTCTCCACCGCGGAGGACGAGCAGTCCGCCGTGGATGTCGTTGTGCTGCAGGGCGAACGCGAGCGGGCCGCCGACAACCGTTCGCTCGGACGTTTCCGTCTGGAAGACATCCGGCCCGCACCGCGCGGCGACGCCCAGGTCGAGGTCACGTTCGATATCGACGCCAACGGCATACTCAATGTCACGGCCAGGGACAAGGACACCGGCAAGGAACAGAGCATCACGATCAGTGAGCAGAGCAATCTGGACCCGAGCGAGGTCGAACGCATGCTGGCCGAGGCCGAACGGAATCGGGGCGATGACGAGGCGCTGCGCAAAGCTGTCGACGCGCGCAACGAACTCGATTCCGTTGCGTATCAGGTGGAACGGCGACTCGCCGAACTCGGCGACAGCGCGCCACCGCACGACAGGGCACGGGCCGAGATGCTGATCGCCGATGCCAGAAAGGCCGTGAAGGACGGCGCTTCGCCTGCAGATGTACAACCACTCGCCTCCGAGCTCCAACAGCTCCTCTACGGGCTCGTGCCGGTACAGGACGGCGGTGACGGACGTCAGGTCGGTGGCGCGGACGCGGCCTCGACCGATGACGACGACGTGATCGACGCCGAATTCGATCGAAGCTGAGGCACGAGATGGAAAGGGCTGCAGATCATTCGACACCCGAACCAGCGGCCGACGTCACGGAAGGAGATCGAACCGAGACGGTACCGGATCACGCCGCCACGAGTGCCGAGGAGGCTCGACTCGACGACCGCTGGCGCAGAGCCCTTGCCGATCTGGACAACCTGCGCAAGCGGTATGCCAAGGACCTGGAGCGAGAACGGGCCGCGGAGGTGACGAAGGTGTCCGCGGCGTGGCTGCCGGTACTGGACAATCTGGAACTTGCGTTGGCACATGCGGACAGCGATTCGCAGACCGTTGTCGACGGCGTCAAGGCGATTCGCGATCAGGCGGTGCAGGTGCTGTCACGGTTCGGTTTCGAGCGTCACGACGAGGTCGGAGTTCCGTTCTCCCCGCAATTGCACGAAGTGGTCAGCGTGGTGGTCCGGCCCGACCTTCCGTCCGGGACCGTGATCGACGTCGTCCGTCCGGGTTACGGAGAGGACGGACGGCAACTGCGGCCGGCGTCGGTGGTCGTCAGCCGCCCCGAGGGGTGAGCACCGATGGCGCGTGACCACTACGAATCGCTCGGAGTCCCGCGGGGTGCGAGCACCGACGAGATCCAGCAGGCCTACCGCAAGCTGGCTCGCAAGTATCACCCCGACGTGAACAAGGACCCCACGGCGGAAGACACGTTCAAGGAGATGAACGAGGCCTACCAGGTGTTGTCCGACCCGGACACTCGCAAACGCTACGACCGGTTCGGTGCCGACTTTCGGCGTGTCCCCGAGGATTACGACGAACGGACCCGCACCCACTCGGGTGGATACCGCGGTGGCGGGAACAGCGGCGGAGGATACGACCGCGGGAGCAGACGCGTGCACTTCGGTTCCGGTGGCGACGGTGGCGTCGATCTCGACGACCTCTTCGGGCAGATGTTCGGCGGCGGTGGCGGGTACGGGCCGATTCCCGGTGCCGATCAGGAAGCGGAACTGGCCTTGACGGTCGAGGAGGCGTACCGGGGCGGCACACGCACGCTCGGACTGGACGGACGGCAGTACGACGTCGACATTCCGGCCGGGGTCGTGGACGGCCAGCGAATTCGGTTGGCCGGGCAAGGCGGACGGAGCAACGGCGGCGCGCCGCCAGGGGATCTGTACCTCGTGGTACGGATCGAGCCACATTCCCGGTTCCGAGTACAGGGCCGAGACATTCACGTCGACCTCCCGGTATCGCCATGGGAGGCGGTCCTCGGGGCGACCGTCGCCGTTCCCACCCCGGGTGGCGAGGCGAAAGTCAAAGTGGCTCCGGGCTCGTCGACTGGAAGGAAGCTGCGACTGCGCGGCGAAGGAATGCCGAATCCGCGTGGCCCCAACGGCAACCTGTACGCCGAGATCAAGGTGATGGTGCCGTCGAAACCGACAGCACGCGAACGCGCACTGTTCGAGCAGTTGGCCGCAGAATCGAACTTCGATGCGAGGACAAAGACATGAGCGACCCGAACCCGGTGGTCCGGTACGTACTGGTTCGACGCACCGAATTGTCGACCGACGCCTTCGCCGAACGTACGGGGCTGCATCCGGAACTTGCACGGAAGCTCGTGGTCCTCGGTCTGCTCGACGCCGACCGCGTCGTAGGTGGCGAAATGTTCTTCGCGCCAACCGAAGTGGCCCATGCTGCCCGCATTCGACGACTGCGGACTGGTCTCGGCCTGAACTACTCGGCAATCGGGCTCGTGCTCGACCTGCTGGAACGAATCGAGACACTCGAAGCATCTTCCCGCAGAAGGAGGACAACCACATGGACATCAGCAACCTGACCGAGAAGTCGCGCGAAGCGCTGCAGGAGGCCCAGAGCCTTGCGACCAGAATGGGTCACACCGAGGTCGACGGAGAGCACCTACTGCTCGCCTTGGTCGGTCAGCAGGATGGGTTGGTGCCCCGATTGCTCGAGCAGGCCGGTGCCGAGGTCGATGCCCTGCAATCCGATCTGGAACGTGAACTCTCGCGAAGGCCCAAGGTCAGCGGCCCCGGTGCCGGGACCGGTCAGGTGGCGATCACCCGACGCTTGTCCGTGCTCCTCGACGCCGCCGATCGAGAGGCGAAGCGGCTCAAGGATTCCTACGTGTCGGTGGAGCATCTCCTGATGGGCCTCGCCGAAGAGGGTTCGGCCACTGCGGCAGGGCGAGTACTCGCCCGTCATGGAATCACCAGGGACTCCTTCCTCACAGCGCTGACGAAGGTGCGCGGCAATCAACGCGTCACCTCGGCCAGCCCGGAAGGTGCGTACGACGCGCTGGAGAAGTACGGACGCGATCTGGTCGCCGAGGGGCGGGCGGGCAAACTCGATCCGGTGATCGGACGAGACGCCGAAATCCGCAGGGTCACGCAGATCCTGAGCCGCAAGACCAAGAACAATCCGGTTCTGATCGGCGACCCCGGCGTCGGGAAGACCGCGATCGTCGAGGGCCTTGCCCAGCGGATCGTCCGCGGCGACGTTCCGGAAGGCCTGCGCGACAGAACGATCTTCTCACTCGACATGGGTTCCCTGGTGGCCGGCGCGAAGTACCGCGGGGAATTCGAGGAGCGTCTGCAGGCGGTGCTGGCCGAGGTGAAGGCAGCCGACGGGCGGATTCTGTTGTTCGTCGACGAGTTGCATACCGTGGTCGGTGCGGGATCAGTGGGCGGTGAGGGGTCTCTCGACGCCGGCAACATGCTCAAGCCGATGCTCGCCCGAGGCGAGCTGCACATGATCGGTGCCACCACGCTCGACGAGTATCGCAAGCACATCGAATCCGATGCGGCACTGGAGCGACGGTTCCAGACCGTCCTCGTCGACGAGCCGAGCGCCGAGGATGCCATCTCGATCCTGCGCGGACTCCGCGAACGCCTCGAGGTGTTTCACGGCGTGAAGATTCAGGACGGCGCTCTCGTCGCTGCCGTCACCCTCTCGCACCGCTACATCACCGACCGCTTTCTCCCGGACAAGGCCATCGATCTGGTCGACGAGGCGTGCGCTCGGTTGCGCACCGAAATCGATTCGATGCCGGCCGAACTCGACGAACTCACCCGGAAGGTGACCCGGCTCGAGATCGAAGATGCCGCGCTGTCCAAGGAGACCGACGGAGCGAGCAAGGCACGTCTCGACGAGCTGCGCAAGGAGCTGGCCGACCTGCGGGCCGAGGCCGATGCCCGGCACGCTCAGTGGGAGGCGGAGCGACAGGCGATCCGCCGGGTGCAAGAGCTACGGAGCGAGCTCGAGCGCTTGCGCCACGAGGCCGAGGAGGCGGAGCGCGCCTACGACCTCAATCGGGCCGCCGAGTTGCGCTACGGCGAGATCGTCGAGCTCGAACGCAGGCTCGAGTCGGCAGAGGAGCAGCTGGTCACCAGACAAGGCCGGAGCCCGTTGTTGCGCGAAGTGGTCACCGAGGACGAGATCGCCGAAATCGTGGCTGCGTGGACTTCGATCCCGGTCGCTCGGCTGCAGGAAGGCGAGCGACAGAAGTTGTTGCAGCTCGACGAGATTCTGCACGAGAGGGTCGTGGGTCAGGACGAGGCGGTGCAGCTGGTCGCGGACGCGGTGATCCGGGCGAGGTCCGGCATCCGTGATCCGCGGCGGCCGATCGGGTCGTTCATCTTTCTGGGCCCGACGGGCGTGGGAAAGACCGAGCTCGCAAAAACATTGGCCGGTGCTCTCTTCGACAGCGAAGACAACATGGTGCGCCTGGACATGAGCGAGTACCAGGAGCGGCACACGGTGAGCCGGCTCATCGGGGCACCTCCCGGATACGTGGGGTACGACGAGGGCGGACAGCTCACCGAGGCGGTGCGCCGAAAGCCGTACTCGGTAGTGCTTTTCGACGAGATCGAGAAGGCGCACGCAGATGTGTTCAATACCCTGCTACAGGTGCTCGACGACGGCCGGATCACCGATTCACAAGGCAGGCAGGTCGATTTCAGGAACACGGTGATCATCATGACCTCCAACATCGGTTCCCAGCACCTCCTCGAAGGAGTCACACCCGACGGCGAGATCGAGCCGAACGCCCGCGAGCGGGTTCTCGCGGAACTGCGTGGGCATTTCCGTCCCGAGTTCCTCAACCGGGTCGACGACATCGTGCTGTTCACCCCACTCACCCTGCCCCAGATCGAGCACATCGTCGGGTTGCAGCTCGCCGATCTTCGAAACCGATTGTCGGAGCGCAGGATCGATCTGGACATCACCCCGGACGCGCGCAGGCTCGTCGCCGAGCGCGGATTCGACCCGGTCTACGGTGCACGGCCATTGCGTCGATACATCGCCCACGAGGTCGAGACCAAGATCGGTCGCGCGCTACTGCGAGGGGACATCGAACCAGGCGGCACCATCACCGTCACGGTGGTCGACGGAGAACTCGTCGTCGCGTATGCGGAACCCGCCGTCGCGGCGGCCTGAGAGGAGATGTCGCCATGGAATCGGACAAGGTGAAGTGCGCGCACTGCGGCAAGGTCAACAGGGTCCCTGCCGCAGCGGACGGGACACCCCGGTGCGGGAACTGCCACGAGCCGCTGCCGTGGATCGCCGCAGCACGGGACGAGGACTTCGCGGAGATCGCCGAACACCCCTCGGTGCCCGTACTCGTCGATCTCTGGGCGACCTGGTGCGGACCGTGCCGCATGGTCAGCCCGGCGCTCGAACAGCTCGCCCGAGAACGCGCGGGCCGGATCAAGCTGGTCAAGGTCGACGTGGATGCCGCACCCCTGACGTCCGAACGATTCACCGTCAGGGCCGTGCCGACCCTGCTGGTGATGGATCGGGGTGAGGTCCTCGCTCGGCAGGCCGGTGCAGCCCCGGTACACCAGCTACGCGCATGGCTCGATCGAGCGCTTTCGGAGAATGCAGGCAAGGAGGCGACATCATGACGTTCGTGCCAGTGGACCCGCACGTCGATGCAATCCGGTCCGTGGTGCCCAGAACCCCGCAGGGCTGCGAAGAATGCCTCCGTCTCGGGACCCCGTGGGTGCACCTGAGGCTGTGCCTGACGTGCGGGCACGTCGGGTGTTGCGACTCCTCGCCGGGCAGACACGCGAGCGCGCACGCACATGTCGTCGGCCATCCGATCGTTCGGTCGATGGAGCCCGGAGAAGATTGGAGGTGGTGTTATGTCGACCGAAATTTCGTCTGAGGACGCCGGACCAGTTGTCGTCGGCGAGACCACGGACGAGCACGGCGCGTTCCCGCGGCTGACGGACGATCAGGTCGCAGTGCTCGAGGTCGGTGGCACACGTCGATCGGTTCGTACCGGAGAAGTGCTGATACGCGAGGGTGCGCCCAGCAACGACTTCTTCGTCGTTCTGTCCGGCAAGGTCGCCGTTCTCGACGAGGGTGACCGGGACGGTGAACGTCGGATACTTCGCGTGCACGGACCCGGCCGCTTCTTGGGTGAGCTCGGACTGCTCGAAGGTCAGGTGGCGTTCTACACCGCCGAAGCGATCGAAGACGGCGAGCTGCTCGTCACTCCCGCCGAGCGGGTGCGCGAACTGGTTGCCCACGATCCAGTGCTGAGCGATCTGATCCTGCGGGCTTACCTGCTGCGTCGGCACCTGCTGATCGGGCTCGGCTCGGGGTTCCGGATCATCGGGTCCTGCTATTCACCGGACACGTTGCGGCTTCGAGAATTCGCAATGCGAAATCGATTGCCTCACAAATGGATCGATCTGGAGCGGGACGAGCGGGCGGAGCAGCTGTTGCGCAGCCTGGACATCGCCCCCGAGGACGTTCCCGTCGTCATCTGGCACGGCGAGAAGGTACTGCGCAATCCGACGAACACAGAGCTCGCACGCATCGTCGGACTCTCCGTGCCGAACGCGGCCCAGGACGTGTTCGATCTCGTCGTCGTGGGTGCAGGACCGGCCGGACTGGCCGCATCCGTATACGGAGCGTCGGACGGGTTGAACACGGTGACGCTGGAGACGATCGCCGCAGGGGGACAGGCCAGCACCTCCTCCCGAATCGAGAACTATCTGGGATTCCCGGCCGGAATCTCCGGATCCGAATTGGCCGAGCGGGCTGTGATCCAGGCCGACAAGTTCGGTGCCCGCATCCTGGTCTCGGCAGAGGTGACCGGATTGACGTCCGAAGCCGGGTACCACGTGCTCCGGCTCTCTGACGGCGGCACGGTTCGCGGCCGGTCCATCGTGCTCGCCACCGGCGCGCGGTACCGCAAGTTGACCGTTCCCGGTATCGCGGAACTGGAAGGCACGAGTGTGTACTACGCCGCCACTCATCAGGAAGCCCACATGTGCGGGACCGACCCGGTGGCCATCGTCGGCGGCGGTAACTCCGCAGGCCAGGCGACAGTGTTTCTCGCCGAACATGTTTCGGACGTCCACTTGCTCATCCGCAATGACGATCTCGGAAAGAGCATGTCCCGTTACCTGGTCGACCAGATCGAGCACCACCCGCACGTGACCGTGCACCGCCACACCGAGGTTCGCGAGGTCCGCGGCAAGAAGTACCTCGACGAAGTCGTGGTCGAGAACAACCGCACGGGCGAACAGGCCACGATCAGAGCGCACGCCCTGTTCGTGTTCATCGGAGCGACGCCTTACACGGGGTGGCTTGCCGACGCCATCGCACTCGACGAACACGGGTTCGTCGTCACCGGTACGGACGCAGCTCTCGCTCGTGGAGACGGTGCCCTGCAGATCGGAGCAGCGCTGTGCGGGACGCTCGAAACGAGCCGACCCGGCTTGTTCGCTGCGGGCGACGTCCGCAGCGGCTCGGTGAAGAGAGTCGCATCCGCAGTCGGTGAAGGAGCGATGTCGGTACGCCAGGTCCACGAGTATTTCGAGCGACGGTGACATGGGAAAACCGCAGCCATCCCAGCCCTGACGGATCCAGTGGACACACGTACACTGAATCGAGTGGGGAAGAGAACTCAGCGCACACAGGAGTTGGGTGAACTCGCAGAAATCGCGCTTCGCGAGCTGGCGTCGGCCGCGGGTGGTGTCCGCGCAGTTCACTCGGCTATTGCACGACGCACATTTGCCGCCGTGAAACTCGGCGTAGGGCCGGCTGTCTTGCCGACACAGCTGATGCACGACGCGATCGCCGCCGGCACCTACGCGAGCATCGTCGCCGCCTGCTCCGGCGCAGCCAAGACAGTCGGCGCGCTGACCGGTGGCGCGCAGACGTGACCGGCGACGACGTGACCGAGGACGACACCCGACCGTCGCCGTCGCACACCACCGGCGGCGCGCAGACCATCGCTGTCCTGCACGGTCTCATCGGCGACGATATGGAGCGCAGTTCCCGAGTGCTCGCCTACCCGATGGCGATTCGCGTCGACGGTCGCCCGGTTGTTCCGAAGTACCGCGCCCTCGCCGCGGCGTTCCCCGACGCGGGAGCGCACCTCGTGTTGTTCCTGCACGGGCTCGTCGAGACAGAATCGGCATGGCGACTCGGCGGGCGGCCCACCTACGGGGAACGGCTGGACTCCGAAGCCGACACCACCTCGATCTTCCTGCGCTACAACACCGGACGTCGAAT
>NZ_JBEYIW010000040.1:0-13414 GCF_040636045.1 Rhodococcus sp. NPDC006774 | reverse complement strand
CAAGTGGATGCGACGCGCGGATATCGATGAGGGCCGCAGCCCTGGTGTGAGCGCGACCGAGTCCGCTGAACTGCGTGAGGCCCGTAAGCGGATCCTGGCCTTGTCGCCCGTGCGATTGTCCTCGATTGCAATCTCTTCGAGATGCTTGTCGCCGATCCCATGACGACACCCCTTCTCAGGCCGCGATGGCGGGTTCCGTATATGCGACGGACAGTTCGCCGTCATCGACCGTGACATCGATGGTGCCGCCCGGTTCGATTTCGCCGCGCAACAGCGCACGACCGATCTTGGTCTCGACCTCATGGGCGATATACCTGCGCAGGGGTCGTGCACCGTAGACCGGGTCGAAACCGTGTTCGGCGATGAGCCGGCGTGCTTCCGGCGTGATATTCAAGTGTATCTGTCTCTCCGACAACCTGTTCCGAAGATCGGCGAGCTGCAGCTCGACGATATGTTCGATCTGGGGCAGCGTGAGCGGGGTGAACAACACGATGTCGTCGACCCGGTTGAGGAACTCGGGACGGAAGTGCCCGCGCAGTTCCGCCAGCACCCGCGCCCGGGCGTCCGGCTTGATCTCGCCGTCCGCTGTGACTCCCTCGAGGAGATGCTGGGATCCGATGTTCGAGGTCATGATGATCACCGTGTTCCGGAAATCGACCTGCCTGCCTTGAGAATCGGTGATCCGGCCGTCATCGAGCACCTGCAGCAGGGTATTGAAGACGTCGGCATGGGCCTTCTCGATCTCGTCGAAGAGCACCACGGAGTACGGCTTGCGACGCACCGCCTCAGTGAGCTGACCCCCCTCGTCATACCCGACGTACCCGGGGGGCGCACCGATGAGCCTACTCACCGTGTGCCGCTCCTGGTACTCGCTCATATCCAGGCGCACCATGTTGTCTTCGCTGTCGAAGAGGGCACTGGCCAGCGTCTTTGCGAGCTCGGTCTTCCCCACACCTGTCGGTCCCAGGAAGATGAACGAACCGATCGGCCGGCGCGGATCACGGATGCCGGACCTCGCCCGGATCACCGCGTCTGCGACCAGTTGCACCGCCTCGTCCTGACCGACGACCCTCTCGTGCAGGATCTCGTCGAGCTTCAACAGCTTCTCCCGCTCACCTTCCTGCAGTCGAGCGACCGGGATACCCGTCCATGCGGCCACGATCTCTGCGATCTCGTCTTCGGTGACCACCTCGCGCAGCAACGGATTCCGGCCCTGCCTGGTAGCCAATTGCTCCTCCGCCGCCTCGAGCCTGCGCTCCAGCGCGGTGATCTCGCCGTACCGCAACTCGGCGGCCCGATTGAGGTCGTAATTGCGTTCGGCCTCCTCGGCCTCGTGTCGCAATCGTTCCAGCTCTCCCCGCAGCTCCTGCACCCGACGGATCGCTTGGCGCTCCGCCTCCCACTGAGCGTGCCGGGCGTCGGCCTCGGCCCGCAGATCGGCCAGCTCCTTACGCAACTCCTCGAGGCGCGTCTTGCTGGCCGCGTCCGTTTCCTTGGACAGCGCGGCCTCTTCGATCTCCAGCCGGGTCACCTTCCGGGTGAGCTCGTCGAGTTCGGCGGGCATCGAATCGATTTCGGTTCGTAGCCGGGCGCACGCTTCATCTACCAGGTCGATCGCCTTGTCCGGAAGGAAACGGTCGGTGATGTACCGGTGCGAGAGGGTCACGGCGGCCACCAGTGCGCCGTCCTGGATCTTCACGCCGTGAAACACCTCGAGGCGTTCTCGAAGTCCGCGCAGAATCGAGATTGCATCCTCGGCACTGGGCTCGTCGACGAGCACGGTCTGGAATCGACGCTCCAATGCTGCATCGGATTCGATGTGCTTGCGATACTCGTCGAGAGTGGTGGCACCGATCATGTGCAGTTCGCCGCGGGCGAGCATCGGTTTGAGCATGTTGCCGGCGTCGAGAGATCCCTCGCCGCCGACCGATCCTGCGCCGACGACGGTGTGTAACTCGTCGACGAACAACAGGATGCGCCCCTCGGCCGCTTTCACCTCGGACAGCACCGCCTGCAGCCGTTCCTCGAACTCGCCGCGGTACTTCGCACCGGCCACCAGGGAACCCATGTCGAGCGAGAAGATCGTCTTGTCGCGCAGGCCCTCGGGCACGTCGCCGCGGACGATCCGCTGGGCGAGTCCCTCGACGATCGCGGTCTTGCCGACGCCGGGGTCGCCGATCAGCACCGGATTGTTCTTCGTCTTCCGGCTCAGGATCTGCGTTACCCTGCGGATCTCGGCATCTCGCCCGATGACCGGATCGAGTTTGCCTGCCCGCCCCTCGGAGACGAGGTCGCGTCCGTACTTCTCCAGCGCCTCGTACGCCCCCTCCGGGGTGGCCGAGGTGACGCGCTGGTTGCCGCGCACTGTGGTCAAGGCGGCGAGGAAGGTCTCTCGTGTGACCCCATGACTGGTGAGAACCCGTCCGGCCGCACTGGTCGACCCCTCCTCGGAGAGGGCCATCACGAGATGCTCCACCGACACGTAGGAATCCTTGAGTCGCTTCGCCTCCCGTTCCGCGGCGTCGAGCAGCTTGGCCAGGCGCTGGGTGATCATCACCTGACCGGGCGTCGCACCGGGGCCGCTGACCTTCGGCCTACGCGACAGTTCACGTTCCAGATCGGATCGCAGGGCATCGACGTTCGCACCGGCCTGCTCGAGCAGTCGCGGTACCAACCCTTCCTGCTGATCGACCAACGCGAGCAGCAGGTGCTCTCCGTCGACCTCGGTGTGACCCATTCTGGTCGCGACGTTCTGGGCTTCCTGCAGGGCTTCTCGTGACTTTTCAGTCAGACTGCCGGTGTCCATGGGGGTGTCCTCCTTCTGCGGGAAGCTGCTTCGAGTTTCTCGATTCGATCCAGCAGATCGAGCACGAGCCCGATTGCCGAGTAGTTCAGGCCCAGGCCGGTCCGCAGCCGTTGGATGCGGGCAGCGTGGGCCACTGCTGACGGTTCGAACAATATTTCGCCGCCGGGGTCGCGGCGTGCGTCGATCAGGCCGAGAGCCACAAGCTTTCGTGCCAGGTCGGGGTGCAGCCCGGTACGTTCGGCGAAGACATCCAGCGACAATCCGGCACGGCGAACCAATATGTACTGGGTGCCCGGGGTCGGGGTGCTCATGGCTGTTTCCTCGGATCGAAGTTCGATTCGGCGGCCAACTGTTCGAACAGCTCGCGTTCACGTGCTGTCGGTTTCGGCGGCACCATCACCTTGATTTCGGCGTAGAGGTTGCCGTTGGCGCCCCGCGGATTGGGCATTCCTTCTCCGCGCAGGCGAAGCTTCCGTCCCGTCGACGAGCCCGGCACCACTTTGACTTTCGCCTCGCCACCCGGGGTGGGAACGACGACGGTCGACCCGAGGACCGCCTCCCATGGCGATACGGGCAGGTCGACGTAGATGTCCCGGCCCTGGACGCGGAACCGGGGATGCGGCTTGATCCGCACCACGAGGTACAGATCCCCGGGCGGCGCGTCGCCGTTGCCCCGGCCTCCTTGCCCGGCCAACCGGATTCGCTGGCCGTCCAGGACACCGGCCGGAATGTCGACGTCATACTGCCGTCCGTCCAGTCTGAGAGTGCGTTTTCCGCCCCGATACGCCTCTTCCAGGGGCAGTTCCAGTTCCGCTTCCTGATCGGCGCCGGGAATCGGCCCGTACCCGCCACCGCCGCCGAACATCTGCCCGAAGAGGTCCTCGAAGTCGACGCCGCCCTCGCCACCGACACCGTGACCGAAGTGCACCCTTCTGCCCCCGCCCCCACTGCCGTACCCGCCGCCGCCGAACCCGCCGGCGCTTGCCCGGACCCGTTCGTCGTAGTCCTCGGGCACACGCCGGAAGTCGTCACCGAATCGGTCGTAGCGTTTCCGGGTGTCCGGGTCGGACAACACCTGGTAGGCCTCATTGGCCTCCTTGAACCTGTCCTCCGCAGTGGGGTCCTTGTTCACGTCGGGGTGATACTTGCGGGCCAACTTGCGGTAGGCCTGCTGGATTTCGTCGGTGCCGGCGCCCCGAGAAACCCCGAGCACTTCGTAGTAGTCACGCGCCATCGGTGCTCACCCCTCGGGGCGGCTGACGACCACCGCGGCGGGACGCAACTGCCGCCCGTCCTCTCCATAGCCCGGGCGCAAGACCTCGACCACGGTCCCGGAGGGAAGGTCGGGTTGGGCCACCACACTGACCACTTCATGGAGCTCCGGAGAGAACGGCACACCGACCTCGTCGTGGCGCTCGAAGCCGAACCGTGACAGCACCTGCACCGCCTGATCCCGGATCGCCTTCACACCCTCGACGACGGCCTGAGGATCGCTGCCCGCATGGGCCAGCGCAAGCTCCAAATTGTCCAGGACAGGCAGCCACGCCGCCGAAACCTTCGCCACCTCCGCGGCGCGTTCACGATCCAGATCCTTGGCATACCGCTTGCGCAGGTTGTCCAGATCTGCGAGGGCCCTGCGCCAACGGTCCTCGAGTTGAGCCAACTCGGCCCCCGTGTCGGTGCGATCAGGCGCCGTCTCGGTCTGATCCCCGTCGGTACCGTCGGTAGCCGGCTCGGTCGTCGAATGATCAGCAGACCTCTCCATCAGGTGCCTCAGCTCCGATCGAACTCGGCGTCGATCACGTCGTCATCATCCGACGACGCAGCCTCTGCGCCGCCGGCCTGGTGTCCGTCGCCGCCGCCGGCTTGGACCGGCGCGAGCCCGTAGAGCAGCTGCTGCAGCTCCGAGGTCAGGGGCTCTATCTCCGAGGGTGAAGCACCGTCTTTCACAGCCTTCCTGGCGTCGGCGATCAGCATCTCGGCACGCGCCTTGTCGTGCGGGGGCGCACTGTCACCGAGTTCGGCGAGTCGCCGTTCCACCTGGTAGGCAACCGAATCGAGCGCGTTGCGTGCGTCGACCGCCTTGCGCAGCTCCTCGTCCTCACCCCGGTTCCGTTCGGCCTCCGCAAGCATGCGCTCGACCTCACTCTGGTCCAGGTTGCCCTGCTCACTGATCGTGATGCTCTGCTCCTTGCCGGTGTCCTTGTCGCGGGCGGTGACGTTGAGGATGCCGTTAGCGTCGATATCGAAAATGACTTCGACCTGGGCCTCGCCACGTGGCGCGGGGCGGATGTCTTCCAGCCGGAACCGTCCGAGCACCCGGTTGTCGGCGGCCCGTTCGCGTTCGCCCTGCAGCACCACGACGTCCACGGCGGACTGATTGTCTTCCGCCGTGGAGAACACTTCGCTGCGCCGGGCCGGGATCGTCGTATTGCGCTCGATGATCTTGGTCATCACCCCGCCCTGCGTCTCGACGCCGAGGGACAGCGGGGTGACGTCGAGCAACAGTACGTCGGAGACCTCACCTTTGAGCACGCCCGCCTGGACTGCGGCACCGAGCGCCACGACCTCGTCCGGGTTGACGCCCATGTGGGGGTCCTTACCGCCGGTGAGCCGGCGAACGAGTGCCTGTACCGCCGGAATGCGTGTCGAACCACCGACCAGGATCACCTCGTCGATGTCGTTGGCGGTGATCTTGGCGTCACTCATTGCCTGCTTTACCGGACCGAGGCAGCGTTCCACCAGATCTGCCGTCAAATCCTCGAACTTCGATCGCATGATCGTGGTGGTGAGGTGTTTGGGACCGTTCGCGTCTGCGGTGACGAAGGGCAAGTTGACCTGGGCTTGAGTTACCGAGGACAACTCGACCTTGGCTTTCTCCGCGGCCTCGAAGAGGCGTTGCAATGCCTGCGCATCCTTGCGCAGATCGATGTTCTCCGCGCTCTGGAATTCGTCGGCAAGGTAGTCCACCAGGCGTCGGTCGAAGTCGTCTCCGCCGAGGTGGGAGTCGCCGGCCGTCGAGCGAACCTCGACTACTCCCTCGCCGACATCGAGCAGACTCACATCGAAGGTGCCGCCGCCGAGGTCGAAGACCAGTACGGTCTCGTGGGTCTGTTTGTCCATGCCGTACGCCAGTGCCGCCGCGGTCGGCTCGTTGATGATCCGCAGAACCTCGAGGCCCGCGATCCGGCCGGCGTCTTTGGTGGCGTTGCGCTGCGCGTCGTTGAAGTAGGCCGGAACGGTGATGACCGCTTCCTTGACCTTCTCACCGAGGAACTTGCTCGCGTCGTCGACGAGCTTGCGCAGCACGAGGGCACTGATCTCCTCCGGCGCGTACTTCTTTCCCCGCACGTCGAATCGGGCCTCACCATTGTCACCCGGCACGACGTCGAAGCTGACCGCTTTGGCCTCCTCGGAGATCTCGTCGTAATGACGTCCGATGAAGCGTTTCGCCGAGTAGATCGTGCCCTTCGGATTCAAGATCGCCTGCCGTCGGGCAAGCTGACCCACCAGGCGCTCGCCGCTCTCGGTGAACGCCACCACCGACAGCGTCGTCCGCGCTCCCTCGACATTGGAGATCACCACCGGCTCGCCGCCTTGCCAGCTTGCGATGACCGAGTTGGTGGTGCCCAGGTCTATACCCACAGCAGTCGCCATGACTCATTCCTTTCGATCGGTCCGGCCGGTGAGCAAGCGGACGGCTTCGTCCGCGACCTCGACATCGGCGAGGACTTCGTAGTGACGTGGTTGTAATGACTGGATTGAGGTGAAGTCGCGCCGGCCGCCCTGCAGCGCATACATGAGCAGGCCGAGCAGAGCGCCCACAACGGCACCGAATACCAACCCGTAGAAGGCGAGCGCGAGGCCCGTGAGCAGCGGCTGAACCCAATCGAGTAACCCGAAGATCCAGCCGAACAGCGCACCCGTCAGCGCGCCCGCGGCGGCGCCGCGCAGAGCGGCCCAGCCGTAGTTCAATCGGCCGACGATCTGCTCGACCAGCTCGATGTCGCGACCGACGATGGCCAGTTTGTCTACCGTGAAATGCTGGTCGGAGAGGTAGTCGACGGCGCTCTCGGCGTCGGCATAGGTGTCGAATGTCGCAATCACCTGGCGAGCAGGTGGGTGTGGACTTACGGCGGAGGTTCCGCCACTGGACTCTGACATCACGCCCCCTCGGCGTCGATGTTGTGGGGTTTCGCCGAGCCTGTGCGTACCGTACCGGCCCGGCCCTCGGTCAACCGGTTGGGCTCACGAACGGCCCAACCGCAATGCGAGTTCTTCATCCGCCTTCGGGCGGTCAACACAATTCGCCTATCGACAGTCCTGGCTTGCAATCACTGAAATGACGCTAACCCTTGTCGGGGGTCGACGCAAATTCGCCTATCGGGCGTCGACAATAGAGGCGCAATGGCGTCCATACCTGCCCTGGGCATAGATGTCCGCCGGAACCCGCTCGAGGCGACCGGTACACGCAACTCCGGGTACCGGCCACTACTGCGGTGCGTCCACGAGTAGAACTCCCGATGCAGTCATCTTCGCAGCCGACGCGGTGAGTGGCAAGGCCCGCACAAGTCGAAAGCGGGAAGCGAATTCCGCAATGACAGTACAGTCGCTGACACGCTGGCAATAGCCGTTCCTTCATGCTCACGTACAGGAGCAGGTGCTCGATGGCGGAACGACAAGTTCCTGGCGCCGAGAGAAACCGGCGGGAGAAATCCATTTTCCAAACGGTCGGTTTATCCATCCACTGGAGCCATGCCCACCGGATTCCACTGGGCGGCAACCGAATCGGGCTCTTCGCGCTTGAGCGGGGTGCCCGGTAGTTGATGGGGCTCGTGGCCCCGACATGCTGTTGGTCTCTCACAACGCGACAACAGCGAGGCCACGAGCATGAACGAGGGTACGTCAGTGCTGCTCGGGCTGGAGGACGAGTTCACCGTCCTGCAGCTCGAACGAATCGATGCCGACACGGTGCGTGTCGTCATCGAGGTCATCGACCCGGAGGGCGCCTGCCCCGAGTGCGGGGTGCTCACCTCAAGGATCAAGGAGCGGCCACTGGTTCGAGTCAAGGACTTGCCTGCCTCCGGCCAAAGAACCGATCTGTGGTGGCTCAAACGGCGCTTGGTGTGCCGCGAACCGGCCTGTGGGACAGCGACATTCACGCAGCAGTCCCGCGCTGTGCCGGCACGGTCGCGGCTCACGACCCGGCTACGAGAGAAGATCGGTTCGGCGATCGCGTCGGGCAACCGCGCCGTCAGCGAGGTCGCTAGCGAGTACCAGGTGGCGTGGTCGACCGCGCACCGGGCGCTCATCGCACTGGCCAACCAGTGGCTGCCCGAGCCGGAACCCACCCGCGTGCTCGGCATCGACGAGACCCGCGCCCGGTCGGTGCGCTGGGTGCTCGAAGAGGCCGGCTGGACACGGTCGAACCCGTGGATGACCTCGTTCGTCAACGCCGACCCCACCCTGCCCGGGCACCTTCTCGGGCTGACCCCGGGACGCTCCGGGGCGTGCGTGATCGACTGGCTCGCGCTGCAGACACCCGCGTTCCGGGCCGGCATCGACCTGGTCGTGATCGACCCGTCCGCGCCGTACGCGGGCGGGATCCGCACCGCCCTGCCGGACGCGCGGATCGCAGTCGACAAGTGGCATCTCGTCGCCCTCGCCAACCTCATGGTCACCCAGGTCCGTCAACGGATCACCCGGCAACTGCACGGCCGCCGCGGCACCGCCACCGACAAAGTCTGGGCCAGCCGGCAACTGCTGCTCACCGGCTACGAGCACCTCACCGTGAAGCAAAAGGCCCGGTTCAACGCCGCCCTCGCCGCCGAGGATCCGACCAACGAGATCGCCGCCGCGCATGCCGTCAAGGAACGCCTGCGCCTGCTGCTGGCCGAACACCAGCCGCACCAGATCCGGCGCAGGCTGTACGACTTCTACGACGACGCCGCCCGCGCCGACATGGAGGAAACCAGCCGCCTGGCGACCACGATCGACACCTGGTGGCCAGCGGTGCTCGTCGCGCTCACCGAGGACGTGACCAACGCCCGCACCGAGGGCTTCAACCGGATCATCAAGCAAACCAAGCGTGTCGGATGCGGCTTCACCAACATGGACAACTACCGAAGGCGCATCATGGTCCACATCGCCCTCACCCGAGGGCAGAGACCAGCAGCATGAAATCAGCACACGCCCCGCTCAAATGCGGAGAGCCATTTATCTCTGCAGTAAACGCCCGGCCCGTCTTCGGCGCCTCGTGCCACACATGCCTTCCCGCTCGGGTTGCGGCGGGCCATAATTCGCCTTTCACGTGCCCGGCTTGCCGTCTTCGGAGCTGGGCCTTGACACCCCTGCACCGGGTACCCCCGCATCAGTACCGCACCTGCCGCTGGGCAGTCGATGCATCACCTGTCCGAACGGAATCGACCGCCCCCACGCTGATCACTGCTCCCCACACCGCCGAAGCACTTCAACCGATCCGTCACTGCAGCATCATCGAGAAGCCGTCCTCGACACCGGCAGGTCCCGGGCCCGCTGGCTGTGATGTCTTCGCGCTGGCGGCGTCGGCGGGGAGAGGATTTCGCAGTGAGCAGCACCGCTCTCTCCGGGATCGAGGCGACCACCGAATCCGGCCCGCGGTGCTGCACGAAACCTTGGGGCTCCATCGAGCCAGTGGCAATCGGCCCGTGGTTGCCTCACCATGGAGCGGTGACTGCTAAGCGTTGCCGATCCACCGCCGATCCTGCCGAACCCCTTTCCGATGCCGAGCTGCTCATCGGCCTGGTGGTCTCACCATCCCTGAGTGCGATGCTCGGCCCCGAGGTCACCACCTCGGTGCGCAAGATTTTGGTGCAGCGGTATCCGGGAGTGCGCTGGCAACTGAAGATGGCCGAAGACCGGCTGGTCGATCCACCCACCGAGACCTTGGACCTGCTGGAGGCGGCCCGAAACCGCGTGCTGGAGGAGAACTGGGATTTGGCCGTGGTGCTCACCGAGATCCCCCTGAAGACCGGCCGACGTCCGGTGCTCACCCAGTCCTACCCCGTGCACGGGGTAGGACTGGTCTCCGTCCCAACCCTGGGAGCCGTGCACGTGCGGCAGAAGGTGCAAGAGACCACCGTGCACGTGGTCGGGCAGCTCCTGGGCTACGACGCCGAAGACCTCAACGCCCAGCGGGATCTTGCTCGAAGAGCCCACCAGCTGTCCACCGATCTCGACGAACGCCCGGACGACAACGTCGTGCAGTTCACGGCCCGAGTGCTGAGCGGCAACGTGCGGTTGCTGCTGGGCATGATCCGCGCCAACCAGCCTTGGGCCTTCGTGGCCCGGCTCTCCCGGGCGATGGTCGTGGCAGCGGCCACCGGCATGCTGACATTGGTGGCCTCGGACCTATGGGTACTGGCCATGGCCTACGGGCCGGTGCGCCTGGTCCTGCTGGCGGTGATGGCGATCGGGGCGGTGAGTGCCACCCTGATCCTGGGAGCCGACTTGTGGGAGCGCCCACGGCGGCGAGCCCAACGTGAGCAGGTGATCCTGTTCAATTTGGCCACCACCGCGACCGTGGCCATCGGGGTTGTGGTGTTCTACCTCGGCTTATTCATCCTGTCCTGGGTCGGCGCGCTGCTGCTCATCGACGAGCAGGTACTGGCCGGTGTCGCCGGTCACCCAGTGAACGCTTTGGACTACGCGAAGATCAGCTGGCTCACCGCCAGCCTGGCCACCGTGGGCGGAGCACTAGGAGCTGGACTGGAGGACGACGATGTGGTGCGCGCCGCTGCCTACACCCGGTCCAGCACCTGACACAGCCCCAGCACAGAAGAAACTGAAACATCTACGCGTTGATGCCACGTCTATGCAGGTGTCATTGCCGGTCGCGATGACTTGGTGGGCTCAGCGCAGTGCGCTGCCTCGTACTCGGCGGGTGGGGCGTTGCCGAGGCGGGTGTGCGGGCGGGCGCTGTTGTACCTGTCGATCCGGGATCCGCACCGCCCTGCCGGACGCGCGGATCGCAGTCGACAAGTGGCATCTCGTCGCCCTCGCCAACCTCATGGTCACCCAGGTCCGTCAACGGATCACCCGGCAACTGCACGGCCGCCGCGGCACCGCCACCGACAAAGTCTGGGCCAGCCGGCAACTGCTGCTCACCGGCTACGAGCACCTCACCGTGAAGCAAAAGGCCCGGTTCAACGCCGCCCTCGCCGCCGAGGATCCGACCAACGAGATCGCCGCCGCGCATGCCGTCAAGGAACGCCTGCGCCTGCTGCTGGCCGAACACCAGCCGCACCAGATCCGGCGCAGGCTGTACGACTTCTACGACGACGCCGCCCGCGCCGACATGGAGGAAACCAGCCGCCTGGCGACCACGATCGACACCTGGTGGCCAGCGGTGCTCGTCGCGCTCACCGAGGACGTGACCAACGCCCGCACCGAGGGCTTCAACCGGATCATCAAGCAAACCAAGCGTGTCGGATGCGGCTTCACCAACATGGACAACTACCGAAGGCGCATCATGGTCCACATCGCCCTCACCCGAGGGCAGAGACCAGCAGCATGAAATCAGCACACGCCCCGCTCAAATGCGGAGAGCCCCGAATCGGAGACGCTCCAGATTAGAATTGTATGAAAAAGTTGGCAGCGCAACAAGATACGAAGCATCTTGGCTCTCAGTGGTGGAGCATGCGCGCTGCCGTTCGTCGATGCCGGTTGCCTGGGTGCATCGAAGCGGTTCGGTGACCGGTCTCGGGCGCCGCCGGGGGTATGTTGATCGGGTGGGCCCGCTCGCGGCAGGTGCAAGTAGGAGACCGATTCCTCACGGAGGCGGTGGCTGATGCGCGTACCGTCGACCGTACGTTCCTCGATCTGGGTGCCGCTGGTCGCGACCGTGGTCCTCCTCCTCGCGGGATGCGGCGCCTCGGCTCCCACCACCTCGACGCCCTCAGCGGGACCTGCCGTAGACCTGCCGGCACTGGTCCGGCAGGTGGAGGCCTCGGTCGTCACCGTGCTTACCGGGTCCGGCGTGGGCAGCGGCATCGTCTACAAGACCGACGGCACCGTCGTCACCAACGCCCACGTGGTCGAGGGTGCCCGGCAGGTGAGTGTGGCCTTCGCGGACGGGCAACAGGTGTCCGCGAACGTGCGGGCCGTCGATCGTGTGACCGACGTCGCGGTCCTTCAAGCGGACCGCACGGATCTGACTGCGGCGACGTTCGAGACAGCGTTGCCAGAGGTCGGCGCGCTCGCCGTAGTCGTGGGCAGTCCGCTGGGGTTCGAGGCCACGGTCACCTCGGGCATCATCTCAGGATTGCACCGTCAGATCCCCGGGTCGGCTTCCACCGGGGCGCCGCTGGTCGACCTGATCCAGACCGACGCCGCGATCTCGCCGGGTAACTCCGGGGGTGCCCTGATCGACGGACAAGGGCGGGTCGTGGGGATGAGCCAGGCCTACATTCCCCCGTCGGCGGGTGCGGTGGCTCTGGGCTTCGCCATCCCCGCGGCGAATGTCGTCGACGTCGCAGACCAACTGCTGGCCTCGGGAACTGCCCAGCATGCGTACGTCGGCATTCAGCCCGGCACGCTGAGCCCGCAGATCGCCGAACAACTGGCAGTCGACCGCACCAGCGGTGCCGTCGTCCTCGAGGTCGTCCCGCTCGGTCCGGCTGCGACGGCGGGTATCCGGCCGGGCGATGTCATCACCGCGGTCAACGGCCACGACATCGAGTCGGCGGAGGACTTCATCGCGGCGCTCCGTGCCCTCGACCCGGGCGATCGAGTCGATTTGACCGTGCTCCGCGGTGGCGAGACCCAGCAGATCTCGGTCACAGTGACAGACCGCCCCGCCAGCTGAACGACTATTCCAAGAACGACCAAAACGGGGCGGGCGGGATCTGTGTTGCGGGCGGTCCGGCCCGCAGCGTTGCGGGTATCGCAGGCGTTGAGCAGCATTACCGTCCGCGTGTCCTTGGGACACAAAATTGGGAATACCAACTTCAACTTCGGGTCAGCCACGAACTGGGTGGACTGTCCTGTGCTCATCGGATTTGCTGACGCTCCTGATGGGCGCCGAGGGTGACGAGGGCCTCGATGCCGACTTTGTCGGCGGCGAGGTCGCAGAAGGCCTCGAATCGGGTCGTCGCGGCCGTCCTGTCGTATCGGGAGGTGGGATCGTCGATGTCGGTTGCCTCGGCCAGCGCGGTCAGATACCGCTGGGCCGTGCACAGGTCGTCGTTGGCCTCGATTACGGTGGCGTCGCGCAAGTCGTGCCGGCAGAACGGACGCACCTTCCGATCGGCGCTCTCGCGCGGACACCGTTGGGGGCAGTGCCATGGCGGGCCGTGCCTGCCGAGCCAGGTGGTGTCGGAGAATGGCACCTGCCCGCAACCGGGACACCGGGTCTGCAACCGCAGTCGGTGCCGCAGGCAGATCGGAAGCAACGGGTGCGCCCATTGCCTCTGCCAGATGCAGTCCGGCTCGGCGAGACACCGTGGACAAAACCGGGACCCGCTGAAGTGGTGCCGGATCCGCTTACGGGCCTCACGCAGTTCAGCGGACTCGGTCGCGCTCACACCAGGGCTGCGGCCCTCATCGATATCCGCGCGTCGCATCCACTTG
>NZ_JBEYIW010000039.1:0-15150 GCF_040636045.1 Rhodococcus sp. NPDC006774 | reverse complement strand
GTCATGGTCGACGGCACGAGCCAGATGTTCGTCACCGGACCCGACGTCATCAAAACCGTCACCGGCGAAAACGTCACCATGGAAGAACTCGGCGGCGCGCACACCCACATGGAGAAATCCGGGGTCGCGCACTACGTCGCCTCCGGCGAACAAGACGCCCTCGACTACGTCCGCGAGCTCCTGTCCTATCTGCCGTCGAACAATCGCGCCGACGCCCCCCGCACCGCACCGTCGGACCCGATCACCGGATCGATCGCCGACTCGCTCACCGCCGAGGACCTCGAACTCGACACCCTGATCCCCGACTCACCGAACACCCCGTACGACATGCACGAGGTGATTCGTCGGATCCTCGACGACGACGAGTTCTTGGAGGTGCAGGAGGGCCGGGCCCGCAACATCATCGTCGGATTCGGGCGCATCGACGGCCGCTCGGTGGGGATCGTCGCCAACCAACCCACCCAATTCGCCGGAACGTTGGATATCGATGCCTCCGAGAAAGCAGCCCGCTTCGTCCGGACGTGCGACTGCTTCAACGTCCCGATCATCACGTTGGTCGATGTGCCCGGGTTCCTGCCCGGCACCGGGCAGGAATACAACGGCATCATCCGACGCGGCGCGAAACTGCTCTACGCCTACGGCGAAGCGACCGTCGGGAAGATCACCGTCATCACCCGCAAAGCCTACGGCGGCGCGTACGACGTGATGGGGTCCAAGCACATGGGAGCCGACGTCAACCTCGCCTGGCCGACCGCGCAGATCGCCGTCATGGGAGCCTCCGGCGCTGTCGGGTTCGTCTACCGCAAACAACTGCTCGAGGCAGCGAAGAACGGGGAAGACGTCGACGCCCTCCGCCTGACACTGCAGCAGGAATACGAAGACACCCTCGTCAACCCCTACATCGCCGCCGAACGCGGCTACCTCGACGCCGTCATACCCCCCAGCCACACCCGCGGCCAGATCGTCACCGCCCTACGACTGCTCGAACGCAAACAAGTCACCCTCCCACCCAAGAAACACGGAAACATCCCACTATGAGCGAAGCGAATCATGACGCAGTGAGCGGCGAAGCGAATCATGACGAAGCGAACGACGAAGCGGTCTCCGCAACCCCCGCTGCCGTTCGAGTGGTGAAGGGCAATCCGAGCGACGAGGAACTCGCCGCGCTGGTGGCTGTTCTGACCGCTGCGCAGGGCGGATCGGAGTCGGCGGGCGATTCTCGTCCTCGCGAGCTCTGGGGTTCGCCGGAGTTGCTGCATCGCCGATTCACACCTCAATCGGCGTATTCGTATGCCGCATCGGGCCGTCACCCACGGTGACGGTGCAGTCCTCCGACGCTGCGCCGGGGCCTGTTCGTCTGGTCCTGGCGTCGGCGTCGCCTGCGCGCCTGTCGGTACTGCGTGGTGCCGGGGTGGAGCCGATCGTCCGAGTGTCGGGTGTCGACGAGGATGCGTTGACTGCAGAGCTCGGACCGTCGGCGTCTCCGGAAACGGTGGTCACGGAATTGGCTCGAGCCAAGGCTGCGGCAGTGGCCGAGAGGTTCACGGATTCGACCGAGGATCTGGTGATCGTCGGCTGCGATTCGATGCTGGCCATCGGCGGGGAGCTGCACGGAAAGCCGCATTCGGTCGAGGTGGCGCGCGAGAGATGGCAGTCCATGGCGGGGAACAGCGGCGAATTGCTGACCGGCCACGCTGTGCTCCGAGTGACCGACGGAGTGGTCGTGGCGCAGGCTGCAGCGCACAGTTCGACAGTCGTGCATTTCGCGACGCCGTCTTCGGTCGACCTCGAGGCCTACCTCGACTCCGGTGAACCGTTGTCGGTGGCGGGGGCGTTCACGCTGGACGGGCTCGGCGGCTGGTTCGTCGACCGCATCGAGGGCGATCCGTCGTCGGTGATCGGGATAGGCCTACCGCTGGTGCGCACCCTGCTCACTCGTGTGGGTACGTCCCTGGCCGCGCTGTGGGACAGAAGCCCGTCCTGACCCTTGCGGCTCCGCCGGCCGCAGGGCCGCCGGAGCCGATTCCTGCTCTCAGGGCAGCAGGTCGATCAGTTCGCGAGCCCACTCCTCGGCCATGGTCTTCGGCCTGATGTTCGACGAGCTGTCGTGCCGAGCATGAGTACCGACCTGCTTGCCGCCGAGCTCGGTGAGCTTCTCTGCGATGATCTCGCCGCCGCGGTTGAAGGTGTCCTCGTAGACCCGGTCGCCGAGACCGAACACCGCGAACTGCAGTCCGGCCAGGTCCGGCGCGTCCTCGACGAGTGCTTCGAAGAAAGGTTCTGCACCGGTGGGGAGCTCTCCGTCTCCGTAGGTGGAGCAGATGACCACGTGGAAGTCGTCGGTGTCGATATCGGACACCTCGTACTCGAGCATGTCGCGTACCTCGGCGTCATGATCGCTGAGGACGTCCGCAATCTTGTCGGCGACCTCCTCGGCCGTACCGGTCTCGGACCCGAACAACACGACCACTGCCATGGATCGCTCCCCTTTCTCACACCTGCCCGAACACTCGAACAGTCGGAAAGCATAGCCTCACCGGCGATCCGGTCGAAAATCCGTCCTCGCCCGCAGTTGTGACTTGTCTCGAGGTCACCAGAATTCCGGCGTCAGGCCCCATCGATCGAACTCCGCCTCGACCAACCCTCTCAGGTGTTCCTTGCTGGGAAAGCTGTCCGGATCGAGCCCGGTGACGCACAGGGTCGCGCGTTCGCCAGATTCGTTCCACCAGGCACTGACGCCACCGCCGGTGCGGCGCAGCAAGGCCACATCGGTGTTCTGCGTGATCGACCTCATCGCCACCGCGGTGGCGTCGACACCACCGATAGTGCGCAGTGCGACACCTCTGGCACCGAGATTCGAGCACAGGCACAGCGGTGCCGAGCCCGACGCGGCGAGTTTGGCCACGATCGCGTCGGGCAGCAACTGCATCAGCGGTTTGAGGAGCTCGAACGTCGTCGTGACCGTGCGATCGGCCTGGGTTCTGAATGCCTGCTTGCTCGACGCTCGAATTGCTCCGAGATCGTCGAGATACGCCGCTCCCGGGTCGACGTGGATCGAGACCCCGGACGTCGCGTTGGCCCGCCGATCTCCCACGGTCCTGGTACTGACCGGGAGGGCGACGCGTACGCGGTCCTCCACCCCGACTCGGCCGCTCCCGGTCAGGATCCCGAGCACCACCGCGACCAGAAGGCTGTTGGAACTGCCGCCTTTGTTCGCCGCGGCAGCAGACCACTCGGCGGACAGGCAATCGACGACGACGGTGCTCGGCCTCCACGCCCCTTCCTCAGGGGCGACGATCACACGCGGACGGTCAGGGCCTGCACCCGTGCCGTCCGGTGTTTCCTCGCTCGGCTCGGCGGACACAGTGGCCCGTGCCCGTATCGCCTCCACCGCGGTGCGGCCGAGCACTCGGGCCGCACCCGAGAGCGCCGCACCGACGCGGCCGAGACCATCGGACAGATCGGCGCGGGTGACCGCCGCCGCGGACTCGGAACCGTGATCGAGCCCGACGCGTGCGAAATCGTCGGGCACTGCGTGTCCGGCCAGTGCGGCCGCAGCCGCGGTGGTGAGGGCACCGCCGTCGCCGACGACGTGAGAGCCGACCAGCGATACGACCGTCCCGCCTTCTGCCACCGAGGTGGCCGACAACCGCCACGCCGGTCCCCCGATCGGGTCCAGCGTCACCGCGGCCTCGTCCTCGATCCACCTGTCGACCGCCGCGCGGGCGATCGGTGATCCGATGACCACGGGATCGGCGGGTCGACGCGCTGCTGTCCAACTGTCACGGGCACCGGGCACCCGGGCCCGCCGAACCGATCGATCGATGGGGCCTGCGGCGAGCAATCGCCACATGGATCGGAGCGCGTCCGGTGCGACGGCGCGGTCGAACCGCCAGACGATCTGGTTCACCACGGGTACCCCGAGAACGCATTCCATGCGGAGGAACAGGTCGTCGTCGTACGTCAGTCTTTCCACTACGCGAGACTATCGCTGCACGAGTGCGGACGCAGGTGGGCCGCAAATGTGTTTCCCGCCATATGTTTTCCGAACCGGACTGGAACGGGCAGGACTGATAGGTTGAGGACGTTTTCCACGCCGACGCGACTGCGAGTGACCCTATGAAGTTCGTGATGCCATTCAACGGCAGTCGCGGTGACGTGACGCCGGGTATCGCACTCGGCGTCGAACTCGCGGATCGCGGACACGACGTGGTGTTCGGCGCACCGCCCAACCTGCTGGACTTCGCTCGCGCGAAAACGGCTGAGTCCGAACGCGTCAGCGTGGTCTCGTTCGGGCCCGACACCCAGCGCCTGTTGGAGTCGGAGTTGATCAGAGTGCGCATCAAGTCGCGTAACCCGCGGACCAGGATGGCGGCACTCGCGGAACTGGCCAATCACGGCTGGGATCAGATGACCGCCGAACTCGAGCAGATGGCCCAGGATTGCCACGGAATCGTCACCGGTTCGCTGGGGCAGGAGATGGCGTTCAACATGGCGGAGTCTGCGGGCAATGCCTTTGTGGCACTGCACTATTGCCCGCTTCGACGCAACGACGTCGTGCCCGTGACCCCGGGGGCCACGTTGCCGGGATACGTCAACCGATCGATGTGGGCGCTGGCGGAATCGATGCGCTGGAAGTCCATGAAGGCTCGCGAGAACGCGCAGAGAGTGTCCCTGGGCCTGGCACCGACCCGCAGTTCGCTGCCCGTTCGATCCGAACGCTACGGCGGAGTGGAGATTCAGGCCTACGAGTCGGCACTGTTCCCCGGGCTCGCCGAACAGTGGGGCCCGCAGAGGCCGTTCGTCGGATTCCTGGGGCTGAGCGGCGCTCGCGTCGACGTCGATCCAGCACTGGAGACATGGCTGCAGGCAGGGTCCGCGCCGGTGTACTTCGGATTCGGCAGTATGCCCGTGCCCGATCCGACGGCACTGTTGCGCATGATCGAGAACGTGACCGGACGGCTGGGCGTGCGCGCTCTCGTCTGTGCCGGCTGGAGTGACCTGGTCGGTGCCGATTCTGGTGCTGCCGAGTCGAACTCGAACATCATGATCGTCGAATCGGTCGATCACACGAGCATTCTCCCGCGATGCCTGGCTGCGGTCCACCACGGTGGCGCGGGTACGACGGCTGCAACGGCGCGGGCCGGACTGCCGACACTCGTCTGCTGGTTCAGCGCCGATCAGCCGTTCTGGGGAGCCGCGCTGCGCCGGATCGGAGCCGGAACCAGCACGAAGTTCTCGACGTTGACCGAATCCGTTCTGCAGCAAGGCATTGCCGATATCACTACCGACCGTGCCAGGCAGGCGGCACGCCGACTCGCAGACGCCGTTGCCCCGACCGCAACAGCGGTGGCCGCAGCTGCCGACATCACCGAGGCGGCTGCGCGGAACCGCTGAGGCACTCACCAGAAGCGCGCGGTCAGTTCCCAACGATCCAGGGCCTCCGCCAGGTGGTCACGCAGCGCCTGGTCATCGACGAATCGATCGGGATCCATGGCGTGGACGGTCACGGTGACGCTCGCGTCCGTCTCGCACACCCACGCAGTCAGGCCACCGTCCAACGATCGCGCGAACGCGGCGTCGGCACCCGCGAAGGTCGCTCTGCCCGACACGGCCCGAGCTCGAATGCCGGCCACCGTGGTGAAGACCTCGGGCAGAACACCCAGGTTCGACGCCAGTCCTTCCGCGCCGTCACGTGGTTGCGGAACTCGCGCGACCACGGCGTCGGGCAGCATCTGCACGAGGGCCTGCGAGATGCCTGCGGGTGGTAGACCGGCAGCCTGCCTCGCGGCGAAGGCGGTGAACGCCGCTTTACTGGCTGCCCGGATCGTCGACAGATCGCGGTCGGCCGCGTCGGTGATGGGGACCTCGATCTTGACGATCTTGGTGGCGTTGGATCGAGTGTCGTCGACGGTGCGATCGCTGACCGGCAACGACCACTGCACCGAGTCTCCGATCGAGGCTCGCCCGGCCTGCAACGAGGCAGCCGTGAGGACCGCGATGAACAGGGAATTCGACGTGCCACCCCATCGCTGGGCGGCGGCCTTCCAGGCACCTGCATCCACCTCCGCCACCGCGTGAGGCGATACCCAGGCGGCGTCCACCGCCCCGGCCGTCGGCTGCGAGCGAGTCGGCCGCGAGCGCGGGACAGCTGCGTCCGGACCGGATCGTGCGGGAATCGGGAGCGCGGACGCAGCGGTGTTCACCAACCAGCCTGCAACGGACCGCACCTGGTCCGCGGCGTCTCGCAGGTCCGAGGCGATGGCCGCGATGCCGCCCGTGCTCGGAACCGGCCGAGATTGTTCGGACGGAGAATTCGCAGCAACGAACGCGGCGATCAGAGCGCCGCCGTCGGCGACCATGTGCGAAGCGACCAACGACAGCACCGTCCCACCGTTCGTCAACGGTGCCGCCGACAGCCGCCAACCGAGACCGGTCTCGGGATCGATGTCTCGATCGATGCGACCGTCGGCCCAGGCCGACACTTCGGTGGATTCGATGAAGTCTGGGTGAAAATCAAGTGAATGGGAGACGTTCGATGCCACCCATCGATCGCGGGCAGTAGGCACCGTCGACGCGACCACTCGGCGCGCGAGCAGACCGTCGGACAGGTTGTCCCGTAGTTTTTCCAGGTCCACTCGCTGGACGGATTCGTCGAACCACCACAGGAACTGGTTGTAGACGGGATATCCGATGCCGTGATGCATTCGCAAGAATAGGTGATCGGCAAATCCAATTCGAGTCACGCGCCGAACCTACTACATCGAGGAAACAGGGGCGGTGGTGTCAATTCGCCACCATCAATGCATTCACATTCGGCAATACATGTACGGAAAAGGGGTCGGATGCACAGAAAAGGGGCCCGATTGTGTCCCGCACCATGTTCGGGCCGTTCAGTGGCGTGGGTCGTGTGTGGACCTCCGACACCGATCGCACCACACTACGACTGTGATCTGTCATCACTATGACCAGCAAAATCAGTGATCCGATCGTAGGATACGACAATCGGACACACCGCCGACTGCTGATCGGAGCCCGGTGGGTCAAGACGTTCGGCAGTGAGAAGAATTACTTTTACGCGTCGCGAAATAATTTCACTTACGCCCTATCGTGTGTGCTGAACTCACTTCGGGTCGACGGCAATGACGTTGTTCTTTCAATGCGGAAAGCAGCAATCCAACAGCAAGCAGATAAACGACCGGTCCGCTGCACGAACACCGCTGACAGGTTTACACGATCGACTCGACCGTAATCGAACGTGCGAATACGAACCGACGCCGCACACCGCTGACCGAGCCCGGAACGGAAGAGGACTCCCATGGAATACACCGAACTCGCCGACTACCCCCTCCCCGCCGGTCGCCTGACCGAGTGGGTCCCCCGCGTCGACGACGACCGTTGGGCACCGGACCCCCGTGGGCTGTCGTTCACACACCAGGACCATTGCGAGCGCAGCGCACCGGGCTCGTGGATCGGCACGGTGTTCGAGATTCATCGCCGCTACGACGTCGAGGCGGTGCGCGCAACGATCACCGCATACATGGGCCGTCACGAGGCATTTCGCACAAAGGTTCGCCGCGACGAGGAGTCCGGTTCCTGGCTGCGCTACACCGCACCGACAGATGCGGTGCAGGTGATCGACCGGGCGCACACCGAACCCCGGACCGAGACTCAGGTCTTCAGCCATCTGCACTCCTGGTTCGGCGAAACCGTGTCTCCGACGGCATGGCCGCACTTCGTCCTCGCCACCATCGAACCGGACGATGCCTCACGCGCTCTCTCGAACGGTCCAGGAGAGTCGTTCCTGCTCGCGTTCGCCGCCGACCATTCGGTGATGGACGCCTACAGCCAGATCTATGCCATCAACGAGATCGACCGGCTCTACGCACACGCTCTCGAAGGCATCGACCCGGAGTTGCCCGAAGTTGGCAGCTACGTCGACTTCAGCCAGTCCGAGAGGACTCTCGGCGAGACGCTGACCGGTGACCACAGCGCCGTACGGACGTGGCAGGACTTCCTGGCCGTCGAGGACGGACGCTTTCCCGCGTTTCCGCTTCCGGTGTCGGTCGACCGTGCGCTCACCGGCACCGACCCGGCCGCGCAGAGCAGCATCTCGTCCTGGCTGCTGACCTCCGATCAGTCGGACGCCTTCAATGCCGCATGCCGCGCAGGCGGGTACAACATGCAGGCCGGAATACTCGCTGCTCTGGCGCTGACGAACGTCCGCCTGTCCGGCCGCACGACGTTGCGCACCGTGATGCCGATGCACACCAGGGACGAACAGAAGTGGGCCGCGGCGGTCGGCTGGTACGTCGGAATTCTCCCGATGGAGATTCAGCTCGACAACGCACGCACGTTCGGGGAGGCGCTCGAGGCTGCGGCGACTGCAGGCGCAGCCAACAAGGGGTTGGCTCGGATGCCGTACTCCAAGATCGCCCAGATCCTCGAGTCGACGGAAATTCCCCGATTCGTGGTGTCCTACATCGATCTTCGATTCCTCCCGGACGCCGAGCAGTGGCAGGACCGTAAGGGCAGGGCTCTGCGGAGCAACTGCCACGCCGACGACGAGGTCTACTTCTGGGTCAACCGGACGCTGCAAGGGCTCAACATCTCCGCACGATTCCCCAGCTCGGACGTCGCATCCACCAACGTCCACCGTTTCATCACCGAGTTCGTCGCGGTGTTGACGGCAGTGATCGACTCCGACCGCGGTACCGATACGGTGCTCACGTCGGCCGCTCGGTCGGTGACAGTCGCCGCAGAGTGAGCGATGGAATCGGCTCGCGGCCCGTATCGAGGAGGATGAAGCGACGATGATCATCACCGCCATGGGTAGATGGAATCCCGCTCCCGGCCGGCTGTTGGAGTGGCACCCCACTTCGGCGGCCCGGGCGAGTGCCGAAGCGGCACCTGTCGATTCGACTCCGGCCTCGTTCCTCCAGGAGGACCATCTCAAGGCTGCGTGGGCGGCCCACGAACGCGGCGACCTTCATACCGCGTACACCGGGGTGGCAACCGAGATCGACGGTGACGTGGACACGGATGCGATGAGCCGCGCACTGGCCGCCTACGTATTGCGCCACGAGGGTCTTCGATGCTGGTTCGAGGTCGAGGGAAACGACGTCGTTCGGCGTCTCGCCCCACCCGAGGTCGCAGCGTTCGAGGTGACCGACGCCGGAGAAACCATGGACGACGACGAATTCCAACGCTACGTACGTGGGCGCTTCTCGTCCGAGGCGACGGCCGACGTCTGGCCCGGATTCGTCGTCGGTGTCGTGGCCAGGCCCGGCAGCTTCACCTTGTACTACGGCGCAGATCACGCGTTCACCGACGGTGGCTCGCAGGCGTTGGTGATCAGCGAGTTGGCCGATCTGTACGCACTCGAGACCGGCGCGGACGTACCGGCTCCCGCAGAGGCAGGTAGCCATCTGACCTACGCCGCCGACGAGCGGGCTCGGGCCGCGACGTTCACGGCCGATTCTCCCGAAATCGCGGCCTGGCGTGACATTTTCACCCGACACGACGGCCGCATGCCTCGGTTCCCACTCGACCTCGGACTCGCGCCCGGCGAGAAAGCTCCGGTTCGCATCGTCGAACGCCACCTGTTGAGCAAGGAACCGACTGCTGCATTCGACGCCGCGTGCAAGGCCGCCGGGGCCCGGATGAGCAGCGGCATCTTCGCCGCCGTCGGGATCACCGACTTCGAATTGGCCGGAACCACCGACTACTTCGGGATCACCGTGCTCAGTACCCGGCACCACGGTGACTACGGACAATCCCAGGGGTGGTTCGTCAATTTCGCTCCGGTCGCGTTCGAGGTGGCAGGAAACGACAGGTTCTCCGACGTCGCGGCCGCAGCCCACCGAGGATTCGAGCAAGCCAAGCAGATCGCGGAGGCCCCGGTGCATGCCGTACTGGGCGCTCTGGCCGCCGACGGCACTCTCGGTAGCGAGTTGGCAGTGAGTCCGAACATGCTCTCGTACATCGATTTTCGTTGGTTCCCCGGCGTCGGGCGAGATGCGGACACACGCGCCGAACATTTCACCGGCGAGGGTTCGACTTCGAACGCGTCGATGTGGATCAACCGAGACGGTGAACACCTGTATCTGGTGGCCCAGACCCCCGATACCGACGTTGCCGCCGCAGCGGTGAAGCGGTACCACGATCATCTGGCGCACGTGCTGGAAACCATTGCCCGCGACGGTGATTACAGCCTGACGCCCGGCGATCTCGTTCAGGAGGCGGCCGGTGCGGGTCACCTCGATCACTGAGTACACCCCACGCGCGGGTGCAGTCGTCGAGTTCACCGCCGTCGTCACCGGGAATCCACAGCCGTCACCGGTTCCGCCGTCGTTCAACCAGCAGTTCCACCTCGGTGATCTGGACGAGGCCGAGCGCGTCTGGATAGCCGGAGCCTTCGAAGTGCAGGGCAACCTCGATACCCGAGCACTCGGGTGGGCCTTCGAGCACCTGATCGACCGCCACGACACTCTGCGCAGTTCCTTCGTTCGCGGGGTGGACGGAGTAGCGAGAACGCTCTACGAACCGGGTGCAGTCGAGATGAGGCAATCCACTCGAACCGCCTTCTCGTCGGCGTCGACGCTCCGGGATCACCTCCGAAGCACGCTCGAACTACATTGCGATGCACGACGATTCCCGTCGTACACCTGCCTCGGAATCGATCGGCCGGATACTTCGACGATCCTGTGCGCTTTCGACCACTCCAACGTCGACGCCATGTCGATCGCAGTCGTTGTCGACGAGATCCACACCCTGTACGACGCCTACCGCCGCTGCCCGCCGAACCCGGAGACGGACCTGCCTCCGGTCGGTGGGTTCGTCGAATACTGCCGCGTCGAAGCAACCCGGCCACTCGTCGATGCCACGGACGAGCGCATGGTTCGATGGTCGAACTTTCTCACCGAGTGCGGCGGCACCACACCGCGTTTCCCACTCGACCTCGGCGTCGCCGAAGGTGAAACCGCGCCTCAGGCAACGACTGTCACCTCCTTGCTCGACGCGCAGCACACCCTCGACTTCGAGCAGCTCTGCGCCCGTTCCGGAGCCGGAATGTTCGCCGGTGTCGTCGCTGCGATCGCACAGGCCTGCGCCGGCATCGGCGGACCGAGCCGCGTGCCGTTCCTGTTCCCGTTGCACACCCGCCATCAGCAGCAATTCTCGCGTGCACTGGGCTGGTTCACCACCAACGCTCCCATGACCGTGGAGGTCGAACCCGACCTCACCGACACGATCACCGCGGCCCACACCGCGTTCCGCGTGGCACTACCGTTGAGCGGCGTTCCGATCCCCCAGGTACTGAACAACCTCGGTGACGCGTTCACCCTGTCGCGTCGAGACGTGTTCATGGTGTCCTACATCGACTACACCAAGATCGGTGGCCACGAACGCTTCGACCGAACCGATGCACACCACATCAGCAATGCCACGGTGTCCGACGATGCACAGTTCTGGGTCTCCCGCACCGCATCGGGCCTGGCACTGCGGTCACGATTCCCCGACACTGCAACGGCACACTCGGTGATGGATGCGTTCACCGCGGAACTCGTCGCTCTCATGCGGACCTCGGCAGCGAAAGCCGAGAACGCTGCACTGACGCTCTGAGACCCCACTGAAGTCATTCCGCAGGCTCCACTCCCGCCATGGAAGTCATTCCGCAGGCTCCACTCCCGCCCCGCGACAGAGGTTCCGCATAGGATCGACAGTGCAGACCGTTCACCCCCGGGCGGGCCGCCAGCCGAATATCTTCCGTAGGAGCCGATACGTGCCTGTACCAACCGATTCCAACGCAACGTTCGCCGACTACGCGCATCCGGATCGTCTCGTATCGACCGAATGGCTGTCCGCTCATCTCGGTACCCCCGGCCTTCGCGTCGTCGAATCCGATGAGGACGTGTTGCTCTACGACGTCGGCCACATTCCCGGCGCGGTCAAGATCGATTGGCATCTCGACCTCAACGATCCGGTCACCCGCGACTACATCGACGGCGAGCAGTTCTCGAAACTGATGAGCCGCAAAGGCATCTCCAGAGAAGACACCATCGTCGTGTACGGCGACAAGAGCAACTGGTGGGCCGCGTACGCACTGTGGGTCTTCACCCTGTTCGGACATCAGGACGTCCGTCTCCTCGACGGCGGTCGCGACGCCTGGCTGTCGGAGAACCGCGACACCACCCTCGACGTGCCCGAGTTCCCCGCAACCGACTACCCGGTGATCGAACGCGACGACGCGCCCATCCGCGCGTTCGCCTCCGACGTCCTCGGCTCGCTCGGAACGGTGCCGTTGATCGACGTTCGCTCCCCCGCCGAGTACACCGGCGAGCGCACCCACATGCCGGACTACCCGGAGGAAGGTGCATTGCGCGGAGGTCATATCCCCACCGCCGTGAGCATTCCCTGGGCCAAGGCAGCCGCACCGGACGGACGCTTCCGTTCTCGGGCCGAGCTGGACGAGATCTACTCCGACACCTCCGCCACCGACGACGTGATCGCGTACTGCCGCATCGGTGAACGTTCGAGCCACACCTGGTTCGTGTTGACCCATCTGCTCGGGTACCAGTCGGTTCGCAACTACGACGGCTCGTGGACCGAGTGGGGCAACGCCGTTCGCGTTCCGATCGCCAAGGGCGAGGAGCCCGGATCGGCTCCGGCCGCTCGATGAGCGCCCTGCCGGAATCGCTGGCCGAGATCGTCGAAGACTTCGCAGCGGTGGAGGGTCAGGACAAGCTGCAGCTACTGCTGGAGTTCAGTCGAGAACTGCCTCCACTGCCGGACCACCTTGCGCAGGACGCGATGGAACCGGTGCCGGAGTGCCAGTCTCCCCTGTTCCTGTCGGTGGATGCAGGCGATCCGGCGCGGGTCCGGCTGTACTTCAGCGCCCCGCCGGAAGCTCCGACCACGCGGGGATTCGCCTCGATCCTGGCGCAGGGGCTCGACGGTCTCGGCGCTCAGGAGATCCTCGACGTACCGGACGACTTCTACTCGGCTCTCGGGCTGAGCGACGCGGTCAGTCCGTTGCGACTGCGCGGAATGTCGGCGATGTTGGCGCGGATCAAGCGTCACCTGCGTTGACGGGCGACGGCTCCGGTAGCGCGCCGTCGTCTTGATCGATACAACGGGTCGTCGTTAGACTCCGCGGCAGGGCCGCAAGGGCCCTGTCCCCCCGATGCGTACGACGAAGGTTGGTTGCTGCCGATATGGAGTTCACGGAGTTGGCGGACTACGCGGTTCCCGCGGGCACGCTCACCGAGTGGATACCCAGCGTCGGCCCGCAGGCCCGCACTCCCGAGGCCGCAGGGTGGCATCCCGACGCCAGGCCGACGTCCTACGTCCACGAGGCGCACCTTCGTACGAGCCTGAGCAGTCCTCGTCGCGGTCGTGAATCATGGCTCGGCGCGGCCTTCGAGATCGCAGGCCCCCTGAACAAGCCCGCGTTTCGCCAGGCAGTTCTGAACTGGATCGACCGGCACGAGGCGATGCGTTCGAGCGCGTCGATCGACGAGGTGACGGGCGAGATGACGCGGGTGACGGCCGCGCAGGGTGCCATCGACATCTGGCAGGTCGAGCAGGAACGGTGCGCGCAATCGAGCGAGGTGTTCGAGCATCTGCAGTATCTGTTCGACGAGTTCACCTCACCGCTGATCTGGCCCGCCTACGCATTCGTGACTCTCGAACCGGTGGACGAGACGCGTCCGGTCACCGTGTTCTTCGCAGCGGATCACTCGATCATCGACGGTCTGTCCACGGTTCTGGTCGCCCACGAGATCGCTGCGCTGTACGGAGAGGAACTCGGTGGCGCGCCTGCCGGCCTGTTCGAGGCCGGCAGCTACCTCGACTTCGGGTCCTCCGAGCGCGAGAGGAACGCAGAGCTGGAACACTCGCACGACGCAGTGAGGATATGGCGAGATTTCCTCGTCGACGGCGAGGGTGAGCTACCCGCCTTTCCACTCGACATCGGCGATCCGAGCCCGGACGATCTGCCGCAGGGCGGTTTGTCCGCGTGGGTGCTTGATCCCGATCAAGCCGACTCGTTCTCGGTCGCGTGCCGCAAGACCGGACACAGCCTGTTCGCCGGGTTGCTCGCAGTGCTCGCCCTCACCGGCTCCGAACTGGGCGGCGGCACTCGTTTTCGCACGGTGACTCCGGTCCACACTCGCGACGAGCCCCAGTGGGCCTCCGCACTGGGCTGGTTCGTCGGACTGTGTCCTATCTCTTTCGACATCGCCGGTGCGGATTCGTTCGGCTCGGTGGTCGCGGCGGCCTCGGCCGAGGTGAAGAAGACCAAACCGATCGCCCGCGTTCCTCTCGATCGTGTGTTCACCACTCTCGGCTATTCCGCCCGCCCGCGTTTCGTCGTCTCGTTCATGGATGTGCGGTTCGCGCCTGCCGCCGAACACTGGCCGGACTGGAACGCCCGAGCGTTGCGCAGCAAGCAGTACCAGCACGACGTGTACATCTGGATCAACCGAACTCCGCAGGGAATCAACATCGCGGCTCGCTATCCCAACACCGAGCAGGCGACCGCGCGGGTTCACGAGTACATAGGTGCCTTCCGGAAGCTGTTGACCGATGTGGCGGACACCGGAACCGCCCGAATCCCTCGTGCGGACGACGACCGATCCGAAATCGGACATACCGACACCGGACAGATCGCTACCAATCAGTAGCTCATTGCGGCTCGCCGCCGATCCGCTGCAGCTGTGCGGACCGATTGCAGCGATGACAGCGCCGGTGCTTAGACTCCGACGTGACGTTCGTAACGAAGCACGCGAGAAATACATCTGTAGGAGGCTCAGTGCCCAGCCATGCCAGTGCTCAGATCACCAAGGTTCTTGTCGCCAATCGTGGTGAGATCGCGGTGCGGGTGATCCGGGCGGCCGCCGATGCCGGGTTGGCCAGTGTCGCTGTGTATGCCGAGCCCGATGCCGATGCCCCGTTCGTACGCCTTGCCGACGAAGCCTTCGCGCTCGGCGGGCAGACATCGGCGGAGTCGTATCTGGTGATCGACAAGATCCTCGACGCCGCAGCCAAGTCC
Organism: Rhodococcus sp. NPDC006774; assembly: GCF_040636045.1. Lineage (NCBI taxonomy): Bacteria > Bacillati > Actinomycetota > Actinomycetes > Mycobacteriales > Nocardiaceae > Rhodococcus > Rhodococcus sp. NPDC006774. The sequence goes on along the minus strand of NZ_JBEYIW010000039.1, from coordinate 98 downwards.
GGGGCCGACGCCATCCACCCCGGCTACGGATTCCTCTCCGAGAACGCCGAGTTCGCGCAGGCCGTGATCGATGCAGGCCTGATCTGGATCGGACCGTC
>NZ_JBEYIW010000038.1:0-15294 GCF_040636045.1 Rhodococcus sp. NPDC006774 | reverse complement strand
CGACGGAGGTGACCACTGATGCACTGATGCAACTACCCGCCTGATCACCAACGAAGGATCACAAACCAGTTACACCACTTCTAGGGGCTTGACCTAGCCGGGGGTGTCGAAGCCTTTGCCGTACATGACGGTCGGGCCTGCACCGTGGCCGTCGTACTTCGCGAGGCCTTCATCTGCCAGCCACTCCCCCACCGCGAGGAGAGTGGGGACGACCTCGACGTCGGTCACAGGCCCGTCTCCCGGACGATGGCCTGCGCGACAATCTGTTCCATCATCGGAGCGAACGAGTTTGCGGGGACTTCCAGGTATTTCGCTTGGCCCCCGTTGGGGTGTTGGTAGCCGAGTTCCTCATGCTGCTTCACGGCGTACGGGGTGTTGAACGATACTGCGGCGTCCAAGCCCTCTTGGGTGGCGCGGCCGGATGCCCGAAGGATGCCGTCCTGCACTGGCGTCTTCTCGATCGCCTGGTCCAACAGGGCTTCGGCGGCCTCGTAGATCCCGGTCTGTGCGGCTTCGGTGATCGCATCCGCCGCGCGGGTGTTCCATTCCAGGGTCATCCGAGGTCCACGCTGTAGAAGTTCGGCGTCAACGGGCCAGCGTCATGCCTGGATTCGGTGATGACCTTCGCTGTCTTCGACCCGAACGACGCAGGCAACGTCACCTTCGACCCGATCGGAATTTGCGGGGTGCCCTCATGCATGGACGCTCGGTTCGCGGACACAACCTGCTGCCCGGAACCATTGAGCACCAACCGGTTCTGCGCGCTCACGCGCGCATTCTCGGTTGTGGGTGCGGCGTAGATAGGGCCGCGAGGACCATCCCCCGTCTTACGCTCCACCGTGATCGAATGAATGAACCAGATTTTCGCGAGGACATCGGCGGCGGTCACCTGCCAGCCACCACCGTCGACCCCAGACCCGCATTGCGGAGATGAGCGAAGGCTGCATCACACAAGGTGTTGATGGCTTTAGCGCGATCCGGTGCCGTCAGATACGTGTCGTAGGACAGGTTCGCACCGTCAATACCGGTCGTTGTGAGACGCGCATCTTGGCCGCCTGCACCCTTCTGCGGGTCGATACCCGCTGCATCCCACGACGCGATCTGTTCACACGCAGCATCCGAGAGCGCTTCACGCAGGTCATCGTCGACCGGCAGACCGGACGGCAACGGCACCCAGCGGTCACACAAGGTGGCTTCCCGCACCAACCCAGCCGCATACCGGTTGAGGGTCGAGAAGTTGTCGGGCGGCGTGTCACCGGTCAACGCTGAGTATTGCGCAGTGGTGGCGTAGACCAGCATCCGTCGCCCCTCTCAAAGATTGTGTGGGTGGAATGCCGAACGCCCCCGTGCGCTATGGCTGCGGGGGCGTTCGACGAACCGGGGGTGTTACTTCTTCGCAGCCGTCCGCCGCGTCGACTTCACCGGCTCGGAGACCAGGTTGTCGGCTGCGTGCTCCGACTCCGCCTTCTCCTGCACCGCATTGTCGTCCGACACGTCACCGGGGCGAACCGGCTGTTCCTTCGCTGCATGGATCTGCGGGGCCACAACCTTCGGGCCGTGCGGATCAGCCTTGCCCGCATTCACGGGCGGTAGGAAGTCCTCGGGCTGCGGGTCGACCGCAGCATCACGGGCCTTCGATCCGACCTGCTCTTCGACGATCTCGCGGGAGTCGATCACGGCCGGGGCGTCGGGCTGGTCGACAGTCTTGCCGTCGACACCGAAGCCCTTCTCCCGCAGATACGCGAGCACGCCGTCGGGGATGTCCTTCGCGTCGGCCTCGCCGTCGGTGAACACCAACGTGGTGGAACCGAACGTCGACGAACCGTTGTAGCCCTCGATCGGGCTCTTAATCTTCGTCATGTACTACGCCTCCTTGTGAACCCCCAAGAAGGCGATAGCAGCTTGGAGGAGTTCGATTCGGTCATCCGCTACACCGAGTAGACGGTTACAGCGGTCGCAGAGAAGCGCCCGCACCTTGCCGGACTTGTGACAGTGGTCGACAACGAGCTTGGCTGTCTCGTTACAGGCTGCGCACTTGCCGTCCTGCGCAACAACCATCCCGTCGTATTGGTCAGCGGTAATGCCGTACTTGCGCAACAACGTGCGGTTTCGTTGACCAGGCTTATGGCATTCCTTGCACCAGGACTCTCGCTTGTCACGCGTGCGAGGGGTGTTCGGAAATTCGTCTAACGGCTTGACGATTTTGCAGTTCTTGCAGGCTTTTTTAGTCGACGTCGGATCACCGGGCACTCGCAACAACTCTGCTGCACCCGGGTCACCGGTCGTCCTCCAGCGCATGTAGTGCGTCGAGCACCATCCGCGGGAGAGGTGAGGTCGAGGGCAACCCTCGATCGTGCACCACTTGAGCCCTTTGACTGTTTTGCGTTGAAGTGGAATGTGAGCCTGAACGTCCCCGGTTTTAGTCCACCTTGAATAGTGGCTTTGGCACCATCCGCGTGTGAGTTGTCCACGGTTGGTGCATCCGGCAACGGAGCAGGTCCGCCAGTAATCCATGCGGTAATTCTACCGCACTTTTAGATTACTGAACGCGCACATTCCGTAGAACAGACGCCGCTTTTGTCGCTTTCAGTGCGACTGCGACGGGGCCGAGTTCGACCTCACCGGTCTTCACAGCGCCCGCGGTCGAGAAGTCGGGGAGCCACGTCTTGACCAGCGAACCACCCGAGGTGGACACGCCGTGGAATCCGTCCATGCCGAAGCGGACGGCGTAGATGTCCGTCGAACCAGCGGCGAGCGCGGGCGGGCCGGTGACAGCCGATGCGCGGACGGGGATGACGTCCGTCGCCGAACCGGCCTTGTAGCCGGCGTCGATGAGCCGGATGTTGCCGTACGACTCCAACATCGTGCCGCGGGGTCCGGGTGCGGACACGAACTGCGAGGTGCGGCGGAGAGCCGACTTGATGCGGTTCAGCGCCTTCTTGTTCGCGATGATCGCGCCGGCTTCACCGTTGAGCTTGCCGATGAGGTCGTCGAGGGTCTCCATCACCAGGTAGGACTTGGTTTCGTCCATCGTGCCGGACCAGTCGTAGGCGGTGGTGTCTTCGGTGGTCGATCCTGCGAGGGCCTTGGACAGGCCGTCGAAGGAGTTGGCGGTGACTGCCGAGTCTCCGTTGATGACGGCGTCACCGAACAGTGCCTGGGTCGACTTGATCTTCTGCGAGAGGTTCAGCGCGACCGATGCGGTTGCGGCTGGGCCGATTCCGGTGAGGATGCGGTCGACCTGGAACGATCCGCCGAGCTGCTTGAGGTCGACGTTGTAGCGCTGGGTGGTGACTTCCTGCGGCGCGTACTCGGCGTTGATGGGGCGGAATGCGGCGGTCGCGAGGGTCGCGAGGCGGGTGTAGCCGTAGGTGAGTACACCGCCGCCACCGATGGGGTTGACGGCGTCGTCGAAGGTCAGCAGATCCATGATCTGGTTCGTGCGGAACTCGTCGATGACGTTGAGGTCGAGGTCGGTGACGGCGTTCTGGGCCGCCTGGGCGAGGGATACAGGCATGATGCCTCCTGGTTGAGTGTCCCCTGGTCAGGCGACTCGGGGTTCGGGTTACTGCTGGTAGTAGCCGTTGACGGCGTCGGTCAGGTTGCCGGCTTTGGCTTTGCCGCCTGCGCCACCTGCCGGTGCACCGCCGGCTGCGGGTGCGGCCTTGGCGAGACGCTTCGCGAGTGCCTTGGCTACGTCGTCGACACGGTCTGCGGCGACTCCGGTGAGGAATGTTTCGACGTCCTCGTCGGAGAGCTTGTACTTGAGTGCTGCACGGAGACGGGCGTTCTCAGCCTTCGTCTCGGCGGCCTCTGTGGCTGCGTCGTCGCGTTCCTTGTTCGCCTTCTGTGTCGCGTCGAGCTTGTCCGCCTCAGCCTTGTCGTGGGCCTCAGCCTTCGACTTGTTCTTCTTGGCGATGTCCTCCCACTTGCGGGCTTCCTTCTTCCAATCCGGCTCTTCCTTGGGGGGATCGGCTGGCGGATCGGTCGGGGGGTCCGTGGGTGGGTCGCTTGGCGGGTCACCTGCGGGAGGATCGGCGGGCGGTTCGACGGACGTGAACTGCTGCTGTTGGGGCTGCTGCGTCCATGCGGTCGCGGTGCCACGGATCAGGGCAGAACGAATCAGGGTGTTGCGCATATCTGCATCTCCATGCGGTGATGGCCCCGTCACCTGTGCAGGTGCGGAGCTGTGTGGTGGAGCGGTGAATCAACCGGCCCGTGCGGGCTCGGAAGTCAGAGGACGGACAGGCGGTCCAGGGTGTGTCCGCCGATAGCTGCGGCGGCTTCCCACTCGGCGCGATTCTCGTCGGTCAACCGGACGGGGTCGCCGGGTGCGCCGGCGGTCTCCGTGTCGTAGTCGGGGTCCATGCCCTTGAGTGCTTCCAACTCGTCGGCGGGTGGTGGGTTTCCGGACACGATCTTCCCGTCGACCGTCAGATACCAGTTGTGGCCGAGGAACAACACTGGCGCGAGCATCACAGGACTCCCAATCTGCCGAACGACCACCGAATGATGTCGGCTGCCTCCACACTGCCACCGGCAACGTTCACGAGGACATCGTCACGACCCTCCACGACCGCGGCATACGATTCGGCGATCCACTCCCGACGACCCGACTGCGGATTACCAGCCGAACCCTGCTTGAAGTAGTCGAAGTACTTGCTGGTGTGCGGGGTGTCGCGGACTTGCCTGTGCGCCCAAATCAGGTACGGGTCGTCGGCTAATTCGGAGACGGTGTGGATGTACGGTGCTTCGCCGTGGTTCTGGACTTCGACGCGGGCAGGTCGGCCCTTGAGGTGGTTGAGGTCCATCGAGTGTGCGAGTTCGTGGGCGATGACGTTGACGGAGCCTTGCATGTCGTTCGCGTTGATGAACACGTGGTTGGCGGTGGGACTGTAGAACGATTCGGTTTCCATTGCGCGGCCGTCGGCGGTGAGTTTGCCTGCGTATTGGGCTGCGAGGCTGGTCTCTCCGGTGTTCCGGGCGACGACGACTTTGGTTCCTGCGCGTTGGATGGATGCGCGTGCAGCCGCCGGGATGGCGTTGGTCTGCCGTTCCACCGATGCTTTCGCGAGGGCGGACAGTTTCGGGCTGTACTCCACATCGAGGGGTATCGCGGCGGCTTTGGGTGCGGGTTTCGGTTTGACGACCTTCGGGGCCTTGGCTGCCACATCCAAGGTGGGGGTCTTGTTGCCGAGGTCGAGTTGTTCGCGGTCACGGCGACGACCGACACCCGTGGTCTCAGTGTGCGCCTTGATTTTCCCTTGCCATTCGCGGACCTTCGCCTGCGCCGCTTTCTTCTCAGCAGGATCGAGGCTCGTGGCTGCGCGGCGCTTCCACTCACGCACGCCACGTTCGAGGCGACGCAACTCTTGAGTGTCTGCGTACCCTTCGTCGTCGGCTTTCGTGGGCGTCGTATCAGTGACGCCAGGAATATAGAGCGAATGTCGGTGGCGGCACGCAGGATGGTGCAACCCCTTCGATTCTGCTTCTGCGAGTGACGCTTTCACCTTCACCGACACCGTACGACCAGTTAACCGCGACGTCTCCGAGATCACGCCGAGTGTGCGCCCGGACAGTGACAGGATCTGTCGTTCGTACGGTTGGCATTGCGGCGCAGGCCGCGGATGCGAGGACACAATCACGAGGTCATACCCACGCTCCGTGAGCCGGTTCGAGTGCGACTGCATCAACGCTTTGGTGGTGCCCGTGCGGATCGCCATCTCCGTGTACGCGGTCAGCGACCACGACTTGCCGCGGCGGTCGAGGAAGCCGGTGATGCCGTTGCGGGTGAACTCGGTGAGCGCGCGTTGGGTGGCCTGCTTGCGTGTCTCTGCACCTGCGACGACTGTCGCTGCACCGCGGGCAACCACCTTGCGGTAGATGTCATCGGTGGCGCGGAGGACACCCTGATCCACTGCTGTGAGTGCACCGGTAGTTTCGGCGAGGAGTGCTGCGATGGCGGGTCCGTCGATCGCAGGAACAGTGCCAGCGTTCACAACGACCTGACCAGCACTGATCCCTTCCGCGATCGCGATGTCCTGTGAGGCTGCGAGGAACCCATCGGTGACGGCGCGTTGGATAGCGGACGCGATCAGCTCGGGGCTTTTGCCTGCCATCTTCGCTGCAATCACACCCGCTTCTTTGCGGAAGCGTTGCAGTTCCATGACCTGCCGTGCAGCCCAATCCGGCGCATCCAGACCCCGTGCGACCTTGTCCGCGATCAATTCCAACAGGATCAGTTCGAGGCGTTGGTATTCGGCAACGAGATCGTCGGCGAACGTGTTGCGTGCGGCCGCCGGGTCCAGCATCAGGTGATTCTATTCGCCGAACGGGGGTGCTTCATTGCCGTCACCCTCAGCATCAGGGTCATCGGCACCGGTCGGGGACTGCTCGTTGCCGCCGAAGCCGCCACCGAACGCAGGCACATCCACCGAAGCCGCGTCGTCGATCAGCTCGACCTCAGCAGTGACCTGATCGTCATCCCAGTCGGGATGCTGCATCTCCACAAGCGTCTTCGTCGACGCTGCCTGCGCCTGACGCAACAGGTTCGCGGTCTCCGCCAACACCCGCGGCGATTCCTTCGACGCCGGCCATTTCAGTTCCAGCTTCTCCGACACCGGAGGCCCACCGAAGACGGCTGCATTGATCTGCAACATCGCTGTATGCAGTTCGTCCAGCTCGGACCAGTGGAGGATCTTCGCACGACGTGTGGTGTGCGTGTCCCTCGTTTTGGCGTCGGTTTCGGTGGCGGTCTGCGCGACCTCATCCGACAGGCCGAACGTGAGCGGGGAGTAGCCGCAGCGGGCGATGATCAACCGGAGCAAACCTTCGTAGGTGGCTGCGTGTTCTTCGACGCGGATCGCGAACTGCTGCGCATCCATGACCGATGAGAGTTCACCCTTGTTGATGAAGTCACCGACCGGGCTGTAGATGGACTGGTCGATGTCCCAGGATGCACCGTCACCACTGCGCCCGTTGGACAGCAACTGGCGGGAGATGAAGACGCGGGCTTTGCCGAGGTCGAGGTCACGCATCCACGACGACCAGACTTTGTCGGCTTCATCCATGAGCCGCATCACCTGAGTGTCCAAGTCTGCACGACCGAGGGGTCGGAGGTCGTCGTTGTTGCGCCACGCCGGGTTCGATCCCATGTTCGGGGCGTACATGAAGTGCCGGTAGTCGGTGGGTACTTCGAAGCCGTTCTCCGTGAGTCCTTCACGCGCGGCAATAGCTTCGGTGGCGGGGTGGGCTGTGAGTTCCATAGCCTGCCCGAGTTTGTCGCGTGTCCCCTGATGCAGGGAATGGAACTCGCGGCCCTTCTCGTAGCGTTGCAGATGCCGCCACACCACACTCGGGGAATCCGAGGCCAACTCCGTCCAGAACGTGACAGCCACCAGTCGGTCCCACACGAACTCGGGGATGGCGCGGTCGGCGTCAACCCAGTCGATCCACGGGCCGTCCTCGAATTGGTTTTTGTCCCAGACGACGCGCCCGTATGCACCCATGAGCATGGACGCGGTTTCGGCGGCTTCGAGGTAGCCGGCATGAGTGCGAGGGTTGTTGGAGAGGGCGTCGATCGCGTCCTGCAATGTTCCGTCGCGCTTCTCGCCGTCTTCGCTTTCGGTGGCGGGTGCGAGGATTTGCGGTGGATCAGCGAACAGGGTGGCTGCTGCGATGCGTGCGATGTCGGCTGCGATGGGTGCGTGGACCCGTGTCGGGCGCTCCCCCACGATCTGCTGCTTCCCCCAGAACGATGCCCACGCCTTACGTGCCCGGTCCTTCACGTTCTGTGACCGGTGTACGTCGCCCTGCGAGCCACCGTAGAAGGCGGCGAGCTTGTCCGGGTCGCCTTCCCACCACACCTGACGTTCCGCGCACGCAGCCATCACAGCTTCGTACGGAACGGGTGGCCAGGGTGAATCCTCGGGGAACATCTACGCAGCCACCTCCTCGGGTAGTCGTTCGCCAATATCAGGAATGAACTCTTGCCACTGCACACGGGATGTCAGGAGGCCGTAACGGCTAGCGTCCAAGCTGTCGTCATCGACCTTCACGGGCTGCTCTTTCCCGCTCTCCGTCTTCTCGGTATCCCACACGTACGACGTGAATTCGTTGATCAGGTGCGTGCAGGATTCGTGGATGAACAATCGTCCCGCGGTGAGTAGTGACGCTGTGAGGCCGATACCGTCGGTGTGACTGTTGTTGGCCTTGATGACTGGACGTAGGCCATCCACGTGCATCTGGTAGCGGAAGCCCTTCGCTGATGGGTCAGCGAAGAAATAGTTGGGCCAGCCGTGCTTGTCGCAGAACGCTCGCAGTGATGCTGTCCGTTGTGCGTGCGTCAGGTCGAGGCTCGGTGCCCACTCAGCGGAGAAGTACAGGTTGTTGTCGACTCCGAGAATGACCTGTATCCCTCGCGTGGGGTGTGTGTCGCCGTAGTCGACACCGACTGCGAGAACCATCTTCGTGGCGGGCAGTTCGGACACGACGTGCTTGTCGATGCTGAACATGGGGTAGATCGCGCCCTCAGCGAGTGACCACTTGCCGAGGATCATGCGTTCGTACCAGAGTCCCGAGTACATCGACATGACATTGCGGTAGTACTTCGGGTTCAGGTTGGCGCGGTTGTCTTCGAGGGTGAATGAGAAGCGGTGCAGGTCAGAGAGTGTCTGTTCGTCGCCCTCTTCTTGCGCTTCGAATTCGTCGTTGCGGTCGAGGATGGTGCCGTCGTGCTGCACCCACAGTTTCGCCTTGTCCAACCACTTGAGCTTGAACCAGTGGCGTGGTCCCTCGGGATTGCACGTTGCCCACATCCGCGCCCCATCTTCGGAGAGACGGGTGGTCAGCATGTTCCAGTACGACTCGGGCAGCGTGGATGCTTCATCGACGTATGCGCCGGCAAGGGTGAGGCCCTGGATCTTCGTGCGTGCCTGCTCGTTGTTCGCGCCGACGAGCATCACTTCGCGGCCGAGGATGTTGACTGTGCCGTTGCCTCGGTTGATGGTGACGCGTTTACGCCCGAGCATGTCCTGGATTGGGAGGACCAGGTTGTTGATGACGGTGCGCTCGGTGCGTCCTGTCATCAGCAGGTTTCCCGGTGGTGCGGTGCGGATGTAGCGAATCCAGTCGATCAGTGTCGCGACGGTCTTACCGGACCGCACTGACCCTTCGTAGATGTTGATGAAGGCGGTGGAGTGTTCAACTGCCAGCTTCGACTTCCCCGACAGGGCGTTGATTGTCATCGTTAGCTCCTGTCATGGCTTCGAGCCACGCATCGACAGCAGGTAGGTCATGACCGTCATTGTGCAACTCCGCCAACTTATTTGCCGCAGCGAGCGCAGTTGAAACAGCCTGAACGATGGCCTTCTGATCACCGAACGTCGGACGCTCCAACTGGTGCTCCGAATACAGGTTATCGCTGCCACCGAATGAGAACACGATCGTCGGGTCCCACAGTTGGTCGAGAAGCTTCCCACCCTCATCGAGCAGTCGCGCTTCAAGCGTTACGCGCTTCGACTTGTTGTCGACGTGGACGGCTTCGGCGGCTTTCGCTGTCATCGAGCGGTCGAATGTGAGCCCGAGCTTGTCAGCCCATCGACTGATCGTCTGTTTCGATCTGCCCATCTGCTTCGCAATGGCGTGCAGCGACTGACCAGACTCGTGAAGCCGAGCCAGTTGGTCACTGTCGCTCTCAGACCAGGGCGCTGCCATCGCTGCTCTCGCGCGCGCGGTGAGGCTGCCAAACGTTTGATCTGATCATGTGGTGCCTCCGTTCCCGCGCGTTGGGGGTCGGGAGTTATTTGGGTGCGAAGAGTTGGGCCGGGTCGTGGCCTCGGGCTGTGATGCCGTCGTTGATGATCGTGTGGGCGTTCTGGGCTGCGTTCGCCCATTGGCCTTGCGGTTGCCAGGTCGGCCCCATGATGCGATGCAAGCGTTTGTCGAGGTCTGCGATTTTGTCGGGGTCTTTGGATAGGCGGAGGTCTTGGAAAGCGGGCACCAGCGATTGCAGTGCGGCCTTCTGGGATGCGTCTGCGTCTTCCGTGGCGGCTGCGACTTTCACGACGAGCACGAGGACGTCATCGGTACGACGCCGAGCGACACTCACCCGAAGACCGGCCTGCGGTCGACGGTCCAGGTGGCGACGTCACCCACTTTGGCGGTGGCGGCTCCGAGGACGGTGGCGATTTCGTCGAAGGCGGTGTTGGCGTCTTTGCCGGCGTCGAGGGCGTTCGAGATCAGTGTTTCGATGCCGCTCGGGTCGCCTTTGGGTGGGGGTTGGAAGCCGATGACACCGGTGTCGGTGACCCAGAGGATGCCGATGGGGACGATCGCCCAACGCCCATGCCCCACACGCTGCAATGGGGTACCAATGTCAGCCACGTCCATGCACCTTCCGATTGTGTTCGTACCAAACCCGGTCACTGGACATGAACGTGGTGGCGATCGAAAAGTCACCTTCTGCTCGGCGGCCCTGGATCAGCTCGGAGAAGTCGCAGCCCTTGTGCCAGCAGTCAATTGCGATGACTGGGGTTCGGACGTCATCCACGGGTCAGCGCCCACAATGCGATCCGACGGAGTACAGCGGCGAACGCGTCAGCGAGCAGGTTCCACATGCTGGCCTCCGGGTGGTTGGTTTCGGTGTCGGGTGCAGCGGACGCCTACCCCGATGAGTGGGTCTTGGGCGCGCTTCACAGGGAAGGGAGTCGCAAAGGCTGTGTTGACAACCGGCACCGAAAGTTGGTTGCGAGCATCAACGGTGGTTGTCTTCACACCGGTCTCGCAAGCGAAGCATACCACGGGATCTCGGACGGATTTGTCAAGCAGAAACCTCGGACATGCGTTGTGACCTGGCGGCTTCCCGTGCGCGCCGTATCGCGAGGACATCCCCGAGCCGGTACACATGCCCCTTCACACCGGGAATCTCGCGGTGCTGCAACGCATTCGCCCCATGACGACGCGTATCGGTCCACGAGTGAATGGTGTCCGCCTTCAACGGCTTCTCCCCCAGCCTCGGCATGATCCCCGACAACTCTCGCGCGGTAAGCAGCATGTCGTACGACAGGTTGATCTTCTCGGTGTCGGGTTCTGCACAGATTTCGTCGGGTGGGAGGTCGACTGTTCGGCGCGCCATTTTGATGTGGTGGCCGATCTGGCCGGGTGCGTTGTCGGCTCCGTCGGTGAGGGCGAGGGCGATGACGTTCCGGTCGAGCCAGGCCGCGAGCGTGAGCGTCGAGGTTGAGCCGGCCCATTCGATTTGTCTCGCCTCGCATACGTCCTGCACCCACCGGAGTAGGCACGCGCACAAGGCGTCGGCGGCTTCGACAGCATCAATGTTGATGGGTAGCGGCATCTCCACCCGCTCCACACTGGTGCGTCCACCGGGTTGCGGGCGTGCGATCCGATCCCGCCGACAGATCGTGACCGCCAAATCCTCCACCAACGACGGGATTTCACGGAGCGACTTCACGAGCTTGCGTTGCCCCTCACGGTCCAGATAGAACGTCTCGCTCATATCGTGATGCCTTTCAGGATGTCGAGGGTTTCGGCTTCGTCGTAGGGGACGTTGAGGGCAACGCTCAAGGTGCGGAGGCAGTCGGAGCCGACGAGTATGGCGACGTTGCGGAAGTATCGTTTCCGACCCCATCTGCGTGCGGCCCGCTCATTCACAGTGCTCATCGGGTGCCTCCGAGTTCGCATGTGGTGTCGAAGCGGTGCATCTCGGAGCAGGCAGGTCCGCATCCTGAACCGGGCATTGATTGAAATGAGCCGCAGTTGCAGTAGTGGAAGCCGCCTGTGTGCCCGCATCGGCAGATGTCGTCAGCGTGAGACCGTGCATCGGCGGCGGTCATCGGATGTCGCGGTTGACGGCGTCGGCGAGCTGTCGGGTGAGTCCTTCGGTGACATAAGCCGCCGTATGCCTTGAGTCGGTGGTGTAGCCGCGGAGCCATCGGCCTGCCTCAGCCCAATCCCTACGATTCGACCAGCGCCACCACGGCTGCACCTGCCCGCGCACGATCTTCGACAGCACGTTCACGGCCCACGCGTTCACATCCCGGCCCATGAACTCCGAGAAGTCCGCGACCGTACGCAGGTAGTTGCCGGCGGGAAGCGCGGTGATCGGGTCACCCCACGCAGCGACCCGGAACGTTGGGATGGTGTTGATGCGTCGTGCGCCGCCGATACCGTAACCCCCAGGATTCGGGCCGATGGTGGTTTGCAGGCCGTCACGCAACGGGTCAGCGATCAGAGCGCATCCGATGACCTTCGCCGAGCGTGGGTGGATTCCAGCGGCCACGTTCCCTGCGATGGTCGCGCCCTGGCTGTAGCCGCCGATGACGACGGCACCGGGGCAGGCGGTGATCGCGTTCAGTAGCGCCCGCTCCCCCGCTTTCACGGACTCGCCGTAGCTCACCTCGCGGCCATAATCTGCGGGAAACGGCACGTAGCAAAAGCGGAAGCGTTTAGGGTCCAAGCGTTTGAGGAAGTCGTCGCTGATGCCTTCACCGCCAGCGTTGAAGGTGCCACCCAACCAGAGGACGTCGATGATTGCGGTCATGCGGTGACCTTCCGTGCGATAGCCCACGTACCAGCAGCGTGAACAGCGATGCTGTGGGTGAAGGCGCTGTCGCCGTACTCCTCGGTGATCGACAAGTGGCCGCCGTCGACCAACCTGTATTCGCTGCCTTCACCGTCGTATGTGGTGACCTGGCCGTCGAGTGCGACTACTTCGATCATGTTGTCTCCCATTCGAGTTCGAGCCAGATGCGGCCGGTTTGGCCTTTGACGGGCGGGTCGATGCGTGGCATGAGTTTCGTCATGTATTGCGGTGTGTCGTCTGGGGTGATGCCGTAGTCGATGAGTCCGTCGCAGATGGCTTTGAGGGTGCCGACGAGGTTGTCTTCATCCCTGCGCCGGCGGTCTCTGGGTTGGTAGACGAGCTGCACTGTGACGTGGTCGAGGTCGCGTGGGAGGTGCGCTGCCATCGCAAGGATGCGTGCGGCTGCCCGCACTTCCTTCACCTTCCGAGCACGCGGACGCCAATGCTGCCGGTCGTTGAGGCTGATCGGTGGCGTCCTCCACGGCATATCCCACCGCAACGTCGTCGGCGTCGTCACGGCTTCTCCCCCTCAGCGGCGGCAGTGAGACGTGCGACCTCGACAGCGCTGTAGAAATGGCCGCTTCCGTAGCAGGCGTAGTCCTGGCGTTCGCCGTACCTCAGGTCGCAGTTGATGCACCGTAGGTCGTTGAGGTCGCAACGGGCGGCCCATCGGCGGTCCAGTTCTTGGTCTTCGCGGTGGGCTGCCAGCTCGTCGGCGCTGGCTTGGTCGATGATGCTGTAGCCGGCGTCCGTCAGCTTCGACACCACATGGGCGGCGAGGTCCTTGATCGTCATGGTGTTCGGGAACGCTCCCCACAGTTGCCCATCCTCGCGTGTGCCGGGTGTTCCTTTCTGGCCCTCAGTTGCGGCCTCCCGCATTCCTTCCGCGATGATGTGTGTGGGGTTCGGTGTGCTCACAACACCACCCCCGACTCAGGTATGTGCCAGCGTCGATGCTCAGGGTGGCCGCAATCGTGGCCGTGATTCTCGCCGTGGTCTGCGTCGTAGTAGCAGTGGCACAGTTCGCCGTCGACATGGACCGCGACGGATGTGCAGCGAGCGCTCCTACCATGCTTCGGCAGGAACTCGTTCATGATCCGGCGAAGCTCGGGAGTTGTTCGCGTGTCCTGAATCCTGGCGGCAGCGCATTCCTCGTGCGTTCCGTTGAACCCGCACTTGCACGACGGACCATCATCGCCCTCCTGCCAATCCGACCAGTCCGGGCCGTGATTGTCGTTGGTGCTCATGGTGTCTCCTGCGGTTCGTCGCCGGTGTGCTCGGTTTCGTTCTCGACCAGCAGGCGTTTGTAGTGCTCGACTACTGACCCGCCTTTCAGTCGCGCGTCGAACGATGCTTGGGTCCAGCACTTCTCACATGCGGCCATCTGGTGTCTCCTGTGGGTCGAGGGCAGCGCGGATCAGCCCCGCCACTTGGTAGCCGTCTGGATCGAGGCCGTCCGACATGTGGACGGATTCGACGATGTCCCGCACCCTGGCGATGGTGTTGTCCCGTTCCCGCACCGCAGCCAACAGGTCACGCACATCACGCTGACTGGCCGAGATGCGGTCGAAGAACGACGATGGAACTTCGATGCGGTAGATGTCCGCCCGCTGGATCGCGCCGCGTGAGTCATCCGCTGCGTTGGCTCGGGCTTCGATCTCCGCGAACTCCCCGGGGGTCACGACGCTTGCTCCGATGTGAACGAAGTTCCATCGCGGTCGATAGCGGTCATCACCGGAAAACCAGTTGAGCCGCCAGCCGTGAACACAACGATCACTGATGGGAACGGAGCATTGTGCGCAGTGGCCTCACCCGATGCTTTGCGTTCGTCGTGCCGCGTATTCGCAAAATGCAGGCGGCGGCGAATGAACCTGACCTCAGCGGCTTTCATCACGAAGTCGTGCCAGTAGGTTGTGTCGGTTCTCGCGGGGATGAGGCAGACGACGGTGGCACCCAGGAGCGATTCTCGGTATGCCTTTTCGATCCAGAGTTTCATGTCTCGCCCGTATGGCGGGTTCATGAATACGGCACCTACCCATGGTTGCGCTAGGCCGTCGTCTTCGCGGGTGAAGAACAGTGGACATTTGGCGTTTCCGTAGTCAGCGCAAGGGTCGAGCGAGAAGTCGAACTCTGCGTGGAGTGTGTCGAACAGGTCTTGTGGTGTTGGCCATTCGTCTGTCGTGGACGTGAACAAGCCGGCGTTTACTGTGCCCATCACTGGCCTCCCACAGCGCGAGCCTCAAGTTCGGCAATGTGTTCGGGGGTGTCGAAGTAGTGCGTCAATCCTTTTGCGGCGTACTCGCAGTAGTACTGGCCCCGTTCCGCATACGTGACGTTGCAGTAGTAGCCGGCGACACCGTTGATGCACCGCATCTCACTGAGATGTCTCCGTGCATCCCGGCTAGCTGCCTCGGCACGTTCGGCTACGAGGTCAACAATTCTGATGTTGGGGAGGGCAGCAACCACAGACGCGCACTCATTCGCAGCCGCAACACCGACGATCGGTGCGAGTGCTTCCGCCAACACCCCCACCACGTGCGCAGACGCGGATACACAGTGGTCAGAGGCGGTTTCTGTGGTTTCCGGGTTGCTCATGCGGGGACTATCTCGTTAACGGTGTTTCGGCCGTTTTCATCAGTAGGTTTCTGATCCGGGCCAACGATCCGCGAACGTGATCGCGAAGGCATTGAGAG
>NZ_JBEYIW010000037.1:0-16053 GCF_040636045.1 Rhodococcus sp. NPDC006774 | reverse complement strand
ATCCTCACGGAACTCCTGGGGGTACGGCTTAGGCACAGCTACATCCTTCCCGACCGCCCGAAGGCAAGCCAGATCAGATGTCACCTATCCGTGCACCAGGCCCCTCCGTGATCTCTTGCTTGGACGAGTGAACTGGCCCGCGGGTTGAGTTGCCGGCGAGCGCTATTTCGTTGATCCGTCGCAGATGATGCCAGGTAGCAAACTGACGGACGGGTCGCTCGATGTCAGCATTGGCGATGTTGGCGAGCTTCTCTTCGAGCCATCGTTCGAAGAGCGCGATGTATTTGTCGCGAGTGGGCAGCGCCTGGTGGTGCACGAGAACTGATCGGAGGTGCTCGACATGTTTGCCGCTCGGTTCAAACTGGTCCAGCCCATCATGGCTGAGTGGTGTCGTCCCGGAGGCCATCGCTGAAAGAAGCCCCCGCACCTTGTCGGATCGCTTCCAGGTGAGGATGCTCTCTGGGCGGTCTGCGGCGCATAGCGCATCGATGAGAGACTTGATGCCCTCGGGGGAGCCGTCATGCAGTAAGTCGCATTCCAGGTCGGATCGCAGCGCGCAGCGCGCGCAACTTCCGCGACGGTAGGGGCGTGCTTCTTGCTCGCACGTTCGGCAGTGATAGTCCTGACGGATTCTGGCGCAGTCGCGGCAGACGGGTTGGTCGCCGATGTCTAGGCGACCAGGGAGCATTCGGTTGATTCCGCAACTTGGACAGGGGCCGTAGAGGCTCGTGGCGTCGTAGTAGCACGAGTTGCAGATTTTGCCGTCCGGCCATGTGACTGCAGCCTTGCGCATGTGGCGTTCACAGCGAGCGCACTGAAGATCGCCGTCGGTTGCTTGCATCGGCCACAGCGCTGCCAAGACCGCAGGTAGACACCGGCGATCCGGGTAGTGCGGGGTGTTACACGACGTCGAGGTATTCGCGTGTAGTGCGAATAACCCAACTACTACCTTACATAATATCTATTATTGGTTGCACGCCAACGACTTTCGTTGGATCTAGCTCGCGGCGGCTCGGATCATCTCGACGGCGTCGACCATGCCGTATCGCCGCTCTAGTACTTCGAGTACATGCTCGAGTGTTTCAGGAGGATTGGTGCGTCGGCCAATCATCGTCCGCAGCGCGCGGACCGCAGCGTCGGGCGACACCGCTACCGTGTCAGCAACGAACACAGGTGGTTTGATCACCTGAATCTGAGCGGGCACTCTCCCTTGGGGGAGGTCTGAGATGTTGTTGGAAACGATCGCCTCTGCACCACCGATGACAGCTGCTGCCACGAGGTGCTCATCGTCTGGATCCGGGAGGCTAAATGACCCGTCGAGCACCTCCCAGCCAACGACGCACGCATCGTCGAACGCAGCTGCCATCTGCTCTACGAGGTGCGCTGCTCGTGCCGCGGCGCGTTCCGGATCGGCGCCTCGGTCAACGAGTTTGCGCGCCTCGTGGAACTCGAGTTCTTCAAGGATGGCGTCCGACCATAGGGGGCGATATAGGTTCTCGGCTGCGAGTGAGAGCAGGACGTCTCGTTGCAGGCTCGGCCACAGTACGCAGGTGTCGAGAACGGCTACGAACATGGGTTTATTGTGTCAGCCAGCTTTTTTCGCTGTCTTGCGACGTGCTGCGACTGCTTTACGGGCCTCGCGCAGCTGCCGTCGGATCACCTCTGGGTCATCCTCGACGTCGATAGGCACCGACGTCACCGCAATTGCGTCGTATTGCCGTGTCCGACGGGCATCTCGGTAGGCAAGCACGTCGTCAAGCAGCAGCCGATGCCGATTGCCAACCCGCTCGGCGGCGATCTGGTCGTCGTTGATCAACCGGACGATCGTAGGCCGACTCACGCCGAGCAGGTCGGCGGCCTGCTGCGTCGTGAGGGTCATGCTCTGCGGCGCCACGGTGACAGCTCGGCCTTGAGACATTGCCTCAACTACCCGCTTGAGGACCTGATGAAGGTTCTCCGGCAGCTCGATTCGATCGTGCTCGTCGACCCCGACCAGGGCGTATGCAGGCTGGGCAGTAGTCCCCGCTGACCGTTCATGGGCTTGCAAGAAACTCAACACCGGCGCCAGCTGGTCAGCATGCTCGGGCAGGAACGTCTCAGATGTGAGCGCCTGGGTTTGTGTTGCCATGCCGAACCACCTCACTATACGAACAGAACGAAAGACCTTTCGATACGTTCGAATATGCCAGGTCGTGTCGGAAAAGTCCACCCCGGCCACTGGAGGATGGCCCGCCGCGCACGATGGTCACCGCTCATCGAGGTGCCGGTCGAGTGCTGCTTCCCAAAGGTCGATCTCGTAGGCACTAAATAGATGCAAGGTGTCTTCGGTCAGGATGTAGCCGACGTCTTTGCTGGCGAGGACTTTGGCCTTGACGACCGGGTCGTCCACGCCGTCGGCAAGTCGATCGAGCATCGCGTCGAACGCATCCGCAGATAGCGGGGTAGGCACGGCGGCATCTGGGTCGGCCAGGAGCGGATCGCTCGGTCCGGGTTCGCGGCCGAAGCGGTCCACGAAGTCGCGCCGCAGGGCTTCGAGGGCGCCGGCCATCTCCGCGGCCTGGGGATGCTCCGCAGACATTGCCAGGGTGACATGGCCTGACGATGGGTCGACGTCTCGCTGGACATAGTGCGGATCGCCGTGGCGCTCGAGGACCAGCCGTGCGTGTTCTTCGCGTCGACGTTCGTCGGCGGCGAGCCGTGCTTTGCGGGCGCGGTTCTTGTCGGCTCGGGATCTACTCACGGACATAATGTTATCAATAGTGGTATGCGAATATGCCACTCTTACAGGACTTTCCGGCTTCTACCTTACATAAGGTATCTTATCGGCGTAACCAATTGCGCTGCAATATATTTCGTAACCAGTGACGAAACGTACCGCGAACTTGTACGCGGTTGACGACCTGGTGCCTTTCGTCACCCGTGACGAATCACGTACTCTATACTTCCGTCGTCGGGTTCGACTATGTGCCGGCGTCTGCTGACTGGGCCAGGTACTTTTCGACTTCTTTGCGCATCGTGAGGACGATCGCGGTGGGTAGTCCGACTTCGGCGCTGATGTGTTCGTCGTCGAGTCCGTCGACGAACGCTCCGACGAGCACCGGCCGCAGTTGTGGGGACATCTGCTCGAGGTAGCTGGTGAGTGTGAGCCAGTCCGGTAGCTCTGGCGGCGTGTCTGTAGCAGGTGCGGCGAGGATTGATTCTGCGACGGATCCGATGCGCCCCGAGTAGGGTAATCCCTGGTAGCGAAACACTTTGGGTTTGGTGAGCATCCTGACGATTACCTCGATGGATACGGCCTCGGCGCGCTCCCAGTCCCCGTGTAGGCGGTGGCCGACGGTGAACCGAACAGCGTCATGAGTGTCGCGGACACGATCGAGCCAGTGTTGGAACTGTTCTTGCTTGAAGTCGCACCCTTCATGCGGCACGGGAATTCCCTTCGATGGACTGGACGGTCGACACAGGAGCGGTGTTCGCCTGCCGTTGGAATGACTTGGTCGACGGGGGCCGCCACCTGAAATAGTCGGGATCGAGACAAACGCCCGAAGCCTGGTGGGGGCGCCTGTCGCTCGACTGGACTTCCCCCACCAGGGGTATTGGCGTGAGCTGGTTAGCTGACCAACGCCGACTCCGGGGTGCTGATGCTGGCGCGTCGTGCGATTCGTGTGAGTGCGAGCGTGAACACGATTCCCAGGACCGTCCAGAGGACCACTTGGTTGATGACGGAGTAGAACCGGAAATCAGCCAGGGTGGCGGCAGGGAATCCATCAAAGAGAATCTCGTCGCCGTCAGTGAGTGCTGTGGGTACGTCGTTGTAGGACGGCAGCACCGCGATAGAGATTGCCACCGCGACCACATAGAACGCGCCGGCGCTGATCGCGGCCAGGAGCCCACCGAGTTTGCCCACCAGCCACAATCCGATCACCGCTGCAGCGATGGCGAACCCGACCGAGAGCAGGGTGATCGTAAGATACGCCCCGGTGCGCTCCCCGATCGTCTCGTCGTTTCCCACACCAGGCGGATTCGCAGGATAGGCAGCGAAGGGCACGAGGTACACCGCGACGAATCCTGCCGCTGCCAGCAGTGCGGCCG
The DNA here is from genome assembly GCF_040636045.1 of Rhodococcus sp. NPDC006774. Classification (NCBI taxonomy): domain Bacteria; kingdom Bacillati; phylum Actinomycetota; class Actinomycetes; order Mycobacteriales; family Nocardiaceae; genus Rhodococcus; species Rhodococcus sp. NPDC006774. The sequence goes on along the minus strand of NZ_JBEYIW010000037.1, from coordinate 11,964 downwards.
CCAACCGCGGGTCGGCTCCTCGGTGTCGGCGGCCGAGGTAAGCCCACATTACGGTGAACGCAACGGCGAACAGGGCGCCCATGACCAGCCCGAAGACAATCGAACCGACCCCCGCACCGATGTTCTCCTGGACCGACCGGGTGAACACCTCATGTTCGTGCGCGTGCTCACCGGTAATCGCCGACTCGGCGTGCGAACGCGCCTCCTCATAATCGATTCCCTTCCTCACCAAGGGTTCGAGGACGATGCGGGCGAAGATGTAGGCGGCGACCCCTGCCAGCAGTCCTGCGAGCAGGCCGCTGCGAATGAACTTGTATTCCATGGTGTTGGTTCCTGTTCAGTGGCAGGGGAAGCCGAGGAAGTGACGCGAATCGTGGACGAACTCGTGCACGTGGGTATCGCTACCGAACACCGATACCGCCCCCTGGTCATAGCCCAGGAAGTAGTAGGCCAATAGCGCCAGGACAGTGGTCATGGTCAGCATCAGTGCCACGTTGATGGCCGACACCGTCGGGGTATCCAGTGTCAGCCCCTGGGTCAAAGTCTGTGGCAATACGCCACGTTCAGCAGCCGTGCTCATCGTGATATCTCCTAGGTTGTGTGTCTTCACAAAGATCGGGGTCGATCATTGGTGGTGCCGCGGATGGAACGGCGGGCCGAGTTGCCATCGCCATCGGGCGTTGGCAACTCGACCGACCGGCAGGTAGGTAGGTAGGTAGGCAGGTAGGTAGGTCAGGGTGTGGGAACCACCGTCTTGACAACCTCGGTCATGACCTCGGTGGTGTAGTCGACCGCTGTCGCGGGCAGGTCAGCGTCGGCGTTGCCGAATTCTTCGATGGTGAGTCGGGTATTCCACCCTGGCGATCCGGGCAACGCTTGTCCCATGACCCCTTCGAACTGGTCGGAGGGCTCGGAGAGAACGATTCCCAGTTCCAGCAACCAGGACGACAGTTCAATGCGTTCGGCTGTCGGTACGGCGTCGTAGAGTTTCTTCGCCTCGGCGAACGCGGTGAGGTCGGCTTTAGCAACACCCGGGATGATGATGTTGGTGTACAGGGTCAGCTCGTCGAAGAACTCGTGGTCGGAGGTCCGCAAGAATCCGTCTTCGCCGGGAAGGAGGTATTGGCCCAGGGTTTCCTCGAGTGTGCGCTGGAGCGTGGGATTCCACTTGGTCCGTGCCGAATAGGTATGTGCTTCCATGTATTCGGTCTTGAATCCTTCCCGCAGACCCATCCATTTGGGCATATAGCCGATCCAGTCGCTGATCGCGGCCCGCCACTTGCTCATCGGCTCGCCCGGCAACACCTCTACGCCGGGGTGCATCAACTTGGCGACGTTGAAGATCGTGAAGTTCCGGGGACCGAAGCTGATGCGTTCGTGCGGCGCCCCGGTGAAGCCTCCCGCGCGAAGGACACGGAAGATCTCCCTGCCGTAGTCATGAACCACATACCGGGCGAACGAGTCATCGACGAACTTGTTCGTGACATGCAGGGCCTGTTGGTGGCGAACCTCGGGCAGGACACCCTTTTTGATCGTCGTGTACCGGAACAACCGTTCCCACGACTGTTCCTGGGGCAGGGCCAGGAATCCACCGTTGAAGGGGTTTTTGTACATGTCACCCCAGATCGCGGTGATCTTGTCGTTCTTTCGCTCGTCGAGCATGCAATCGATTTCATTGAGCGTGGTGTATACCGATGCGCCGCTCTGATATTGCGGATCGCCTGAGCACGGCAGGAAACCGGCGCCGATCACCGGGACGCGGCGGCCCAGGGCTCCGTTGGTCAAGTGCCGGGCCAGGTCCACGACCATGCCGCTGCCGGTGCCGCCGCCGATGCCGAACGCGACCAAGACCATAGACGGCAGGCCCGTCTTGTCGATGCTGTCCGCGAAGTCGCGAATCTCCTTGTAGAGCGGGCGGTCCCCGTCGTAGTACGCCCGGCCGTAGATGGCCTTGGCCAGTGAACGCGGGATGTGCTCATCGGCAGAGGGAACCTCGAGCTGGGCGACGTAGTTCTTCTCACCTGTGGGTAGGTTCGCCGTGGACGGCAGCCACGAGAAGGTCTCGGGCGCAGGGCCATTCCAGTCAAAGCGCGGGAACTCCCGGCCGAGGAACTGGGGGAACCGGTTGACGGTCTCAGCTAGTTCGTCGGCGGTGGGAACATCCAGGCTGACCGTGCGTATTTGCGCGCGCTCGGCGGGAATGCCTCGTTCCTCCAGGCGTGAGTGGAAGGAGTCTGCGTACTGCCGCAGCTGGCGCATGTCGCCTTCGCCGATGTCCACCGCCAAGGCGGTGAATCGAGCTCGGGGATCTTCCAGAAGGTCTTCGATCTCGCCGGTGCGCAAGAACGCGTCGATGAGCTGCGCGCCTGCCTTTCCGATGCCGACGATGTTGATGCAGTGCGGGGATTGTTTACCGGTGGCGCTGTGGTACATCGAAAATGCCATGGTGTGTCTCGCTTTCTCTCTAGTCCAGGTAGCCGAGGTCTTTGAGGACGGTGGCGGTCACCGTCGGACGCTCGTCGGCGATGGTGGTGCGGTATTGGTCGATGAACTCGTTGGCGACGCGGGTCATGGTGCCGGCGTTGACCATGTCGATCGCCCGCTCCAGGTTCGAGCGGGTGAGGGAGGCTTTCCACAGTCGATGTGTGACGTGGATGTACTCGTCGTCGACGCCGCTGACTGAGATCTTCGCCCCTCCCGGCAACGAGTCGACTTCGGCTCCGTCCCCGTATTTGGCGACGATCATGTCCCAGTCGAGCTTGTCGCCGTCCAGTCTGGCCATCTGTCAGCCGGCCACGAGATCGAGTTCGCCGCGAATCGCCGCGTGCGGGACAACGACCCAGCACGCGCATCCGAGCAGGCATTCACCGCCGACACCTTCGAACCGTGTCGAGGGTTCACAGAGCAGCACACCCAGATCCAGCAGCCAGGAGTGGCGCATCAGCTTCTGTTCCCATTCCAGGCTGTCGTAGGCCACGCGGCTTGGGACGAAGGACTTCAGATCTAGCTTGCTCAGTCGCGGAATGTACAGACTCACCGACTCCGGTCCGGAGGTGGCGAATCCGAGTCCGGTCGGACCGACAAGAGTCGAGACGACAGAGGTCACACCCTGCGCGGCCTCCGATGCTGCAGAATCGTCGGCCTGCGCCCCGAAGAGACGGACCTCCGCGAACTCGGGCACCACCGTGTCGGTCAGCTCCTGGGCGCTGAGCAGGGTGCCCGCAGAGGCGCCGACGCTGAGCAGGCTGATCCACTTGTCGGTCTGGTCGCCGCGGGTCGCCGGGTGCCAGGCGTTGGCCGGGACGTTGAGCCAGTTGAGCGCTTTGATGGACTCATACAGGTGTACGCCGCCATCGCGGAGCACAAAATCGCTCAAACCTTGATCGATCCGGGCGTGAGTGTGCTCGACGCTGCCAGTCTCCTCGTATACAGCGTTCTGCGGAACAGCGAAAAAGCCTGCCGTGAAAGGGTTCTTGTACAGATCGCCCCACACCGTCATGACGCCCTTGTTCTTGTCGGCGTCGACCATGCAGTCGAGTTCGTTGATCGTGATGAAGGTGCGGCCGTCACTGAGCTCGACCGGATCGCCGTCGGACGGCAGGACCCCGATGCCCAACACCAGAGCCCGTCGGCCCAGTCGGATATTGGACAGGTGACGAGCGAGCTCCACGACGATGCCGCTGCCGGTGCCGCCGGCGAGCGAGAACACCACGCACACGATCGGGGTGTCTTCGCTCTCGAGGACCTTGTCCGCGAACCCATCCAGAGCTACCGCGACATCCCCGCCGGTGTAATAGTCGACACCGTACAAAGCTTTGGACACCGCTCGCGGGAAATGTGAACCGGCTGCGGGGATGTCGAGGTCGTTCGGCAACCAGGGCTCGTAGTTGGGGTTCCAATAATACCGGGGGTACTCGGTCTTGAGGAACTCCCGGTACCGGCGCAACCCGCTGAACAACGTGGCGTTGTCCAGGGCGGGAATGTTCACCGTCTGTCCGCTGACGCGGTCCGGGGCAGCGGCCAGCGCCTCGGTGACCGAGCTCAGTTCGGCCTCTCCGATGTCGATGGCCAGGGAATCAAAGGCGACATCCGTGCCGGCCGCTACACCCCCGGCCGAATGCGATCTGATCATGCTCTCGATGACGTTGGCGCCGGTCTTCCCGATCCCCAGCACGTGAAGAGAAAAAGGACCCTCGTGATCACCGATGCGGTGGACTCCCTGACCCACCAGTGCTTCAATCCGGGAGAGATCGGTGGTCAGTCCCAGAGACTCACTGTCGCAAGCATCGTGGGAGTGGCCGTGATCGTGTCCAGAGGTAGACATTATTTTCCTTCCATTGGTGTAACCAAAAATTCTTCGGCGGTCTGCTCCGGCCCCACTGTCGTCGGGGAGCAGGAGTGTGATGGACGGCATGCGATGGTCTGTCCGCTGTCGACCACCACATGTAGAGCGGCGGGGTCGCGTCGTGTCGCGGCAATCGCGTCCACGGCATCGGCGATCGCCGGCAGTAGGTGGCGGCGTATCGATCTGCGCAACGCGCGTGCGCCATACCGCGGATCGAAGCCCTGCTCGACGAGGTGACCAACGAGGCTGTCGTCGAAGTCAATGTGCACGTACCCTCTAGCGAGCACCTGGGTGATGCGGCCAAGCTCGAGATCAATGATCTGATGCGCGACGCCGCGGTCGATCGCCGCAAACCTGACGACCTCGTCAATCCGATTAAGGAACTCCGGGTCGAAGAAGCTCTCGATCGCCTTCCCGATGGCATCATCGGGCGAGCGAAAACTCCACCACGGTCGACGCACCACCGATCGGCGGCTTCCCAGGTTGGTAGTCAAGATGACGTGACAGTTCCGGAATCCGATGGTCCCGGTCCCCGAACTGAGCCGCAGCACACCGGTGTCGAGCACATGGAGCAAGGCCCTGATCACGACCGGATGCGCTTTCTCAACCTCATCGAAGAGCACGATCCCCGGCGTGTACGGATCGCCCTCGATTCTGCTCTTGTCGAAAAGAGTCGTCGACTCCTTGCTTCCGGAATATCCCGGGGGCGCACCGGAAAACGACGCAGCATAGTGCTCTTGAGCCAACGCGCTCATGTCGATCCGGCAGAAGTCTTCGGGTCCTGCGCGTAGTGCGCCCGCCAGCGCCCGCACCATCGAGGTCTTGCCCACACCGGTCGGGCCGGCGAACAACAGCACCGACAAAGGCCGGTCGTGGTGGCCCAGGCCAGCGCGTGCGATACGCACCGCACGGCTCACCGCATCGACCGCACCGTGTTGCCCGATCACCGTTGCCGCCAGGTGGGCAGCAAGGGGGTCCTCGGACTGGCGAATCTCGGATCCGGGTGTGGTGGTCACGGCACGCTCAGACTTCCTGAACCTTCTCCACCGGCAGGTCGCCCACGGGGCAATCGGCGACGCCGATGGTGTCCCGGGTGAACGCCTCGACGTTCTCCTGCGCCTTCTGCGCATCGGTCACCCAGGTCTTGTAGAAGTCGAAGGGACAGTCAGCGATCCCTTTGTCGCCGTCGCCGGCGGCGTGAACGCCGGTGTATCCGCGGTGCAGCAGTTTGAACAGATGGTTCTGCGACTGATCGTTCTTACGAGCGTCGCGGATCTCGTTGATCGACAACTGGGCGTATTGGATTCCGTACTCTTCGGCACCGGTCTCTCCGAGAGTCCGGCCATCGAAACCGATGACCGCCGAGTGCCCGAAGTAGGTGTAGACCCCATCGAAGCCGGCAGCGTTGGCGACCGCCACATAAACATTGTTGGCCCAGGCCATTGCCTTGGCCATCATCACGGTCTGGTCGGCAGCGGGGTACATGTACCCCTGCCCCCGGACGATGAGTTCTGCTCCCTTCATGGCGCAGTCACGCCAGATCTCGGGATAGTTGCCGTCATCGCAGACGATCAACGAGACCTTCATCCCCTTCGGCCCGTCGCACACGTAGGTGCCCGACCCCGGGTACCACGGCTCGATAGGAGTCCATGGCAGCACCTTTCGGTACTTCTGCACGATCTCACCCTGATCATTCATGAGAATGAGAGTGTTGTAGGGCGGCTTGTGGGGATGGTCTTCGTGCTGCTCACCGGTCAGCGAAAAGACACCCCAGGTCTTGGCATCACGGCAGGCCTGGGCGAAGACCTGGGTCTCGGGGCCCGGAATCGAGGCCGCGGTGTCGTACATCTCGTCTGTGTCGTACATGATCCCTTGAGTGGAGTACTCCGGGAACACAATGAGATCCATGCCGGGGATTCCCTGTTTGATGCCGCGAACCATCTCGGCGATCTTCTCGGCGTTCGCTAACACCTCAGCCCTGGTGTGCAGCCGAGGCATCTTGTAGTTGACTACCGCCACACCCACAGTGTCTGGGCTCGACGAAATATCTCCATGGCGCATACCCTGAGCTCACTTTCGACCAGGCGCATCACCCGAAACCCGCAGGCTCCGAGCAACACACACTCCGACGCGGCGATACGACTATCAACCACCAACTACTTCCAGGTGAAGTAGTACCAAATGGAATCATTGCATAGGCTGGATTACCAAGAGGTACGAACGAGGTAAATACTGTGTTTCGCGTCAGCCGCAAAGAGGTCAGCACCAGCTACCGCACTGTGGAATGCCAAGGAAGCCTGCCACTCATGCGCAGGAATCAGGGGGCCGCGAATTACTACCTGATGGACGCGGGCACCGTTGACGCGAGCAACTCGGCCAGAGCCCTGACCGCCTGGGTGCCTGCTTGCGGGAGTTGCGCGAGGATGCCAGCTTCAGCCGACTGAAGGCGGACAGCGAGTTCGGCGCCAGGTTTGGTCAACAGTGCCACAACCTTACGCCGATCGAAGGGATCGATCTGCCGAACAACAACACCGGATGACACCAACCGGTCCAGATTCCTCGTCAACGACGCCGCCGGCAGCGCTGCGATGTGCGCCAGCTCAGTCATAGGCAGAACTTCGTGGTCCCGCAGCGCCCCCACGATGCGCCACTGCTCGACGGAGACGCCCTCGGCGTCGCTGGTGGACCGCAGCGCCGCAAAAAGCGCCCGCTCACACTGTGCAAGCAACAGCAACAAACTAGGATCAGAGGTGATCTTGACCGCCGAACTCACGTCGCCCTCCCCCGATATTGGTCCGAATCAACAACTGCCGAGGCTGATCGCATATGAACCACCCTCCTGTTGAACGTACCCGAGGATCGACACATTCGAGACTTAACCGCGCAGGCCAGTCGTATCGCATCGGCTACATCTACCCCCAATCAGGACCGGCCGGCATCTACGGCCCCTCCTGCCAATCCTGCGGCCAACTCGCCGTCGACAGACTCAACGCAACCGATGGAATACGCTCGCGACCAGTCGAACTGGTACCCATCGATGGAGGCCTCACCCCGCCCCAGGTAGCCCACCACGTCGACACACTCATTACACAAGGCGCCATCGACGCCATCACCGGGTGGCACATCTCCGCCGTACGCGCCGAGGTAGCACGCACAACCGCAAGCCGCATCCCCTACGTCTACGCAGCGCTCCACGAAGGAGGGACACTGAGCCCGCACGTGGTCTACGCCGGGGAAAGTCCCGCCATGCAAATCGGACCCGCCCTGCACTGGCTACACACCGAAATGGGACTTCAACGCTGGGCCATCGTCGGAAACGACTACATCTGGCCCCGCAACACCGCCCAGTACGTCCACCGATACACCCGAACCAACAACCTCACCATCACCGGCGAAAAGTACGTACCCCTCGGAACAGACAACTACGACACCGTCGTCCACGAACTAACAACCAACCCACCCGACGGAGTCATCATGCTCCTCGTCGGCCAAGACGCAGTGTCCTTTAGCCGAGCATTCACCAACGCCGGACTTACCAGCGACATAGCCAGATTCAGCCCCATCATCGAAGAAAACGTCCTCCTGGCCGCCGACTCAAACAGCAACCACAACCTCTACGCCAGCGCCGGCTACTTCGACACCCTCCTCACCAGCCAAGCCCTCGACTTCGCCACCACCTACCAAAACACCTACGGCGACCGCTCCCCCCGACTCAACAGCATCGGCGAATCCTGCTACGAAGCAATCATGCTCCTCGCCGCCCTACAAACCCCACCCAACGACCCCCCACACGACCGAGTATTCGAATCCCCCCGCGGACGAACCACCCTCACCGGCAACCAAATAAACCAAGACATCTACATCGCACAAGCCGACGGACTCGAATTCGACGTACTCGACAGAATCAACCACCCCAACTTAACGTAATATCTATTACCGGCGTAAACGTTTGTGCGGCAATGCATTTCGTCACCAGTGACGAAATGTAACGTGTCCCCGCAGCAATGAAGTCAGCCGCTCTACATTGGGGCTGCGGTTTCACTCGATGGGCTGCGCGTCCTTGTTCACGTGCATCGGGTGGCCGGTGGCGTCCTCGCCGCAACGGCTACGGGACCGCCGCGAGCCTTACCGGATTGCTCTCGCTGTCCAGGGCCCTCGCTACAGATGTTGTTTCGTGTTCTCGAGAGGGTCACCGACAGTGACCCTCTCGCTGGGGACTCCCCGCGATGGGGTGAAGAGCGTTGACTCGAAATCACCACACAGAGATCCCGTACCTTGGCATCGCTGCCTCGGACGCATTCAAGGAGCACTACACAATGACAGAGAGCAACAACGTCTGGTTTGTCACCGGCGCAAGCCGCGGATTGGGTATTCGCATCGCCCGAGCAGCGTTGGAGGCCGGGCATCAGGTCGTCGCGACCGGGCGCGACCCGCAGCGAGTCCTCGATGCAGTCGGTGCCCACGACAACCTTCACACGGTGGCGCTCGATGTCACCGACCCTGACGCCGCTCGCGCCGCGGCGGAGTCAGCGGTGGAGCGATTCGGTCGCATCGACGTCCTGGTGAACAATGCCGGCAACTTCTACGCCGGCTACTTCGAGAACATCAGTCCAGATCAGAACGCTCTCGGGTATGCCCTCATGCAGCCCCTGCATCACGACGATCCCCGGCCCAACAACGCCCGAAGCATCTTCCTCGATCCCGGCGCGCGCACCTTCTTTCGTGAATGGGCCGCAGTCGCCGACGACACCGTGGCACTGCTGCGTGCCGAAGCCGGCCGCGACCCCCACGACCGAGCCCTGTCCGACCTCATCGGCGAGCTAAGCACGCGCAGTGACGAGTTCCGGGTGCGGTGGGCCGCGCACGACGTGCGGGTCCACAACACCGGCATCAAAAAGGTGCGCCACCCGATCGTCGGCGATCTGGACATGCCGTACGAGTCGTTGCCCCTCGATCCCGCTGCAGCCCTGAGCCTGGTCACCTACCTGCCCGAACCTGGATCTGCCACTGCAGACGCGCTAGCTAACGGTGAGGTGTGCTACCGACAATTCGTGCAGTGCGAAGCCGCGCAAATCGTCAACTTGTCGGAAGACGACTCCCAGGGTGGCCCACCCACCTCAGCAAACACCTTCGGAACGCCGAACACCGACCTACACGTGATCCTGTCCCCACACCGACATATCAGGGTGTACGCGGACAACAAGCCCCAGAGAAGGGGCCGCTGCCGCGCCAAGGGCGGGCTGTGTCAGCCCATGACGCCGCGCAGCGACCCCTCCGCTCGAGTCTCGTGCCCCGAATCCGTGGTGTCAGGCGGGGAGCTTGGAAGCCAGGACGTCGAGCTTCTCGATCGTGGGTTCGGAGAACAACGTGCCGGCGTTTTCGCCGAGTGCTACCGCCACGGGTCCGGACAGGTGGGCGTCACGTCCGGCGTCGTCCGGAAAAACGTCGAAGATCCCGAACGAGGACGGGCCGAGGCGGATCGCGAACCACGCGACGGTGGCCTGCTCACCCTCGACAAGCCCACGGCCGCTGTCAAGGAAGTCCCTCACCTCGTCCTCCTTCCCGGGCAACGCGTCGAACCTGACCAGCAGTCCCTTTGTCACACTCATGACGACACCTCTTCCTGTACCGAAGTGCCCGCGAATTGGGACACGATCGCGTCGCAGAACGCCGACAGATCATCGGGCGAGCGGCTTGTGATGAGATTCTTGTCGACCACCACGTCCTGGTCAACGACGTCGGCGCCAGCGTTGCGCAGGTCCGTGCGGATGCTCGGGAAGGACGTCAGGGTGCGACCAGTGACCACACCGGCCTCGATCAACGTCCAAGGCCCGTGACAGATCGCCGCCACTGGCTTACCGCTCTCGACGAAGTCGCGGACGAAGGCGACAGAGTCTTGGTCGACCCGGAGCTTGTCGGGGTTCACCGTCCCGCCCGGAAGCACCAAGGCGTCGTAGTCGGCCACCGAGGCCTCGGCCACCAGCCCGTCGACGCTGAACGTCCCCGCCGGATCCAGGTCGCTATCGCGGGCCTGGATCTCGCCCTCGCCGACCGAGAGGACCTCTGTCCGGGCTCCGGCCCGGTCCAGTGCCTCGCGGGGTTGCTCGAGCTCGACGCGTTCGACCCCGTCCGCGGCGAGGATCGCGACTCTCCTGCCCTGCAGATCTACTGCCACGTCAGTTCGCCTTCTTTCCGCTGGACATACCTGGCTTGATGACAACCTTGGTCCAGCCCTCCGACCTGGAGTCGAAGTTCCTGTAGGCGTCGGCGGCCTCCTCCAGCGAGATCTCGTGGGAGACGATCCAGGACGGCTTCGCCTTGTCAGCCGCGATCAGGTCCCGGAGCCGACGGTTGTACTTCTTGACCGGGCACTGACCGTTGCCCATGGTCTGCCCCTTGAACCAGTGGGTGCCGAAGTCGATGGCCGCCTTGCCCTGCTTGGCCAAGTCGTCCTTGGCGCCTGGATCCTGGGGGACGAACACGCCGACGGTACCGATCCCGCCGGTGAAGCGCACCGCGTTAATGAGCATGTTCAAGGTGACAGCCGTGTCTTCGTTGCCCTGAGGATCATGGGCCTGATAGCCCACGCACTCGCAGCCACGATCGGCTCCGAGCCCCATCGTCTCGTCCAGCACCGCCTGCACCGGGTCGGTCTTGGAGTCGTCGATGGCGATTGCTCCGATCTGCTCGGCCAGCGCGAGCCGGTCGGGGTGGCGATCGACCACCATGACCTTCGCAGCCCCCTTGATCGTCGCGGACAGGGCAGCCATCAGCCCCACCGGTCCGGCCCCGGCGATCACGACGCTGTCGCCCGGGATCACGCCGGCCATCTCGGTGGCGTGGTAACCGGTGGGGAAGATGTCGGAGAGCATGACGTAGTCGTTCTCCTTCTCCTGCGCATCCTCACCCAGGCGCAGCGCGTTGTGGTCGCCGAAGGGGACCCGGAGCAGCTCCGCTTGGCCTCCGCCGTACGAGCCCATGTCTGCAAATCCGTATGCCGCACCGGCGGCCGACGGGTCAGGCTGCGTGGTCAGGCAGTAATTCGTGAGACCGCGCTCGCAGTTCTTGCAGAACCCGCACGAGATGTTGAAAGGCAGCACGACCCGGTCGCCCACCTTGACCTTCTCCACGCCCTGACCGACCTCCACCACCTCCCCCATGTTCTCGTGGCCGAACGTGCGGCCCTGCTCGAAGGAGGTCCGGCCCTCATACATGTGCAGGTCCGAGCCGCAGATATTGGTCGTTGTCATCTTGACCAGCACATCGGTGGGACGTTCGATCTTCGCGTCCGGAACATCCGTGACCGCGACATCTCTGGGCCCCTGATAGACGACAGCCTTCATGGCGAGTCTCCAATGGTTGTGCGTGGTAAACCTCTGACTTCCTCACACTCACACTGGGACAACGCCGCGTCAAGTAAATGGAGGCCATCAGGATACGCCTCACGCCACCACCGCAACCGCCCCAGACCAGCCACCCCAAGGCTCACAGCAGTTCAGATACCCACATCATGGCAGTGACGGTGGGACTATCTCGTTAACGGTGTTTCGGCCGTTTTCATCAGTAGGTTTCTGATCCGGGCCAACGATCCGCGAACGTGATCGCGAAGGCATTGAGAG
>NZ_JBEYIW010000036.1:0-27279 GCF_040636045.1 Rhodococcus sp. NPDC006774 | reverse complement strand
CTTCGTCACATCATCCAGTGTCGTCATCACGGCACCCTTCTCGCCGGGCATTCACCCAGCGTGTCGGGCCGAAACACCGTTTAAGAAACACTCCCCTCATGCGAGGGCTCCGAAGTCGAATGCTTCTTGAGACATTCGTTTGGCGATGGTTTCGCAGTACATCTCGTTGAGTTCGACGCCGATTGAGGGAATGCCAGCGTCTTTTGCGGCTCGGAGTGTTGTGCCTGATCCGGCGAATGGATCGAGCACGCTACGGGCGGCAGTGGTTTCGATGATCTTCTGCGGCAAACCAGGAGGGAATGGGGCCGGGTGACCGTGGTCGTCGATTGCCATGCCGAGTCGCCAGACGTCTCCAGAGCCGGATGCGCTGTGGTTTCTCAGGGTGAAGTCTGGTCGGGCGAAGAGGAATACCCACTCGGAGACGGAGCAGTAGTGGCGTTTGTTGACGCCGATTCCTGTTCCTCGGTCCCATGTGATGATCTGCCGCAATGGGATTCCGAAGTCCATACCGAGCGGGAGACGTACTACGCCGTGTTCGATGCGTTGTTTGTGGTTGTAGAAGACAGCGCCGTCGTGCGATACGGCCATCCATAGCGCTGCGAGTACGTTGCGTTGCCATTCGTCGTATTCGTCTTGTGGCATTGCGTCGTTGAACTGTCCGTAGCCTTCGCGGAATCTGCCGCCTTTGTTGTTGCCGCCTGGTCTGTACATTCCGCGTCCGTTGCCGCCTGGGGTCAGGCCCATGTTGTACGGCGGGGATGTGATGGCGATGTGAGCGGAAAGCTGGGGCAACAGTTCGAGGCAGTCGCCGTGGTAGAGGGTGACCAGGTCGTCCTGGTAGTAGGGCGTGCTCATGCGAGGTCCAGTTTCGCTTCGTGCTTGAAGCTGTGTGTGATGCCGCAGACTGAGCAGCCGCCGGTATAGGAGATGTAGAACTCTCCGTCGTAGACGCCGATTTCGTAGTCTTCGCGGAAGGTGTGAAGGTTGATTTTCGCGGTTCGTTCTTCGGTGGCGCGTCTGCGTAGTTCGTCGAATGCTTCGACCGTCACTTTGCCGTACTGCGAGGCGATGTCGGCGTCGAGTTTCGCGAGTTTGGTTTCGCGGTCTCGCTTGCATTTGGGGCATTCGGCCCAGTTGTCGGCGCTCATGCGAGTACTTCGATGGGTGTGTTGTCGCGGGCGATGGACTCGGAGCTGATGTAGCCACTGCTTCCCATTGCTGTTGCCGACCAGCGATTTTTACCTGCGTAGTCGACGATCTTGATGGCAAGGGCGACGTGGATCGGTTCGCCTGTCTTCCAACGAATCTGAGCGCCTTCGGGCAGTCTTTCGAGTTGGTCTAGGACGGTCGCCCGATCACCCATGAGGTAGACGCGCGGTCGCACTGTGAGTGCGGGGTCGCGTTCGATTTCGCAGGCGATATTCCATGCCTGTTCGTCGTCGGTGAAGTGGCGGTAGAGGACGTCTGCGATGAGTTCTTGGGTGGTGGCCGGCTGGGTCACGTGGGGTCCTTCCAGAGGTTTGGCCCGCTGCAACGGGCTGTTGTCGGTAACTGTACCGGTTTCGGCTGGTGATTGTCGAGTCATCAGGCACCTTTCGTGGTCGTGTTTCCTGGGCCTGATTTCAACGGTGGCGGGTTTTCGGTGTGGGTCTGGTGTGTCTGTATGGGCTAACCGGTGACGGGCGTTTGAGGGCCAGTTTCGAAGGTTCCTGCTCGTTTGGTGCGGGCGATGCACGGGATGGACTTGCGGTACCCGGATTCGGCGGTGCAAATGTGGCCGGCGGGCTGTTGGCAGTTGGGGCAATCGACGGTCATTGCGGTGACGTGTGCGGCGGTCATTTTCTTCTCCAAATCCGAGGGAAATTCTTTGCGCTGTCGCGGCGGTTCGCGCGCCTGTCAGTTAGTCGACTTCGAGAGCGGGTGGTTGGTCTTTGGCTGGTGTTTATGTAGTGATCTTGAGTGATGGGGTGACACCGGTGTCACTTAGACTCGTCTGGGATGTCACTTAGACTTTGCGTTTTGTCACTTAGACATTGCTGGGATGTCACTTAGACTTTCGTGATTCCGACCCAGTCTGCGTGACATGGGTGTCACTTAGACTCGGGCGGATCGGCACCACTTTTCCATCCGAAATCGGCTCCCCATCCGGGTCCAAATGAAGGCGCTCCAACACCCCCGGAGGCAACACCAATCGGTACTCGTTCGTCTTTCCGAGCCACCGATTTCCCTGCCTCGTTTTCGCGATCCATTCCTCCTCCCGAAGCCATCCGAGAGCACGGATCACGGTCCGTTCCGACACCTCCATCTCCAATGCGAGACGCCGAACCGAGGGGCGAATGTTTTCCCCATCGGTGCCGGCGAATGTCGCCATCGTGAGGCCCAGGAATTTGCAGCCTTTGGGCATGGGTGCGCGTTTGATGATGCGTTCCCATTCGAACCTCCCGCACGGTGTCGGCAGGTTGTCTGCCCACTCCATGAATCAGTTCGCCTCCGTGATCATTCGTCCGATGTGTTCGGCTACTTGGGGGACGACGGCGTTTCCGAGGGCTGTAAGTCGGTCCACCCGATGGGGAACCCCATCAGCCACTCGGGCAACTGGGGGTTCTGATTCCTGCCCACGTACACCCCAGTACGTTGTGCTTTCCGGCGTGCTCCCGCTCCACCGCAGTTGTCTCTCCCGGACGCCCTGGGGGTAGGCCACGATGAAGACCCGCTTGCGGAGGTGTGGTGCCCCGAAGCTGCCAGCGGATAGAACTTGCCATTCCGCGTCGTACCCGATGTCGGCCAAGTCCCCGAGAACTCTTCCCATCCCCCGAGCAAGGAGCCCTGGTGTGTTCTCCACGATGACGTAGTTGGGTCGTAGTGCATTGACGATGTCGCACATGGGATTCCAGAGTGCGGATCGGGCTCCGGTGATTCCGATGCGGGGGCCTGCATCTGAGACGTCCTGGCAGGGGAACCCTCCCGCGACGACGTGGAGTGGTGGTCGTGGTTCGCTTCGCCACCAGTCGATGGTTGTGCGGACGTCGTCGTGGCGTGGGACATTCGGCCAGTGCCTTTCGAGTACTTGGGTGGCGTACGGGTTGATTTCGACTTGGCCGACGACGGTCATCCCTGCTCGTTCGAGGCCGAGTTCGAGGCCACCGATCCCGGAGAACAGGGATAGGACGTTCATCCTGTTGCCTGGTCGGTGCGTTCTGCGATGGCGCGGAGTTTCCAGCGGGCTTGTGCTCGGGCTTTCGGGTTCGTTCCAAGGTGCACACCGGCCCACACGCCGTACTGGGAGCGTTGATCGAGGGCCAGGCGTGCGCAGCCCTGTCGAGCGATCAGGGGGCAGGTGAGGCACACTTCGACCGCCTGCAACACTTCGATCTGCCCTGCCCGCCCTGATTCGGCGGGGAACCATCGTTCGGGGTCTTCGCCATTGCACGCCGCGTACGCCTGCCACTCGACGTCGTCCGCTGTGTAGGCAATCGTGCCTCGGCGGTGGAACTGCGGAACATTCGTGCGTACGTCGGTCATGCTGACTCCTGGATGAGGCTGTCGATGTAGGCGTCGACGTCGCTGCGTCGCCACTTCAGCGGGGAGGTGGGGCCGCCGAGCTTGATCGCCTTCTTGTACAGGGGGTGGGTGTGGCGGTTGCAGCGGATGGTTTGCACTGCGACGGACAAGGTGTCGGACAGTTCCTTGATGTCCATCAGCCGCGGATTTGCCGTCATGCTGCACCGTCGATTCGGATGGGCCAGTCGGCGTTGACGTCGGAGGCGTCTTTGCCTTCTCTTCGGAGGTAGTTCGCGAAGTCGGTTTGCCGTTCGTGATGCCAGTCGGCCTGCTTCGCCATGAGTTCTTCGATGGTCAGTTGGGCGATACCGGGATTCGCGCGACCGAGCACCCACGCCAGCCGGGCCGCCGCGAGAGCATCGGCCGCGGCATCGTGGGCGTCGGTGAGCGGGATTCCGTAGTACTCGCACGTGACCCCGAGAGTGCGTTTGCCCTTGCGGTACTTGTCGACGGCCCGGTCGACGACGAACGGATCGAAGATCGGCCCGAACACCAGCGGGTCGTATCCGAGGCGTCTGCCTTCGCGGTCGATGACGGTGAAGTCGAACGATGCGTTGTAAGCGCACACCATTCGGCCTTCCGCCCATGCGATCGTCAGGGCGTCTCGGATCTCTTTGTAGCCGTCGGCGTACGTCTGGCCGTGTTCCTTCGCGTGCTCGGTGGTGATGCCGTGCACTTTCGTTGCGCCCTCGGGGATGTCCATCTCGGGGTACAGCAGCCAGTTGCGGGCGTTGACGTCCTTACCGTCGATGCGGGCGACACACGCTGTCACGATGCGCGTGAACATCGGGTTCGGGCCGGTCGTTTCGAGGTCGAACGCAGCCAACGGCATATCAGTCCACTTCATGCGAGCACCTGCTGTGGGTCGGTGGACTGTGCGCCGGCTTCGACGTTGTCGTGCTGCACTTCGGTCGTGACCTCAGCGAGGCGGGCCTTCCACAAGTCGCGCAAGGGTGTGCTGTGTGCGGCAAGGTTGAAGGTTTTCAGTTGCGTGGCAATGGCGTTCAGCTCATCGCGGTTGGCTGCGGTCTCGATTGCTGCTGCGAGTTCGGTGGCCTGCTCGTTGGTGATGGTCGGTGGTCCTTCGGGTAGGGGTTCGACGACGTACGGTGCGCGGCGGCCGCGGGTGACGGTGAGTGCGAGGGTCATGCGCTTGTCGATGTGCGACATGTGGGAGATGCGGATACCACCGACTTCCTGCCCACCGAACGCGATCTTCGGGTCGCGGTAGATCGTCATGCGCCGGCCGACGTACTGGCTGGCTTCGGCTCCCCAGGCGTTGATAAGCACGCGGATCATGGACTTCCCGGGGCGGTAAGGGCGGCCGGTGCCGAACTCTTGGGTGACGATCTGCACAGGCTGTTCACTGCTCCCCTGCCGTACGTCGGTGATCGTGACAACGCGCGGCCCGGACATGAGGTCGTCGGCGTTGATCTGGTCGCTCTTGGGTGCTGCTGCATCGGTGATGTTCATCGTCAGAACCTGATTTCGGTGAGTTCTCGGGTGGTGGTCGGGAATCCTGCGATCGCGGCGTTGTAGGCGCGGATCATTTCGGCGGCGCTTTGCTCGAATCCGGTGACGGCTTCGGTGATCGCGTCGAACCAACGCTGGTCTGGGTGGACGCGTGTCACCCACAGCGGCATTCCTGCGCAGTAGCTGACGTAGTCGATCCACTGCCGGCCGGACACGAGCAGTCCGGTTTGGAGCTGGGCCATGTTCTCGGTGGGTGGTTGCCCGGAGAGGATGTGTTCGAGGTGGATCTTCGGGCGGCGGGACTTGATCTCGATGAGTCCGTCGGAGCCGACGAGTCCGTCGGGGCTGTAGCCGATCTTGGTGCCGTTGTCGTCGCGGACCATAAACCCGGTTTCGGTGACGGGTGCGTAGTGCTTGGAGTAGAGGTCGCGGGCTTTGGGTTCGTCTTCCATGCCGCGCATCATGTCTTCGCTGAGGAACATGTCCTCGGTCCATCCGGTGATGCGTTCAGCGACGAGAAGGGCTGTCAGTCCGCGAGATTCGATGTTGCTGGCGGGCTTGATGGTCTTGGATGTGATGAGTTTCCCGATGACGGAGGCGGTGACGATGCCGCGGCGTTGGTCGTGCCATTCGTCGGTGCCCTGCAACAGGTCTGGGAGTTCGAGGAGAGTGCTCATCGGGTTTACCTGCCTTGGTCGTAGTAGTAATCCGGGTTGCAAAGTTGCGGACAGCCGCAGGTGGGTGGGTGGCCGTTGTCGTTGACGATGTCGCCGTCGTCGTTGAGGTACAGGCCCTCGCACCCGTCGGGGCAGAACGGTTCGGGCCACTGGTCGTGGGAGATGAGTTCGTAGCCGCAGTTGGTGCAGGCGTTCGGGTCGTAGTCTGGGTCGACGAGAACGCGTTCCTGTGGCACCAGGTAGTGGATGCTCACAGCAACCCCACCTTCACGGCCCAGACAGTCCAGATCGCTGCGACTGCCCCGACGATGAGGCCGGTGACGCCCGCGGACTGCATCACGTTCAACTCCGGTTCCATGTCGGGTAGTTCCGATGCCTTCACCCATTCGCCGAACTGGCGGGACGTGAGCGTCAGGAAGGTGCCGTCTTCGAGCTCGAACGCCCAATGCACCTGACCGTCAATCAATCCGATGCGCTCGAACTCCCGAACCGACCGACCCTCGATGAACAGTGGTGTCTCGTTCATGGTCGACTCCCGACGTAGACGAGGGTGTGCGGGAAGTCGTCGAGTTCGGCCGAGGTCAGTGGCGTGGAGTCGCCGGTCTCGAACCACTCGTCGTCCTCCTCGGTTTCGAGGTCGCGCATCCATGCCTTCTGCGCGCATCGGGCGGCACCGGTTCGGATGATCGAGCCGACGGGCAGTTCGAGGAGCTGATCGAGGAGGGTCAGCGAGTCGCCGGCCTTGTAGTCACTCATGCGGCCACCGGGGCTTTCGTGATGATCAGGTCGGCCAACTTGTCGAGAGCATCGACCGGATCGTTCGAAGATGCTTCGAGCCAGAAGATGCCCGCCGGGAGACCAGGCCAGGTGTGCGGAACATGCACGACCGCTTTGTAGTTCGTGCCGTAGCCGCCCTCGGGCAACGACCGGAACAAGCGTTCCAACGTCCAGGAGCCGCAGCCGTCCGGGCTTGGGGCGTGGAAGCCGACGATGTCTTCGAGGCGCGTAACAGCCTCATCGAGAGTGACTGAGATAGAATCGGTGTGCATCTGAACGCCTTTCCAGAGTGGTGTTTGGGTCTGGCCCGTCGAGCTGCAACTCGGCGGGCCTTTTCGTGTTTCTACGCCGACCGTCCGACAGCTTGCGAGCCGTCAATCACTTCGCGCAAAAAAAGATCACCGCGCCGAACCGTCAAAACATCCTCGATCGCACGAGCGCGCTCGGGAGTGCAGTAGGTGCGGGCACCACGTCGCAAGTGCGCGATCAGGGCAACGCTGCACTTTTGGCGGGTCTTGATGTGGACCTGCATCGCGAGGGATGAGTTCGTTTCCCCGCGGTCGAGCATCCAATCATTCAGCTCGTCGCGACTCTTGAGCTTGTAGCCAATTGCCATCTGGACCTCCTTTCGGGGTGATTGTTGATTGCCGAGCTGCCAGTCAGCGTAACCGTAACTGGTTACTTCCGCAACCCCAATTGAGTGCCAACTTGCAGGGTGACGAATAATTACAGCTCTGTTCTTTGTAACCGCACCGGTTACCCTGGGAGTATTCGAACAACGCCGACGTCGTGGAGTCTCTGATCCGTGAGCCACCTATCCGAATACCTGCAAGCCCACAAGGGCGAGCACACCATCCGATGGATCGGACGGGAGTGCGGCAAACGCGGACACGACGTCGGCGAATCGACCGTCATCCCCTACTTCAACGGCAGCCACCGCGGCACCAACGACAAAGTGTTGGTCGCCCTCGCAGACGTCCTCAACCTGCCCGTCACACGACTACGCGAACTCGCCGAAGTGCCGGCCGGAGAGACATCACCGTGGAGTCCGCCCCTTGAGGCGAACATGATGAACGACCGCCAACGGAAAGCCGTCGACGAACTCATCCGGTCCTTCGTCAAGGCCGAGGCCCAGACTCCGGCGAGTAAAGGCCGCAGGCTTGCCGCCGTCCCAGACAAGATCGCGGCATCGAAACGGGCAAAAGAGGCTGGTGACAGTACCCCCGGCCAATGAATGACATGCATGTTGTTCGAGGTCACGCCCGGTTTCTGTCGGTACCAGACCATACGGTCCCAGACATGACTCGATTCCATCCGTGGCGCAGCGCCCGCGAACAGCACGCCGAGACGGAGATCGACTGCACCCGCCAACTCCCCGACGGCATCACCGGACAGACAGACGGACGCGTCATCCGACTCTGCCGAACCCTGTCGCAAGCACAACGCCGCGCCACCCTCACCCACGAACTGATCCACCAGGAACGCGGCGGGGTATCCACCGACCCATACCTCGAGGCGAAAGAGGAACGGATCGTCGACGAGATCGCCGCCCGCCGGCTGATCCCGCTCGATGAGTTGGTGGAAGCGTTGGTGTGGACGCGTGGGCTGGCGGACGCTGAGGCCGCGTGGGAACTGTGGACCGACATGCACACCCTGTTGGTTCGTATCCGCACCCTCACCCGAGATGAGCGCCGTTACATCGACGTCGAGTTGGAGCGCCGCGGATGACCGAACAAGACGCAGCGATCCTCGCGTTCGAGAAGCGATGGTGGAACGCGGCCGGGGAGAAAGAGCAGGCGATCCGCGACACGTTCGACATCACGGCCGTCCGCTACTACCAGATCCTCACCCGCCTCTTAGAGGATCGGGATGCGCACGCAGCCGACCCGGTCCTCGTGAAGCGGTTACGCAGAATCAGAGACTCGCGCCGACAAGGGCGCACACAACGAAAGGGAACGCAATGAAGAAATGGATTATGGGAGTGGCGGCCGTGGGATTGCTTGCGGGGTGCAGCTCGGACAACGGCAGCGAACCGGCACCGACAACGGAAGAATCTGTGCGGGCCGCGCCGATCACCTCGACCACTACAGCTCCGACGACGATCCCTCCGGCACAGGCCACCCCCGGTGACCCAGTCGCGGCAGGCTGCCAGCAACCCGACGCCAGCGTCGTTGCAGCCATTGAAGCCGCGCTCACCGAAGGCCGCACCCTTCAAGACGTCGCCGCGGTCACCACCGACGTCAACGGCATCGACTACGAATACGTCTCTGCCAACGTCTTCCGCGCCGACGGCACTCGATCCGTGTCCGCGGCTGTGTGGCTCTCCCCCGGCGTCGGCGTCTTCAACTTGTCCGGCAACTCGCGGGAAGTGACACCCCAGTTCGAGTTCGCGCGCGGCATGTTCGACGGTGTCAGCGCGGGCGACGAGACCGGGGAGCAGGTCCAGGAGTGCGTGTCCGTGATGGCCCGTGGCAGATAACGATGCCGAGACCACCGCTCCCGATTGGGACGCACGGCAAAATCACCCGACGCCAACTACCCGACGGACGATGGCAAGCAACCTGCCGAGTTCGCGACGCCGACGGAGTCACCCGCGCCATGATGCGGTACACCCCCACCGGCATCACAGACCGGACAGGGGCAGCCGCCGAACGCGCCTTGGTTGAAGCGCTCACTGAACGCACCGTCACCACATCCGACACCATCACCGCCACATCCAAGGTCGCCGTCCTTTGGTCCGCGTACCGGCAGCAGCTCGTCGAGAAGGACCGGGCACCGTTGACGTTCGAGTCCTACGATCCGATCGGGAAACGGATTGTCGCGGCCCTCGGCAGCCTGCAAATCCGGGAAGCCACGACGCAGCGGCTCGATGCGTTCATCGCCGAAGTCGTCGCTCGCTCCGGTGTCGGAACCGCGAAGATCGCCCGGACGATCCTCACTGGCATGTTCAAGCTCGCCGTTCGGTTCGGGGCGTGCACGGTCAACCCGGTCCGTGAGATCGAGTTGAAGGCGTCGAAGCGGCGCAAACGCCCGAAGTCGATGGACGCGTCAGTGTTGGCGGACGTGTTGACGGCGGTTCGTGAGTCGGATGTGCCGTGCCCCGTGATCCTGTCGCCGTACCAAGTCCGCAAGGGGTTGCGGACGACGACGCATCAACGTGTCCCGACGGTCGCAGAGTTCTGTGAGCATGCGGACCTCGCGGACGTCGTCACGATGTTCGCGGCCACCGGTGTCCGCATCGGGGAACTGATGGGCCTGCGGTGGGCGGAGGACGTCGACGTCGAACGCCGCCGGGTTCGTGTCGCGGGGAAGGTGGTCCGCCTGGTGGGTGTCGGGCTGGTGTGGCAGGGGTTCCCGAAGTCCGAAGCCGGGGAACGTGAGTTACCGTTGCCGACATTCGCTGTCGACATGCTCACCGAGCGGGCCGCGCATCCGCATGGGCCGATGCTGTTCGAGTCCTCCACCGGAACGCTCCGTGATCCGGATACGGTGGCGCGGCAGTGGCGGCAAGTGCGGGCCGCTCTCGGCCTCGACTGGGTGACATCGCACACGTTCCGGAAGACAGTCGCGACAATTCTCGACGACGAGGGGTTGACGGCTCGTGTGGCTGCCGATCAGCTCGGGCACGCGCAGGTGTCGATGACCCAGGATGTGTACATGGGTCGGGGTCGGACGCATGAGATCGTGGCGACGACGCTCGATGGTGCGATTGCGAAAGCGTCGGATAAGTGTCGGGTGGACGAAAAAGAAGACCAGGCCAGCTAGCCTGTGTGGGCTTGCTGACCTGGCCTTTGTGGAGCTGCCGGGAATCGAACCCGGGTCCTCTGCTGCATTGCCAGGGCTTCTCCGTCGGGGTTCGACGGGGTGTTCTCGGCATTGAGGGTTCTGGGCTTTGAGCTGCGGTTTTTTGGCGGTCTGTATGTCTTGCTTGTATGGAACCATTGGGAACTGTTTTGGTTATTTCGTCGGATAAACGTCGGATTGCGATACGCCAGAATCGCACGCCCGTTCGATGGACTAGGGCAACGGATTCTCGGTGGAGCTAAGGGGACTCGAACCCCTCTCATTCCCAGCCTATACCGGTGCTGACCTGCTTAAACGTTCCGAATAGTGGTCGTTGACGTGATTTTCTGACCTGCGGATTCGTTTCGGCGTGTTGACCGCGTCAACAGGATTGCAACGAGAAAAGGCCCCGCCTCCCTCGATTGGGAGACGGGGCCGATTCGTCGAGATTGTTCGACGGCTGAGCTACCCCACCCATGCGAGTGGATCGTCCAGCGGTGTCCAGTCTAGGCGGTGGTGGTGTCCTCGGCGGGAGTCTCGTCGACTGCCGGGGTCTCGACCTCGACGGGTGCTTCGACGACCGGCTCCGCGGGAACCTCCGGGGTCTCGACGGGTGCCGGTTCGATAACCGGGTCCGGGTTGACGTCGTCCGACACCTGAACCTCGCTCTTCAACTCCGCGAGGTCTTCGAGGGTGATCGGCTGAGCTGCCGCCAGCTTCTCCTCCAAGCCGGTGATCTTCGCGACGAACTCGCCGCGGGACTTCACGACCTGATCCTTGATGCCGGTGATTTCGGTGAGCAGTTCGTCACGTGTAGCCATGATGATTCTCCTGAGGTAGTAGATGGTTGCCGCCCCGAGTAGGGCAGCGATTGTGAGCCGCAACATTGGCGGTCACCCCCGTTCTGGTTGGGGATCTGTGAGCCCGAGTTGCGGGCATGAGAAAGCCCCTGGACCTCTGGGGGTCACAGGGGCTTCGAGGGACCTTTTCTCGCGTTATGCACCCGTTCGGATCGCGGCCAGACTGGGCGGTACGGCATGATGTCGCGCATGGCTTGGAACAGTGGGCGACGGGAACTCAGCCGGAAGGCCCAAACACTCATCGGGGTAGGTCTCGCGGTCGTCACGGTAGTCGCGGTCGGTGGCGGGCTGGCCTACGACCGCCAACGTGGCCACGTAGATGTCAGTGGCCTTGCTCCCGTCGAGCAACCGGAACTCGTCGCAGAGACGGCGAAGCCCGTCAAAGTGAATGTGCCCACCAATAGGCCCCTGTCCGCCATGATCGTCGGCGATTCCATCACAGTCGGCGTCGGAGCCACCGTCCCAGAGAACGGCTGGGCACCGACGCTCATCCGACAACTCGAACGGACAACGCCAGTGGAGGCATCCATCTCGGCAGTCAGCGGCGCGAACACGGCCGAGCAGATGGCCCGCACGGACTTCTCCCGCCCGCAGGACCTCGTCGTCCTCGAACTCGGCACCAATGACAACGGCAACACGGCAGACGAGCCACCCACTGACGTCGCGCTCCTGAGACAGCAGTACACAGACCTCGTCACGCGAGTCCGGGCGACATCACCCGACGCCGCGCTCATCTGCCTCGGCGGCTGGCTGGCCGCTACCCCCGCAGTTCCGATCGACGCGGTGATCAAGCAGGCCTGCTACGACAACGGAGGGAAGTTCGTCGAACTCACGGGGCTGTACCAGAACAACGCTCTCCGAGGGCCAGAAGGGCGAGTCGCATGGGACGGCCCCGGAGACAACTTCCACCCGAACGACGATGGAATGAGACGCATACAGCAGCTGGTCACCGCCCGTTACGAACTCGCGCCGAGCGGCGACCAGTAACTGCTACTGAGCGATGGGAAGTGCCGAAGTGATCTGCTGAGCCGCTTCCCTACATCCATCGTCGAGCGGGTGAATCTTGTCCGTCACTAGATAGAACCCGCTGCCACCGTATGCCCCCGTGTTCACGTCGGAACGCGGCATCCTGCGGCCGAGATCCACGACATGGATGCCCGAGGTGCCACCGGGGCCGGACGTATCCGCCTTGGCCCATGCGTACAGGGCGTCGACATAGGCCGTCCACTTGAAAGACTGGAACCGGTCGTCCGAGTCGAACACCTCGTACGGAACGACCTGAATCCAGGATGGCCGATCGCCACCCTTGCGTGCGATGTCGGTGTCGATCAGCGACTTCAACGCTGTCAGATTCGCGATGTATGTCGTCGGATTCTGGACGTCTGAGTCGTTGATGATGAGATCGCAGACGATCGCGGCGGGGGTGGCAGCCGAGACGGACTGCACCCACTTGTCGGCCGCGCCGAGCGAGAGGTACTGGTCGGCGCGGATACCCGAGTGTCCCGCGTTGAGGACGTGGATGCCCGAGTTCTCGTCGTTGAGGTAGTAGCGGATACCGGGGATGAATGCGCCCGTCGTCGTGGTGATCGCGACGATGTGCGAACCGGCAGCGAGGCCCCGGACTTGCGTGAGGTAGCCGCCGTTGTTGTGCGCGGCCACGGGCTGCGCGGAGGCGTGCGTCTTGGTGAGCGCTACTGCCAGCGTGATCGTGGTGCCTGCGATCGCGGCGATGTTGACCTGCTCGTTGTTGCCGCCGGTCTCGATGATCACCATCGTGCCGACACGCCAATCGGCCGGCACCGAGGAGACGGAGATCGTGGTGTCACCGATCGCGGTCGCTGCGGTCAAGGTGGCTCGCACGGTGGACGTCGACACTGCGACGGGCGTGCCACCGTCGATCGAGTACGTGTAGCTCGCGCCGGTCGTGACCACGCCGAGGTGTTCGATGTCGAACCCGGTGCAGACGACGCTCTTGAACGTGACCGAGCCGTTGACACCGAGCTGCAAGTATTTGCGTCCCAGACCCCACGCGGCCGTTCCACTGGTGGCCTTCGTGACAGTGCCCGAGTAGGTCGGGATCATTTCCTGCGGTGCGATGGTGCTGGTCTCAATGGGCCACGCTGCGGGGATATAGCCGAGCCCACCGGACAGCGTGGACGTGCCCTGGCCGACGGTCGGGAACCTGCCTCGCAACTGGTCCTGCAACTGCATCAGCAGGATCTTGCCGTAGACCGAGGCCGACATTCCCTCGAACAGAGAGTCGCCGACACCGACGATGGTGCACTTTTTCGTCGCACGATTGGCGATTGCCTTGTCTAGTGCGAACAGGGCTGGCGGAGTGTCGGACCAGGCGTACTGCCGGGGCGGGTAGAGTTTCGCCGCTGCTGCGGGACTCAGGCCTGGGGGGTCGAGGGGAATACCCATGTCAGCTCACCACCAATGCGGGCTGTGCAGTGACAGCGCCAGTCGTTGCGTCCCGAGTCATCGTCGGCTGTGTGTAGGTCGTGGTCACGCCTGCGAGGACGTGAGTGAGGGCGTACGCGTTGATCGCGTTCAGGCTCGCGTCAGCAGTCGATAGGGTCGTGGTGATGACGCCGGTTGCGCCGTCCGGCCACCTGAGAGTGCCACCGGTCAGGCCCCCGCCCGCGTTCCGTGTGGCGGTAATGAGGTTGTACGAACCGGCCTGCGCCCACCCGAGAACCGTCTCGTCGATGGGTGCATAACGCGTGTCACCAACCGTTTGCACACGGGTGTCGACGGCGGTTTGGTCGAGGCCGTTCCCGTCAATGGGGTTCGCGACTAGATACGCGGCCAATGCCTCTTGGATTTTCTGGATGGGGGTGTCGCCGGGGATGTTGACTCCGGCTGCGATCAGCGGCCAGAGTTCGGTGGTGCCGTCGCCGTCGGGCATGGTGAAGGGGTACGGCCCGAGGGCGGTACGGGATGCCGCGAGTTTCATGCGGATCAGGTAGTTCCCTGCCCGAATCGGCGGCGTCGACAACCCAGCCGCGGTGACCGACACCCGCAACGGCTTATCCGTCGCGATCGTCCCACCCGCCCCAACCGGAAGCTGCGACCAAATCTCCACATACGCGTCCGGGCCGTAATCCGCCGCCCCAGACGGATCAACCAACGCAGTCACAATCGACTTCACAACGCCTCCTGAGAGCTTTCGACGGAATCGGACTCGTCTTGCGGAACAAAAACACGATCGACTTCGGGTATCGGGAGTGTCCCCACGAACACGGAACCCCGCTCCCCCCCCACGTCGTCGTAGACAATCAACATGTCCCCCGACAATTCGGCGTTGAATGTTCTGCCGCCTGACTCGAATTCGGTCATGGTGCGCTCTCCACATCTGCTGCACGCCACGAATCCCAGTTGCCCGAGTTCACAGCGAATGGTTGACGTTCGACACCAATACCGACGTACCGGTAACCCTCACCGCGCGGTATCGCATTGCCGGAATCGAGATAGGTGAACAGGACCGTCCATGTCGATGACCCTGACGTTTTCATCTCGACTTGGAACAGGTTGTCGATGGCACTGACTCGATACGTAGTACCGGTGGCCACCGAATGCGCATTGGTCGCCAGACCGGTGTACGACTCCGAAGACACGAGATCGAGGGTTACGCCGCCTGAGCTGATGGTCAGCGCAACATACTGGGTATTGCTCGGATTTGAGCGAAGAATCAACCTCTGGTACTTGGCGCTCACCCCAGTACCGATGACACCTTCGACCGACTGATCGTCCGATGAGAGCGGCTGCGACCACAGATACCGACGAACACCGTCGTTGAGTCCCGAGACGGTGAAGTAGCCACCAGAGATCGCAGCAGGCTGCGTCGACTTCTGCGACCACCTCGACGACATCGCATCCGAGAACGGGTCACTGAACTGGCGCGGCACGACGACGGTCGTGAACCGTTGTCCCACACCGATCCACGGGAGGAAACGTGAAGTGAACGACAGACTCGACGTTTCGATCACCGAGCCCACCGAGCCGGACAGGCTCGAAGACGATGCGATTGAGTGCTTGGCCTGAGGTGGATACTGATCGCCGCTACGTGGAATGTCGGCGTACTCTTTACCGAACAACGCCCGGACAGTGCCGGAACCGTACTGATGGATGCCCGCCCACATATTCTCGCCGTCAGCGAACAGAAGATCGTCCGGCATGGTGACGGTGTACTCGATCCGACCATTCGACATGATGCCGGTCTGATTCGGACTCACCCACTCGATGACGGGCTTGCCATCTGATCGCATCCGACCGACCACCACCTGCAACGGACACGGGCTCGTCACAGCCTCCGCGATGAACGTGATCGTGCCCCGCGGTCCAGGGTATTCAGCTGGGATGAATACCGCTTCGACCGTGTCAGCGGGAGGTAAATAGGCCGGTGTGAAGGTGGTGTACCAGTCTTTTCCTCCGTCACTGTCTCCGGTACTGATGGTGACTCGGCCGACGAAGGGGGAGATAGCGGCGGTAGACGTCGCCCCACGCTTCAAGGCACCGTCGAGTTCGGTTCGGGGGAACGTCACGTCTTGCGTCTTGTTCATCGTCACGTAGTACGGCTTGGTCGGAGCCGTCGACTGAATGAGATTGACCGCGTTCTGCACCGGGGTGATGATCGTCAACGCCGCCGATTCCGCTGCTGCGGTCGCTTCCGTAACGGCAGTGCCAACGGCGTTCTCAGCCGCGGTCTGTGCGCCGTTCGCGACGGTCGCCGCGCCGTTCGCGACCGTCTCCACAGCCTCGATCGCCGTGAAGGTTCCCGCCTCCGACTTCATCGAGAACGCTGATAGCCCCCACCCGTACTGGTAGTTGAACGGGAACGGAATCACCATCTGGATCGCGAACCCGCAATACCGATGCGCCGCATCAATCGGGAACGACGTGTCTTCCGCCGACGCGACGACGGAGTTCTCCACCACCAACTGGTACAAGCCGGAGCCGGATGCACGGAGTTCGATACGTTCCGCCGTACCGATCTTGTACACCGCATTCGAGCCACCCGAGAAATCGTTGAATGACCACGATGTTCCGGAGCGGGTGAACTTCCCCAAGTACACACCCGTCCCGAACACATTCGCGTAAATGCCCTCGGTGAACGCCTCATTCGCACACACAATCAACGTCGTGCACGCCGACGTGTCGATGTTCTTGTCGTCGCAGATGGTGTCTGCGGTCATCGTGGAGGACGATGCGGGGGTCGGGTAGCGGGCCCAGCGTCGGCCCTGTGCGGGGGCGAGTGAGCCTTCCACCAATCGTGCCGCGCGACCGGAGATCCGCAGCTGCTCACCGTTGCCGCCCTGCACCCAATCCGCCGTCATCTGCGGACCACGACCCAAAGCACTACCTGTGTCGGCGCGGTTGAAGTCGTCATACCCCGACGACCCCTTGGACACGATCGTTTCCAACCGAGCGATACGTGCATTCGACGCCGACGAGTTCCCGAACAGGGACGCTACGAACCCGACAATGTCCCCGATGATCGGAATGTCCTCAACCATCGTCGCCAGCGCATCGAAGACCATCCCCAGCAGGTTCAGATCACCGGACGGCGTCCGCCGAGGCAACCGCTCCATCTACAACTCCACCGGGCGCTGCGGCGGCGTCTCATCACGCTCAGCAAACACACGCAACAAACGAGTGATGTACGCACGCAAAGCGAACTCCACCTTCTCCCGCAACGCCAACGCCTCATACTGCTCATCGACCTGGACCGTCAACTCTCGAATGCGCCGATCCTTCCGGGCGATCTCCTCATCGTGCGCCGTCTGCAACTCGACCCGATCCTTCGCACGCGCCTTCGCCTCCTCCGCACGCGCGGCGATCTCCTCATCCCGCTGCTTCGTCACCGTCGCGAGGTCGTCCATCTTGACGCTCGACCGAGTAGCGAAAAAGCCGACAATGATTGCGCCAGTACCGGTCACAATACCGCCGAGAGCTGCAATCTGATTCGCGTCGATCACCGAATCCCCCGTTCTGCACAGCCGCGGGCTACCGCGAGATGGATCAGCGACAGAAACATCGCGATAGTGCCCGCAACGACTGGCACAGGAGGCTCGGTGAGCACCGCCGAGATCAAGATGACCCCGCCGTAAATCGCCCACACTCCCGCCGAAAGCACATGCGCTGGAATGAATCTGACGCTACGGAGTGCCGCGAATACCAGGAACAGTCCTGTCAGCAGGAACATTGTCGACCAGATGGGCGGGCCGAGATGCTCGATGTAGACCACCCCGGAAACCTGTCCGGGTTGCAGTGGCCGACGAATGAGTTCCTCGGGCATCGACGGCAGGTACAGCAAACCGATAGTGGTCTGCATGATCCCCGACGTCGCGGCAGTCAGCCGCGCACCCAGCATCAGTCGGCTTTCGGGGGCTTGATGCCGAGAGCGTTCTGCAAATACGAGAAGACAGCGGCGAGGGTGGCGGAACCTGCGAGGGTGGCGACGACCTTCCAGTCATCCCACGAGAACACGTTCAGCGAACCTTGCTGCACCGCCTGAATGACGACGTTCCCGCCAGCCATCACCGCCACCGCAAGCAGCCCCTGCAACAGAGTCCGCCACGCCCGAGACCGCGCCTGCCGCTTGAACCACCCGATCGGATCGAAGTCGACCAGTTCGCCTTCGAGGGGTTCACCGAAAATCGGCGCCGATGGCAGGTTCCCGATGACGCTGTCGACTCGCTCGCGCCCCTCCGCCTCGATCCGCGCCACGGTCTCCGCGATCGCGGTGTCAGCACGTTCCCGGATCGCAGCGGCCTCGGCGTTGAGCTGCTTCACCGCGCCTTCAAAGTGTTCGATGACGACGCGGGACACCATGTCCACGATGTTGTTGGAGGAAGCCACGGTCAGCTCTTTTCGTCGTAGAGGTCGGCGTCAGACTGGATGTCGACGGCCAGGACGTAGGCAATGAATGCCGCACCGGTGGAGACGATCACCGCGGCGGCGAGGAACGGCCAGCGGTAGTTCACAGCCCCAACCTCCCCCACGTCGCAGGGCCGACAATGCCGTCGACACCGAGGCCAGCGCGGCGCTGGAACTCGCGAACAACCCGGTCGGTCGCGGGACCGAAGTCACCATCGACGACCAGCCGCGAATACGCGGGGTAGTCGCGGTTCAACCGAGCCTGCAAATCACTGACCGCGGACCCTGTAGAGCCGAGGCGAATCATCGGACGCCCCGACGCCGGAGCCGGGGCGGGCGTAGGCGCGGGGGCAGGCGCACCACCGAGGATGCGTCGGACACCTGCGTCGTTGCGAGGATCACCCTCGCGGTAGCGCATCTGGAAGTGCATCTCATCCGCGCGGCCCCAGTCCGCACCCCAGAACACTTCCGGGAACAGGGTGAGTCCGTGGCGTACCTTCGCGATCCGATCACGCGGCATCACCCGACGCCCCCACGGCAGCGACGGAGCGTCGATATCCAATGCGGTACCGGACAGGTGGTTCGAGTTGGCGACGTCGTTGGTGTTCGACCAGCCCCACACCGGTGACGTGATGGCCTTGACGTTCTGGTGGTACCAGCGCGCCCACGCACCGAGGATCACCTCGGGTGCACCCCGCCGTAGTGGTGCGGTGTTCATGTAGGGGCCGGGGACCGTGACACATTCGTCGCGGTTGCACATCCGCCACCCGTTCTCCGAGTGCGCGTGACCGTAGGCAGTGCGGAATGACATGGTTGCCTCCTAGACGCTGTTGGAGTTGCCGCGTGAATACGCTGCAAGCCCTTGAAGATTCGAGATCAGACCGGTGACACCGACCTTCTTGAGTGGGTTCTTCCCGAACGACGGCGACTGCGTACGACGCCCACTGCTCAGGTCGTCGGAGCAGACGACGTGGGAGACATACTGTTCCGTCGTCGTCCCCTGGTCGTAGAACGTGTGCACATCCCCGACGTTGTAACGACGACCCGAACCGTCATCGGCCCCGAACTGGTAGCCCGTCGGGTTGCCGGAGTCGACTTGCAGTTCCAGGGTTTCGCCGCCGCGGTGCTTCTCCAACGCCTCCTGCCCCACGCTGTACGAATCCAAGCTGTAGGCGTTGGTGTTATCGCCCCACAACTCGCCCCACGAATCATCCTGACCAACCTCATCGGCTAGGTCGTCGTCGTAGAACTGCTGGTACGCGAAGAAGATGTTGTCGAACAGATCCCCGACAACGAAACCCAGCCCGAGACCAGGCGCAATTGCGTTCAGCAACAGTTGGATCGCGAAGTTAGCGCCCCACTCGATGACCTGGTTCAGGATCTCGGGTGCCTTGCCGCCGACCACGACCCGGTCACCGTCAGGCTCATCGACAACGAGGTCCATGTGTCGTATCTGGCCGCCGTCGGTGCGCCACTGCTGATGCCGCATGTCGCGTTTGGCAACCGTGTCGAAGACGTAGCCGGCGCGGGGCATCTTGTTCCACGAGCCTGGGTCGAGGAGGCCGAGGTAGTTGTTGGGGTTCAGGAAGTTCAGGAAGTTGTCGGACGTGGCGTCGATGACGCTCTGTAGCTGCGACAGGCTGGATGTGTTGAAGACGGTGGGTGGTGTCCCGGTGCCGTCCCACACGTCCATCTTGTAGCCGAAGTCCAGACGGTTGCGGGTGTTGGCGAATGCCTCATCGAGGCGGGTGAAGCGTGTCGAGATCATCGCAATGTTCGCGAGCCAACCGTCCGCGATCCCGATCAGGTCATCGAGGGTGTCGATGTCATCGAGGTCGGGTAGATCGGTTGTCACCTGGTGCAGGGGAAGGGCCGCGTAGATCGGCTTGTTCAACCGGGTCCACACGCCCGCGCCGATGAGCTTCAACGCGACGTCGGGTTCACCGATGGTGATGTGCTGCTTACCGGTGAGTGCGATCTGGAACTCGGGTGGGAACAGGTTGTTGACCCAGTCGAGGCCGCGTTGCAGGTAGAAGCGGTGATCGAACCCCGACAAGGTCACGACCTCACGGCCGGGGACACCTTTGTGCTGACGCTTCATCAACCGGTACGTCTGGCTGATGCCGTTCTCTTCCGTTCGCAGGAACAGTGCCCGCTTCGGCCGACCATTCCGCGTCTTGATGTACGGCAACAGGCGATGATCCGGCTTGAGGTCGATGGAGAAGTTCGCATGTTGATACCAGTCGAACTCGCATGTCGAGGACAGGTAGCCGCCCAACGGTGTCCAGTCGATGGTCTTGCCGTTGGAGGAGCGTTGCCCGAGCTGCCAGTCACGTGCGCCCGCGGGTAACGTGTTGGGGTTGGCGTATCCCGGTGCGCCGATCACAGGGCACTCCGGTAGACCTGCGGGAGCACGAGCCGGATGCGGGTGTTGCTGTTGGTGCTGGTGCCACCCAATGCAAGCGGGATAGCAGCCGTCTTGCGGGGTGCCTTCTTCCGCCAATAGTGCCGCAGCCACGAACGATCCACGTTCGCACCATCACGGATCGAGAAGTTGTTCGGGTCCGTGTTGATCTTCCACGACTGACCAGCCGGGACCGTCACGAGAATGGTGATCGACTCCCCCGCCAGACCAATCGTCGGGTTTGTGATGGGTCCGATGATCTCCCAGTAACCCCACACGTCGTCATCGCACATGTTCGCGACCGTCGCCCCAGCGAACTGCGTCGGGGTATATGACACGTCGACCGGGTCTTCCCGCCACCAGGATTCATCCGAACGCAACGCAATATCGCCGACATTCACGAAGCCGGTGTTGATGACCTGCATATAGTCGGGGTCGGGGAGTTCGGACAGGAGCCGCCAGTACTGGAACCGGTCGCGTGGCTCACCGCTCAGCAGTGAGAGGGCGTGGAACTCGCCGAGCTGCCGACCGTCACCGAAGGCGTTGCAAAATTGGAGCCATCGGTCGAGGGCGTCCTGCCCGCGGGTGACAGGCCCGAATCGCAGTGACTTGAGGGTGATGACGTTCGGCAGCAG
Source organism: Rhodococcus sp. NPDC006774 (assembly GCF_040636045.1). Lineage (NCBI taxonomy): Bacteria > Bacillati > Actinomycetota > Actinomycetes > Mycobacteriales > Nocardiaceae > Rhodococcus > Rhodococcus sp. NPDC006774. The sequence continues at coordinate 6,227 of NZ_JBEYIW010000036.1, read as the reverse complement.
GGTTTTCGATCGCCATGTGACACCGGGTTGGTCGACGTTCTGGTCGTCGTCGTGCTTGCCTGGTGCCCCGGACAGTCCGGCTGGTGTCTTCCCGAGTCGCAGCGGGGTCTCCAACGTGCAGTCGTCGCGGCCGACGAACGGCCACACACTGCCATCCACCCCGGTCATCGAGAACGAGAGTGGTCGGATCATGCGAGTCCCGTCGACAACAGATCGAGGGCGACACTGCCGTTGCTGGTGTCGACGTTCACGTCCGCAGTCACGAGTCCGCCCTTCTTGAGTGTCGCGAGGATTTCTTCGAGCGGTGCCACGAGCTGCGTGAACGCTTCGGACAAGCCGGGGATGTCGTTGCTACCGGTGTCGAACTGCGGCATCAACTGCGACAGATCGACTTGCCCGGATTGGGCCATCGACAGGAACCCGCCGACACCCGACGCGGCCGTGAAACCGAGACCCGCTGCCAGGGAGGCGGCTTCGTACAGGTTGGTGGGGCGCATGTAGTCGCGGGACTTCGGTTCGTTGTAGCCACCGAACCCGCCGTCAGCGAACTCAGTGACATTCAGTCGCTTCCCGGTTTCACGCCAAATATCAACGGCGCGTGCACGTTTCGCCGGGTCGCCGGGAATGTATGCTTCCCACGGTCCTGCTTGCGGTTCCGCCCATACGCGCACGTTGCCGCCTGTGGTTGCGATCTCGGGGTTCTGGGATTCGATGCCACCGTTCGCGAACACTTTGAGGTTCCCGACCATCTTCGGGGTACGACCGTCCGGGGCTGCGCCACCGATGTCAGCGAAGTTGATGACCCGCACATCCACCGGACCCGACGACGTCGGCAGGGTTCTACTCCGACTGCCTGACGACATGCCCGCCGAACTGCTATCCGGCTGCCCGTAATCAGTGACCGTCAAAGCCTGCGCCCCGACGTCATAGCTACCCGGATCAGACGACGGCTCACCCGGCGGCTGCGACATCGCCACATGCACATGGTTACGGTGACCCGCCATCGTCGATGCACCGTAAAAGCTGCCGTCGACTATCGACCCGTTCTTCACATTCTTGTCGAAACCTGGGGCCGAGTAGATCAGTTCGAGGAGCTTCGGCTTGTAGTTGTCGACCATGAAGTTGGCGAATGCCAACTGCTCGGGAGTGTTGTCGGAGCCGTTGGAGAAGTCGGCGGCCTGCCCTGAACCGTGGTATCCTGGGTCGCCTGCGCGGTAGCCGGATGTCATCGTCAGGGCGGGGAAGTTCTCGGATGCGAGGTTGCTGAGACCGGATACGATGCCGCCGTCGGCCATCTGTACGAGCCCGTACCCGAAGCGGTCAGCGACATCCTTGAGGATGCCGACGGCGCGGGGACGCTTCGACTCAGCCCCAGGAATGAACGCTTCCCACGGGCCTGCACCTTCCTCAGCCCACTGCACCAGACCCTTGCCGCCAGCGGACTTGATGAGTGCTTCCTGGGGGAGCTTCCCGTCAGCGAAGCCACCACCGCCACCATCGAACGTGCCCGGTGCCGCAGGAGCACCACCACCCGCATTCAGATACGGAGTCGGACCCTGCATCGACGGCGCATCCTGCTCCGACACACCCTGCGACTGCCAATACCCGATCTGCCGCTGCCGCAAGTCGACGAACATGTCGATGTTCTTGCCGGTGTTGTTCCCGATGAACGCATCGATCGCAAGCTGGCCGTCCTCGGTGTTCGAGGTGACCTTGAACGTCCCATCAGGGAGGCGTTCCACCTTCAACCCCAACGCTTCCAACGCGGCCTGCTGCTCCGGGGTGTTCGAGTCGATGATGATCGTTTTGTCATCCGGGATGTCATTGACGACCGCGCTACCGAGGGCCTGCATCAAACGTGCCGATGTCTCCGCCCGATCACCAGCTGCGACAACACCGTCCCGCAAATCTTCCAGGCTCGGGATCGCGCCGTCGATGTTGTCGGCCATCCCACGCATCGAATCCGCAGACCCTTCGAGACCGTCCTGGAATCCGATCATCGCGTCCGATGCGCCTTCGAGCTTGTCCGCGACACCGTCCATACCGAGCGCGCGCGCGACACTGCTCGACACACTCACGAGGTTGCCCATCGCGCCGACCATCCCGCCGAGTGTCTTCGCTGTACCTTCGGCGAGATTCGCGAGGACGCGGAGGGTGTCGGCCGCGAATGATGCCATCGCGATGCCGGTGTTCAAGCCTGCTTCTGCGAGGCCGGTGAAGAATGCGATGATCTCCGGCTTGTGGGTTGTGACCCAGTTCGCGACATCGGTCAGTGCCGGCCCGAACGCCTGCGCCAACGCCAACTTGATGTCATCGGCAGATGTTTCGATGGACCGTGACGCGGACTCGAACGATGCTGCGGTGTTCGACGACATCGTATTGCCCGCGTTCGCCGCAGCACCCTCGACGTCACCCAACTGCTTGACCGCAGTCGACAAGTCCATCGTGTACAGGGCATCGCCCATGTCCTCGGCTTTGGTACCGAACAGGCCGACGGCGGCGGTGGTGCGGTCGACACCGGGCTCCATCTCGCGGAGCTTCACCAAGACCTGTTCGAGACCGTCCTGTGCATCCTGGCCGCCGAGACTGATTTTTGCGGTCATGTCCTCGGCGTTCATACCAAGGATTTGGAACGCTTCTGAAGACGACTTCGACCCATCCACTGCGCGGATCGAGAACTCTTTCAACGCATCCGCAGCAGTGTCGGTATCGCGGGCACCATTCTTCACGGCCTGCGAGAGCAACCCCATCGCTTCAGGACCGTCCAACCCGAGCTTCTTGAACTGGATGCCGTACTCGTCGATGGTGTCGAGGAAGTCCTCGGACGTGTTCAACCCGACCTGCTGCGCTTTGACGAACATGTCCAGGGCAGCCGGGGCGTCGACAGCGAACCCGGTCTTCACGGCTTGCGATGCCGATCGGGTGAGATTGGGGATGTCCTCGCCCATGATCTCGGAGACGATGTTCAGTTGGTCGATGGTGGCCTTGAACGTTCCGGTGTCTTCTTCTCCGGTGAGCATCCCGGACTGGATGGCGGCGCGGGCGGCGTCCATGTTCTCTGCGACGGACTCACCCCAACCCGACGAGTAGGACAAGCCTGCTGCTTCACCGATACGGCGGGCCGTCTCTTCGTCGATACCCAACTTGGCTTGGATGAGATCCTGGTTGGCTTCCTGTTCCATGCCGTCGGCGATGGCGTTCGCGAGGATCGCGCCGGCCGCGAGACCCAACACTGCGACTCCTGCGAGGGCAGCACCGATCGGTCCACCTTTCGCGCCCAATCCCGCCACCCGGGGTGCGAACCCCGCGATGAACGAACCACCTGCTGATCCGCCTGCGCCTTCCGCGCGGCCGCCCATGCCTTCGATCCCGGACGTGAACCGGTCAGCGAACCCCGAGCCGGCGGCGTCACCGGACTGTTCGGCCTGCTGCTCGGTGGCGCGGAGTTCGCGTTGGGTCCGTTCGAGGGCGTCGACAGCGTCCCGGCCGCCCTGCTCTGCGGCGCGTGCGGCACGTCGATGCGCAGCCTCCATCCGATCCGTGGCCTGCTCAGCGTTGCGGGTTTCCCGTTCAGCCTGTGAGGTTGCTGTGGCGACGCGGCGTTGCGCCGCTTCGAGCTGATCCGCAGACGTCGACGAATCACGCTGCGCGGCGTCGAGGCGTTCCTGCGCGATGCGTACCTGCTCGGTAGCTGTTTGGGCGCGGGAGTTCGCGCGCTCCGATGCCGTTGCATACGTCGTGGCTTCGCGCTGTAGCTGCTGGTAGCCCTGTGCCATCCGCTGGGTGGATGCGGTGATACCCGTCGCTGCCTGCGACGTGACCTGCTCGGTGCGGCGCGCCGACTGCTGCGCACCATTCAGCGCGTTGGTGAGCTGGTCCTCAGCTGACAGGCGGACAGACAGTTCACCCAAGTCGAGGGCCATCAGGCAGACACCTTCTCCACGAGTGTGTCCAGCATGTCCAGATCAACGAGTGTGACGAGTTTCCCGAGATGCCAGTAGTGTTGCGCGGCTTCGGGGGTGGTCGTGAACCAAATCATCGCGGCACGAGAGAAGTGCATGAGCTGCGACCAGCCGATGCCGGCGTCGATCAGGTCATTCCACGTCTGCCCCAACAGTTTCCGGTATTCGTAGACCTCGGCGGTGCCGTTCATCGCATCGGTGAACACCAACATGCGGAGCCGTTCGGACTCTTTCGCGGTCGGCTCGACAACCAGCCACTCGCGGCCACGCCACGGGAGGAGGAGATCGAAGTTCATGTCGTCGAGGTCCGCGAAGTCAGCCATGATCGGGAACCTCCTGCGTGAGTAGCGTTCTGAGTTTCGATTGGGGGTGCCCGAGTAGGGCGATAAGGCGAAGCCGGAACCACCGAAAGCTGCGGGTATGCAAGAGGGGTTCGAGGTCGACACCCCAGATGGCGTGGAAGTCCAGTTCGACGACCATCCACGCATCCAAAATCCGCGCCCACGACAGGTCCGGTTCCTTCGCCTTGTAGCGGGGAGCCATATGTTCGGGGTTGTACCAGCGCCGCATCGGCGGTTCCCACGAGACGATCGGGCCGCCACCGGGGTCGTCTTCACCGAGAGTTCCCGGCTCCGACAGGTCGATCAGTTCTTGTGTTTCCCCCGAGACCGTGGCGGCTTCGGGGGTAGCGGGTTTCCCGCATCCACCACCCCATGCTTGAGGACGTAATCGCGGGCGGTGCCGGGGCCGACTGCGTAGTGCAGGAGCGCGTACCGGCCTGCGAGCATGGTTTTGGAGTGGCCTACGCCGTCGTCGGACATCTTGTCGCGGACGGTCTTGAGTAGTGCGGCGATGTGGTGCGCTTCGGTGGTGTCGTCCATCCGGCCGTCGTTCTCAGCGAACGCACGCACCAGGGCGAGACCTTCGGCGACGGTGGGTTCGGGGATGAGGTAGCGGTGGCCTCCCGCGCGGATGGGGAGGCCACCGTCGAGTACCTCGTCGAGGTCGGCGAACACGCTATGCGGCTGCCTGGCCTTCGACCAGCGTGGACACGACCGGTGCCGCGTTCGACGGGGTCGCGGTGACTGCGGTCGGGACGAGGACGGGCATGTTGACGCCCGCGCGCGCACCCTGGTAGGCGATGGAGAAGCCCTCCGTCTTGGTGCCGGTCACGACGACGTTGCCGGTGCCGATGTGCGCGAGCGCCAGCAAGGCGGTCTGCAACGTGGAGTTCGTGATCGTCGAGTAGTCCAGGACTGTCGTCTCGGAGCCCAGTGCGGCGAGCTTGAACGTCAACGCAGTCGGCGAACCGATGAACGCGAGACGCTGCACCTCGTTCACCGCGGCATCGGCAGGCTTCTCGACCTTCGTCGGCTTCCCGCGACCCGTCAACGTGCCCGACCACTTCTGCAACTCCGACGGCTTACCGCCGGTCTTCTTGCAGTCCGTCGCGAAGAAATGCTCGAACGACTCGTCGATCTCGTCGTAGCGCCACCACTTGATGTGAACCTCGTTGGCGGATGCCGTCTCGTAGGAGCGTGCGAGGAGGTAGCCGAGGCCAGGATCGGGGACGAACGACGGATCGTTGGTGCCCTTGTACACGCCGGAGATGGCGATGTTGAGGGCGTTTCCGACGACGGCCTGCGACTGCCAGGCGTCGGCGTAGATGTCGGAGTCGTCCTCCAACTTCGGCTGCGGTGACGGCTCGAACGACATGATGCCGTTGATGAACTGCCACACGGGGGCCTGCCGGGTGCCGCCGAGGTCGAGGCGGTTGATCTGTACGCCGTACTTGCCGGCTGCGGCGGTGGACAGTGACGCGGGATTGGGGGGCTGCTTGACGGCCATTGGGTGTCCTCCTAGGACGGGTTGAGGGTCAGCCGATAGGAGTCGGCCCTTGTCCACCGGCCCGCGTCGTCTGGCGTGGCGTCGGTGGTGATTCGGCGTTCCGCCCATTGGACGGTGACACCACCCGGCAGATGGAGCCGGGACAATTGGTGAGCGCGCTTGAAGTCGAGACGCTGGTAAAAGCGGTCTGCGACGTCATGCACGGCGAGGGAGTCTTCGTTGTCGACGTCGAGGCGGAACCGGAACTGGACGAAGAAGTCGGGGTTCCAGGCGTCTTCGATGCGGACGTCGTCGTACATGTTGAGGATGACGGCGTAGCCGGGAGTAGTGCCCCATAGAGTGGTGTAACTCGGTGGCCGAGATCGTCTGCGATTCCGTGTTGTGCACGGGTGTAGAGCGGCCACCGTGTGATCCTTC
>NZ_JBEYIW010000035.1:0-30737 GCF_040636045.1 Rhodococcus sp. NPDC006774 | reverse complement strand
GCCGAGAACACCGACCGCAACGAACTCTTCGCCTCCACAACCCTGAACGGTCGGCTGGTACTCAAAGGCGACTTCGATGCGATCACCGGCGAGAAACTCCTCACCGCGCTCTCCCCGTTGACCGAACCCCACCCCGCCGCCGACGGCACCCAAGACGACCGCAGCCCCGCAAAGCGCAGAGCCGACGCCTTCGGACACATCCTCGACCAATACCTCGCCTCCAGTGATCGCCCCATCGAAGGCGGTGAACGCCCGCACGTCAACCTGCACATCCGGTTGCAAGACCTCACCGACCTCCACAGCCGCGGCGACGCCGACGACATCACCGATGACGAAACCTCACGCGCAGCAGCCGAATTCGACACCGTGGATCCGGTCGACATCAACACCGGACACGCGATCGACCCCGACACAGCAGACGCATCCGATACACCCTCTGCCGCGGATCGTGGCGCGTATCGCGACTTGTTCGGCGACGGCACTTCGGTCGGGTGGCTGCCGTGGATGGGACCGCTGTCCCGCAATACTTCTCGTCAGTTGGCGTGTGATTGTGTCCTCACTGCCATCGTGATGGACGAGAACGGCAACCCGTTGAACCTCGCCCGCACCGCCCGCACCGTCACCGCCAAACAACGCACAGCCCTCACCGCCCGCGATCACGGGTGCGCGTTCCCCGGCTGCGGAAAACCTGCCGCCTGGACCGAAGGCCACCACATCCGGCACTGGGGCGACGGCGGCCCCACCGACATGAACAACCTCGTCCTACTGTGCGGCTTCCACCACCGCCTGATCCACCACTCTGATTGGGAAGTGTTCATCGGCACCGACAACCACCCCTGGTTCGTACCACCGGCAACCGTCGACCCGTACCGACAACCGAGACAATCGCACGCCCGAGCAGGCCCCCACATCGCCTGAACCCCACAACGACACCAACCCCGCAGACGACACCAGCCCCGCACCGAGAACACGGTGCGGGGCTGGAAGGGGTTGTTCGACAGCCTGATTCGAGTGAAGCGGACTCTCAGTCGTTGGCGTGCAATGCCGCGTTCAGTTCGACGCCGGTGCCCTTCCACGGCACCACCTCGACCGCGCCCGAGAGCGAGTTGCGACGGAACAGCAGGTTGGATTTGCCGGACAATGTTGCCGCCTTCACCACTGTCCCATCCGGACCACTCACCTTCGTGCCTGCCGTGATGTACAGCCCCGCCTCGACGACGCAGTCGTCACCGAGCGAAATGCCGAGACCGGAGTTCGCGCCCAGCAAGCAGCTCTTCCCGACGGAAATGACGTTCTTGCCGCCACCGGAGAGCGTGCCCATGATCGACGCACCGCCGCCCACGTCGGAACCGTCGCCCACCACGACACCCGCGGAGATGCGACCCTCGACCATCGAGTTGCCGAGCGTGCCGGCATTGAAGTTGACGAAGCCTTCGTGCATGACCGTCGTGCCGCTGGCCAAGTGCGCGCCGAGGCGAACGCGATCGGCGTCGGCGATACGAACTCCAGTGGGAACGACGTAATCGACCAGGCGTGGGAACTTGTCGACTCCGTACACGGTCACCGGACCGCGGGCGCGCAGCTTCGCGCGCACCGTCTCGAAACCGTCCACCGCTGCGGGACCGAAGTTGGTCCACACCACATTGGCCAGCAGGCCGAACACTCCGTCGAGATTCTGCCCGTGCGGCTGAATCAACCGGTGCGAGAGCAGATGCAGTCGCAGATACGCGTCGTGGGCGTCGATCGGGGCGTCGTCGAGGGAGGCGATGCTGGTGCGCACTGCGACCACCTCGACGCCGCGCGCCTCGTCGGATCCGACGAGAGCGGCCAGCTCCGCGGGGACGTCCGAACCCTCGAGCCGGGTGGTGCCGGTCTCGAAGCCGGTCCCGAGCTCCGGGCTCGGAAACCAGGTGTCGAGAACAACGCCCGACGTCGTGATGTTGGCGATACCTACTGCTGATGCTCCATGTGCGCTCACGGGACGAAGAATACGCGGTGGGCCGAATGCGGTGGGGGCTCGGCAACGGCTCCGGTCGGGGACTGTTCTGCCCGCCGTGTCGGGCGCGCGGATTGTGGGTGCACCGCGATTCGGGCGAAGCGTCGGTTCGTTATCGGTTCGACTGCCGAGCGTGATCGCATCGGGACGCCGGCGGACGCGTCGGCGGTGGGCAAGCTGACAGAGTTTCTCCGGTGACCACCCGTACCGCCTCCCGCAGTCGCGGAGTGACCTCGGTGATGGCCGGCGGCGTCTCCTTCACCGGATTGGTGACGACCTTGGCCACGACGATCGTCCTCGGAATCGCCCTGGGTTTGGTTGTCACAGGCGCGTGGTAGACATGCCCATCGGCTGACAGGGGGTCGCCGAGTCTGGGGGACGTCATGAGTTCGAGCAAGTCCACACGTACGCGTTCGGCAGTGACGGTGATCGCTGCGGCGGTGATCGCCGTGAGCAGTGCCGTTGTCGGTTCGGGCACCGCTGCCGCCGATCCCAACTGCGCCGGAGCCGGCGGTTCGTCGGCCGTGGTCGCGCGAATCCCCGGGGCAGCTCTCGAAGGCCTGACCGTCGACGCGTCGGGCCGCGCCTACGTCACCGACATCGTCTCGGGCCGGGTGTACCGCATCGACGCGCCCGGACAGGCCGCGTACCCCATCGCGACGGTCCCCAGCGGCGGCGGTGGCGCGCTGGCGTGGATGCCCGACGGCACCCTGCTGGTCGGCTACGGAGCCGACCCCCGCGTCTTCGTCGGAGACATCGTCAAGGCCGCGGGCATCGTTCGGCTCGACGTGAACACTCTCACCGTCACCCCGTTCGCGACCGGTCTGAGCGCAGCCAACGGACTTGCGGTCGCCGACGACGGAACGGTGTACGCCACCAACGACTTCGGCTCGCTCATCGGCCGGATCGGTCCCGACGGTTCGGTCGACCCGGCGTGGGCGAGCTCCCCCAGTGCCAACGGTGCAGTGCTCGACGCCGCAGACCGGTACCTCTACGTATCGCGCACGTTCGTGAACCCAGGCGTCAGCCGGATCCCGATCGCCAACCCCTCGGCACCGGAAAGCGTGCTCGACCTGTCGGGACTGGACAGCTTCGCAGCTCCGGACGGGCTCACCCTCGACGATGCCGGACGCCCGGTGGTGCCGCTCAACGCAGGCGGCTCCGTCGTTCGCATCGATGCACCGGGGGCGACGTGTGTCATCGGCACCGGAACTCGGCTGACCAGCGTTGTCACCTACGGCCGCTCCGACCGGGGATTCTCGAGCGGGAAATTGTTCGGTGCCGGCTTCGACGGCGTGGTCCGCGAGATTCCGGGATCCACGGCCTAGAGTTTTCTCCCGTGACGCTCGAACTGAATGCCGACCCGATAGACCTCACCGCGGCACTGGTGGACATCCCCAGTGTCAGCGAGGACGAATCGCGCATTGCAGACGAGGTGGAGAAGGCGCTCCGCGAGCAGACCACGGGCTTCGAGATCATCCGAAGCGGCAACGCCGTTCTGGCCCGAACCAACCGCGGACTCGGGTCGAGGGTGATGCTCGCCGGGCATCTCGACACGGTTCCCATCGCAGACAACGTGCCGTCCAGGCGCGAGCACGACAGCGCCGAGGGCGACATTCTGCACGGGTGCGGAACCGTCGACATGAAGTCGGGTGACGCAGTGTTCCTGCACCTCGCCGCCACGATCGACAACCCTGCTCACGATCTGACTCTGGTGTTCTATGACTGCGAGGAGATCGCGGCCGCCCGCAACGGACTGGGTCGCATCGAGCGCGAACTTCCCGAATGGCTTGCTGCGGACGTCGCGATACTCGGCGAACCGTCCGGCGGATTCATCGAGGCCGGTTGCCAAGGGACACTGCGGGTTCGGCTGACAGCGTCGGGAACGCGGGCCCACAGTGCCCGATCCTGGTTGGGTGACAATGCAATTCACAAATTCGGTGCGGTGCTGAACCGACTCGCTGCGTATCGGGCACGCACGGTCGACATCGACGGTTGTGTGTATCGGGAAGGGCTGCAAGCAGTCCGGATCTCCGGTGGGGTCGCGGGCAACGTCGTTCCCGACGCGGCCGAACTGGACGTCAACTTTCGCTTCGCGCCGGATCGCAGCGTCGACGACGCCGTCGAACACGTTCGTGAGGTGGTCGAGGGACTGGATCTCGGCTTCGAGGTCACCGACTCGTCGCCCGGGGCGCTTCCCGGTCTGAACCGACCCGCAGCGGCTGCTCTCATCGAAGCCGCGGGCGGACAGTTCCGAGCCAAGTACGGCTGGACGGACGTCTCCCGGTTCTCGGCGCTCGGTATCCCGGCGGTCAACTACGGACCCGGCGACCCCAATCTCGCTCACAAGCGCGACGAGCGCGTACCCGTCGAGCAGATCACCCACGTCACACAGGTTCTCCGGAGCTACCTCTCTGCCGGATAGCCTGAACGCCATGAACAGCGACCAGGACCCAGGCGGTTTCGAGGAACCCGGCACCGAGAAGCCGGCCAAGCACAAAGGATCCGTCGTGCTCAGGCGTGGCCGGAACACCGAGACGTCCACCTCGGATCAGCGCCTGCTCGACGAGCGAGGATCAGGGAACTGGATTCACTCCGACACATGGCGAGTGCTGCGTATCCAGAGCGAATTCGTCGAGGGATTCGGTGCCCTCGCCGAGGTCCCGAAGGCCGTCACCGTGTTCGGTTCGGCGCGCACCCCCGCAGACCATCCCGAGTACGCCCGAGCCCGGCAACTCGGAGCCGCTCTCGCGAAGGAGGGCTTCGCCGTCATCACCGGTGGTGGTCCCGGGGCGATGGAAGGGGCCAACCGAGGTGCGAGCGAGGCCGACGGGTACTCGATCGGACTCGGGATCGAGTTGCCGTTCGAGCAGGGCCTGAACGAATGGGTCGATCTGGGCGTCAACTTTCGCTACTTCTTCGTGCGCAAGACCATGTTCGTGAAGTACTCCCAGGCGTTCGTGTGTCTACCCGGCGGCTTCGGTACTCTCGACGAACTCTTCGAGGCGCTGACCTTGGTGCAGACGGCCAAGGTCACCAGGTTCCCGATCGTGTTGCTGGGCAAGGACTTCTGGTCGGGACTTCTCGACTGGATCAAGACGACTCTCGTGAAAGAAGGCAAGGTGTCCGAGAAGGACCTCGAACTGATCCACTGCACCGACAGCGTCGACGAGGCCGTCCGGATCGTCCGCGAGGCCCAGCAGTGAGCGATCGTGCATCGACCGAACGCTTGCTCAGTGTCTGCGTCTACTGCGCGTCGGGCCCCGTCGACGCGTCGTTCATCGACCTGGCCGGCGAGGTCGGCACCGAGATCGGTCGACGAGGCTGGCAGCTCGTCTCGGGTGGCGGCAACGTCTCGATGATGGGCGCGGTCGCGGCGGCGACGCGAGCAGCGGGCGGCAACACGGTCGGCGTGATTCCGAAAGCGCTCGTGCACCGCGAGGTCGCCGATGTCGACGCCGACGAGCTGATCGTCACCGACACCATGCGTGAGCGGAAGAAGATCATGGAGGACCGCGCCGACGCGTTCATCACCTTGCCGGGTGGGATCGGGACGTTGGAGGAGCTGTTCGAGACATGGACTGCGGGCTACCTGGGCATGCACAGCAAGCCGATGGTGATGCTCGACCCATTCGGACATTTCGACGGCATGATGCAGTGGATAGAAGGCTTGCGAGAGACCGGATTCGTGCAACAGCGCGCTCTGGACGCCCTGGTCAGAACGACGACCGTCGATGCAGCTCTGAATGCATGCGCAACGTTGTGACAGGTCATAAAGCGCGGCCGTGAAGAGAGATGCTCAAAGTTGTTACCCTCAAGTAGGGTAAGAAATCTCACATCGTCTTCAAAGGGGAGTTCATGGCTGTCGATGCCCGTCAGAAAATTGGAGTGACCGACCTCGCGGTCGCGTTGCCGAAAATGGTGACGGAGGTGCCCAGCCTGCTCAAGGGCCTGGCGGGATTCACTCGCAAGCCCGACCACAAAGCGTCGATCGGTCAGATCTTCCAGGACGCCGCCGCGAAGAACAGCGACCGTCCGTTCGTGCGGTTCGAGGGTGAGTCGATCACCTACCGGGAGGCGAACGAGCTCGTCAACCAGTACGCCGCGGTGTTCGCAGACCACGGAGTCAAGCGCGGCGACGTCGTCGGCATCCTCAGCAAGAACCGCCCGGAGGCGCTCTTCTCCGCACTCGCTGCCGTCAAGCTCGGTGCCACCGCGGGAATGCTGAACTACAACCAGCGCGGTGACGTGCTCGAGCACAGCCTCGGCATTCTCGACGCGACCGTCCTCGTACTGGACGAGAACGCACAGGAAGCTCTCGATTCGCTCGACGGGCAGCCGAGGGTCGGAGCAGTTCTGCCGCTGAAGAAGTTGGCCGAGCTCGCGTCGACGGCGTCGACGGCGAACCCGAAGGTCACCGCCGAGATCCAGGCCAAGGAGAAGGCGTTCTACATCTTCACCTCGGGCACCACCGGCATGCCGAAGGCCAGCCTGATGAGCCACTTCCGCTGGCTCAAATCGATGTCCGGGTTGGGCAACATGGGTGTGCGGCTGCGCAGCAACGACGTCATCTACTGCTGCCTTCCGCTCTACCACAACAACGCCCTGACGGTGACTCTGTCCTCGGTGCTCGCCGGTGGCGCGACCATGGCCATCGGCAAGCAGTTCTCGGTGAGCAATTTCTGGGACGACGTCCGCGTCAACAAGGCCACCGCGTTCACCTACATCGGTGAGCTGTGCCGCTACCTGCTGACTCAGCCGGAGAAGCCCTCCGACCGAGACAACTCGGTCAAGCTGATCGTCGGAAACGGACTGCGCCCGGAGATCTGGGAAGAGTTCACTCAGCGATTCGGCATCTCCCGCGTCGCCGAGTTCTACGGCGCCAGCGAATGCAACATCGCGTTCATCAACGCCCTGAACATGAAGAAGACCGCAGGCATCTGCCCGCTGCCGTACGCCGTCGTCCAGTACGACGAGGAATCCGGCAAGGCCAAGCGCGGCCAGGACGGCAAGCTCCGCAAGGTCGGCAACGGCGAGGTCGGACTGCTGCTGTCCAAGATCACCGACCGGGCACCGTTCGACGGTTACTCCGACGACAAGGCCACCGAGAAGAAGATGGTGCGCGACGGATTCAAGGACGGCGACGCGTGGTTCGATACCGGCGACCTGGTCCGCAAGCAGGGCTTCATGCACGTCGCGTTCGTCGATCGACTCGGTGACACCTTCCGCTGGAAGGGCGAGAACGTCGCGACCACACAGGTCGAGGGAGCCCTCGGTGGGCACTCGTCGATCGACGGGGCCGTCGTGTACGGCGTCGACATCGAGGGAACCGACGGCAAAGCCGGCATGGCTGCGGTGACGCTGCGCGAGGGCGAGACCTTCGACGGCAAGACGATGGCCGAGCACCTTTACGACAAACTCCCGACGTACGCGGTGCCGCTCTTCGTCAGGGTCGTCGACAGTCTCGAGCAGACGTCGACGTTCAAGAGTCAGAAGGTGGCCCTGCGCAAGCTCGGCTACGAGGAGGACAGCGACAGCGACCTGTACGTGCTGCGCGGCAAGTCCGGTGGCTACGAGAAGGCTTACGACGGGTACGTCGCCGAGGTCGCCGCAGGTAAGGCTCCCAAGGGCTGAGCACTCGAAAGATGCGCGCGTGCCACTATTGATTTCATGAGCACCCTCTGCGGCAAACCGGTCGCCGACGATCGCGCATTGGTCATGGCCATCGTCAATCGCACCCCCGATTCGTTCTACGACGGGGGTGCGAATTTCAGCGACGATGCTGCGATGGCGTCGGTGCACCGGGCTGTCGCAGAGGGTGCCGACATGATCGACATCGGTGGTGTGAAGGCCGGCCCCGGCGACATCGTCGATGCCGAGGAGGAGATCCGCCGCGTCGTTCCGTTCGTCGAGGCCATCCGGGACGCGTATCCGGAGCTGCTGATCAGTGTGGACACCTGGCGCAGCGAGGTCGCTCGACTGGCCTGTGGCGTCGGAGCGGATCTGATCAACGACACGTGGGCCGGGGCCGACCCGGAGCTGGTGCGCGTCGCTGCCGCCGAAGGGGTCGGCATCGTCTGCTCGCACACCGGCGGTGCGGTGCCCCGTACTCGCCCGCATCGGGTTCGATACGCCGATGTGGTGGCCGACGTGATCGCCGAAGTCACCGCCGCCGCCGAGAACGCCGTCGCGGAGGGGGTGAAAAAAGACTCGATTCTTATCGATCCGACGCACGATTTCGGGAAAAACACCTATCACGGGCTCGAGTTGTTGCGTCGCGTGGACGATCTTGTAAACACCGGGTGGCCTGTGCTCATGGCGCTGAGCAACAAGGACTTCGTAGGCGAGACTCTAGGTGTAGAGCTCGCCGACCGGTTGGAGGGAACATTGGCAGCGACAGCATTGGCCGCAGCAGGCGGAGCCCGAATGTTCCGGGTGCACGAAGTTGCGTCGACCAGAAGAGTCGTGGACATGGTGGCAGCGATCCAGGGTCTGAGAACCCCGGCGCGGACGGTCAGGGGTCTGGCATGACACTCGCAGATCGAACCGACGTGACCAGAGCGTGGTCCGAGACCAACAGCTGGGACACCCCCGAATGGACCATTGCCGAACTCGAGGCCGCCAAAGCGGGCCGAACGGTGTCGGTGGTACTCCCGGCACTCAACGAGGAACAGACGGTAGCCGCCGTCATCGACACGATCCACCCGTTGCTCGGTGGCCTCGTCGACGAGCTGATCGTGTTGGACTCCGGGTCCACCGACGAAACGGCCGTGCGCGCGACCGCGGCCGGTGCACGTGTCATCAGCCGAGAAGAAGCGGTACCGGGCGTCGACCCCGTACCTGGCAAGGGCGAGGTGCTGTGGCGATCGGTCGCCGCGTCGACCGGTGACCTCATCGCGTTCGTCGACTCGGACCTGATCAACCCCGATCCGGCGTTCGTGCCCAAGTTGCTCGGCCCCCTGCTGATGGGCGACGGCATCCACCTCGTCAAGGGCTACTACCGCCGTCCGTTGCGCACCAGTGGAACCGAGGACGCCAACGGCGGTGGACGCGTCACCGAACTCGTGGCAAGGCCGCTGCTCGCTGCTCTGCGGCCCGAGCTGACCGGGGTCATTCAGCCCCTCGGCGGCGAGTACGCCGGTACGCGCGAGCTTCTGTCCGCGGTGCCGTTCGCACCCGGCTACGGCGTGGAGATCGGGCTGTTGCTCGACACGTACGACAGGCTCGGGCTACGGGCGATCGGCCAGGTGAATCTGGGTGTGCGCAAGCACCGCAACCGCCCGCTGGTCGAACTCGGAGCGATGAGCAGGCAGATCGTCGGGACGATGCTCAATCGGTGCGGGATGGTCGATTCCGGTGCCGGTCTGATGCAGTTCCGGGTCGACGGTGACTCGTTCGAGCCGTTCTCGACCGAGGTGTCGTTGCTGGACCGACCGGCGATGAACTCGCTGAAATAGCGTGTCCGAGGGACGTGACAAGATCGTGGCATGTTGACGCTGCTGATCTACGTCGTCGTCATTGCCGTCGTCGCCGCTGCATTGTTCTTCGTGGCGTCAGCGGTGTTCGGTCGCGGTGAGGAACTGGGCCCGCTGCCCGAGGGAACCACCGCGACCGTTCTGCCCGCGGAGGGCGTCACCGGTGCCGACGTGCACGCGCTGAAGTTTCAGCAGACCCTGCGGGGCTACAAGCCGAGCGAGGTCGACTGGGCGCTGCAGCGACTCGGCGGCGAGATCGACATGCTCCGTTCGCGGCTGTCGGCAGCCCAGCAGCTGCAGGACACAGGTGTTCCGTCCCCGGTCGAGGCCGAACCGGACGAGCGATGAGCGCGGTCGCCGGACCGGACGGCCGGATGCGCTGCCCCTGGGGTGCCACCGACGACGACCTGTACCGGGACTATCACGACATCGAGTGGGGACAGCCGCTCCACGGCCGCAACGAGCTGTACGAGCGTCTGTGTCTCGAAGCGTTCCAATCGGGTCTGGCGTGGATCACGATCCTGCGCAAGCGTGACAGTTTCCGCACCGCATTCGCCGGTTTCGATCCGGAGCTGGTGGCCCGGTTCGGCGAGGCCGATGTGGAACGGCTGATGAACGACGCGTCCATCGTGCGCAATCGGCTCAAGATCGACGCAGCGGTGAGCAACGCGCGCGCCATCGTCGATCTCGACGACACCGACCTCGACACCCTGCTCTGGTCCTTCGCTCCCGAACCCAGGCCGGCGCGCCTGACCGAGCTCTCCGATGTACCCGCCTCGACTCCGGAGTCCACGGCTCTGGCCAAGGAGCTCAAGCGGCGGGGCCTGCGCTTCGTCGGTCCGACAACCGCGTACGCCTTGATGCAGGCCACCGGAATGGTCGACGATCACCTGTCGGGGTGCTGGGTGCAGGTCGTCAATACCGACTCCGGTTCCCGGTATCGACGGGGATAGGGAAGAATAGGTGACAACACCCGTCGCCCCGCGACGAATTTATCTTTTTGGCCTAGGCGCCGAGCTGGTGGGCGCAGATCTGGAGGGAGCAGAGGATGGCGGCGATGAAGCCCCGGACCGGGGACGGTCCCCTCGAAGCAACCAAAGAGGGACGAGGAATCGTCATGCGTGTCCCGCTCGAGGGGGGCGGCCGCTTGGTCGTCGAATTGACCCCCGACGAGGCCGCAGCACTCGGTGACGAACTGAAGGGTGTCACCGGCTGATCGCCCTGTCGATCGATCATCGCTCAGCCCCGCTCGCCGTATCGGCAAGCGGGGCTTTGTGTTGTGTTCACGACTGTGGCGTCCGGCAGAGTCGGGATGAAGGAGGAGTCGGATGCTGACCGACATCGTGGACGTACTGCTGTGTCCGCAGTGCCGAGTGCGTGAGGTCGACTCCGGGCTCGGCGCAGGCGACACCGATCGGACGCTGTGGTGCGATCGAGGGCACTCGTTCGACGTCGCTCGGCAGGGCTACGTCAGTCTGCTGACCGGTGACGGCGGCAAGTTCACCGGCGACTCGGCCGAGATGATCGCGGCGCGCGACGTGTTCCTGGGGGAGGGGCACTTCGACTCGATCGCCGCAGCGGTCTCGGCGGGTGTCCCGGCGGACAGTGAGGTGGTGCTCGACGTCGGGGTCGGAACCGGTCACTACCTCGCGGCTGTTCTCGACGCCCATGCCGACGCCAGGGGCATAGGCGTCGACGTGTCGAAGTTCGCGGCCAGGCGCGCCGCACGGTGCCATCCCAGGCTGGGGTCCGTGGTCGCGGACATCTGGAGCGGACTGCCGGTGCGATCGGGTGCTCTGTCCGCGGTGACGTGCGTGTTCGCTCCGCGCAATGCCGGTGAATTGAATCGGGTTCTCGTCGACGACGGCGTTCTCGTGGTCGTCACGCCGACGTCCCGGCATCAGCGTGAGCTGCGGGGGCCGCTGGGTCTGATCGGCGTCGAGGAGGACAAGACTCGCCGCCTGAGCGAATCGTTGTCCGGTCTGTTCGAGCCGGTGGACGAATCCCCGCTGGAATACTCGATGATGCTCTCGCACAACGACATCGAGGCTCTGATCGGCATGGGACCGTCGGCGCGACACGGTGACCCCGAGGCGCGATCTGCGGCGCTGACACAGCTACCGGAGACCACCGAGGTCACCGCATCGGTGACGGTATCGACCTATCGCCGCCGCGCCAGAGCGTCGTTGTAGACGGCGAGAGTCTGCTTTGCGATCGACGCCCAGGAGAACTCGGCGACGGCTCGCTCGCGGCCGGCCTTGCCCATCGCTTCCGCGAGTGCGGGGTCGAGGGCTACTTGGTTGACCGTGTCCGCCAGGTTCCGCTCGAAGGCGTCGGGTTCGTAGGAGTTGTAGTGCACCAGGCGTCCGGTGCGGCCGTCGTCGACGACCTCGGGGATGCCGCCGACATCCGACGCCACGACGGCAGTTTCGCAGGCCATCGCCTCGAGGTTGACGATGCCGAGTGGCTCGTACACCGAGGGGCAGACGAACACGGCTGCTGCGGTGAGTATCTCGCGAATCTTGTCGGTGGGCAGCATGTCCTTGACCCAGAACACGCCGCTGCGCTGCTCGGCGAGCAGCGCCACGGCCCGCTCGGTTTCCGCAGCGATCTCCGGAGTGTCGGGGGCGCCTGCACACAGAACGAGCTGGATCGACGGGTCGAAAAGATGGGCCGCCGCGATCAGGTGTCCGACGCCCTTCTGTCGGGTGATGCGCCCGACGAACGCGACGATCGGCTTGCTTCGATCCACGCCGATCTCGTCGAGGGTCGAGGTGCCGTGGTCGGCGAACCACCGCTGCGTGTCGATTCCGTTGCGCACCACATGAACCCGACTCGGATCGAGTCGCGGATAGGCGTCGAGCACGTCTTTGGCCATGCCCTCGCTGACGGCGATGACGGCGTCGGCATATTCCACCGCGTTGCGCTCCGACCACGACGAGATGCGGTAGCCGCCGCCGAGTTGCTCGGCCTTCCACGGCCGTCGCGGCTCGAGGGAGTGTGCGGTGAGGATGTGGGGGACGTCGTACAACTCGGCCGCGAGGTGACCGGCGAGGCCGGTGTACCAGGTGTGTGAATGCACCACGTCCGCGTCGGCGGCGGCGTTCGCCATCCGCAGCTCTGCCGACAGCGTCGTCAGCGCAGCATTCGCTCCGGCGAGCGCCGGATCGGGGTCGTGCACCTGCGCTGTATCGCGCGGCGCGCCCATACAGTGGATGTCCACGTCGCACAGCGATTTCAGCTGCGCGGTCAACTCCGTGACATGAACTCCTGCGCCACCGTAGATCTCCGGGGGATATTCCTTGGTCATCATTGCTACGCGCACGTGAACGAACCTACATTCCCCAGCAGTTGTGCGTGTACTGCTAGCAAGGTTCTCTCGGTGCGGATAGGTTGAGTGGGTGAGGACACAACCGCACGTACTAGGGATTGTGCTTGCCGGCGGAGAGGGTAAGCGCCTTTACCCGATGACCGCGGACCGAGCCAAGCCAGCCGTTCCCTTCGGGGGCGCCTACCGACTCATCGACTTCGTACTGAGCAATCTCGTCAATGCCGGTTACCTCCGGCTCTGCGTGCTCACCCAGTACAAGTCCCACTCACTGGACCGCCACATCTCGCAGACGTGGCGACTGTCCGGGTTCGCCGGGGAGTACATCACCCCGGTTCCCGCGCAGCAGCGTCTCGGGCCCCGGTGGTACACCGGCAGTGCCGACGCCATCTTCCAGTCACTGAACCTGGTCTACGACGAGGACCCCGAATACATCGTGGTCTTCGGAGCCGACCACGTGTACCGCATGGATCCTGAGCAGATGGTGCAGCAGCACATCGACTCCGGTGCAGGCGTCACCGTCGCCGGAATCCGGGTTCCGCGCAGCGAGGCATTCGCGTTCGGGTGCATCGACTCCGACGAGAACGGCAAGATCACCCAGTTTCTCGAGAAGCCGGCTCAACCGCCCGGCACCCCCGACGACCCCGACGTCACCTACGCCTCCATGGGCAACTATGTCTTCACCACCAAGGTGCTCGTGGACGCCATCAAGGCCGACTCCGAGAACGTCGACTCCGACCACGACATGGGCGGCGACATCATTCCGGCACTCGTCGAAGCGGGCGTCGCCTCGGTGTACGACTTCAACGACAACGTCGTTCCCGGTGCCACCGAACGCGACCGCGGGTACTGGCGAGACGTGGGCACCATCGACGCCTTCTACGACGCCCACATGGACCTCGTGTCGGTGCACCCCATCTTCAACCTCTACAACCGCCGCTGGCCCATCCGCGGATCGGCCGAGAACCTGCCGCCCGCCAAGTTCGTCCAGGGCGGCTTGGCGCAGGAGTCGGTCGTCGGTGCCGGCTGCATCCTGTCCGCCGCCACGGTCCGCAACTCGGTGCTCAGCTCCAACGTCATGATCGACAGTGGCGCGACGGTCGAGGGCAGCGTCCTGATGCCCGGTGTCAGGATCGGTAAGGGTGCCGTGGTGCGGCACGCGATCCTGGACAAGAACGTCGTCGTGGGCGACGGCGAGATCATTGGCGTCGATCATGAGCGCGATCGCGAGCGCTTCAACGTCAGCGCCGGGGGAGTCGTCTCCGTCGGCAAGGGCGTCTGGATCTAGGAGCCTGCGGCATGTGAGTGGTGGAGCCCTCGGGTCGTTTCGCGGGCTCCACTCCTGCCTCGTAGTCCGCTACGAGTTACCACTCACATGCGGCGCAGCCGCTCAGGCTCTCGACGCGCAGATCAGCCCGTCACCCAGAGGCAGCAGCACCGTTGTCAGACGCTCGTCCTCGGCGATGGCCCGGGCAGCGGAGCGGACGGCCACCGCGGTCGCGTCGCGCTGAGTCGGGTCGGCTACGCGACCACCCAGTAATGCGTTGTGCAGCACCAGAACTCCGCCGGGGCGCAGGAGTCGAACACTCTCGGCGACGAAGTGTGGGTGGTCGGCCGGGCTGGCATCGATGAACACCAAGTCGTAGGTGTCGTCGGCCAACCGGGGGAGCACGTCGAGCGCCCAGCCGTTGATCAGCCGGGTACGCGAGGGCGCAATTCCCCCCGCGCGGAACGCTTCTCGGGCCGCACGCTGGTGCTCCGGTTCGGTGTCGATGGTCGTGAGGACACCGTCCGCGCGCATCCCGTCGAGCAGCCACAAACCGCTGATCCCTGCGCCGGTTCCGATTTCGACGACCGTCTTCGCGCCGAGCATCTGGGTGAAGATCGACAGAATCGCTCCGACAGACGGCGGTACCGGGGCGGCACCCAGGTCGACGGCTCGCTCTCTGGCTGCGATCAGAACCTCGTCCTCCTGAGCGGAGTCTTCGGCGTAGGCGAGCATCTTCTCGGCGTTGGTCGGCACGTCCCGAGGCTATCGTGCCCAGGGCACATTCTCACGCGCACATTCTCAGGTGCGCCTCAGCTGTTTCATACCGGACCCACACGCGGGTCCGTCAGGCTGTGGAGGAATCGAAGGTCCATCTCGATTGCGAAGTGTGAGCTGGAACATCCGAGGGTAGTCGTCGGTTGAATCAGAAGGACGTACGCAGTCCTGAGCAGGAGGATCCAACTATTTACAAGATCAACGGCGATCGCGACACCGCGCGTCTACCCGAGTCCGTACCCGCGCCCGACGATCTCAGCGGCACCGCAGTGTTCGATGCGACCGGCGAGGATTCCACCATGCCGTCCTGGGACGAACTGGTCCGCGAACACGGCGACCGCGTCTACCGCCTGGCCTACCGCCTGTCCGGCAACGCCCAGGACGCCGAGGATCTGACACAGGACACCTTCATTCGCGTGTTCCGCTCCCTGTCCAACTACCAGCCGGGCACCTTCGAGGGCTGGCTGCATCGCATCACCACCAACTTGTTCCTCGACATGGTTCGTCGGCGCAGCCGCATCCGTATGGAAGCGCTCCCCGAGGACTACGACCGTGTCCCTTCCGACCGGCCCAACCCCGAGCAGATCTACCACGATGCGCGCCTCGACCCCGATCTGCAGTCCGCGCTCGACTCGCTGGCACCGGAGTTCCGCGCCGCAATCGTGCTGTGCGACATCGAAGGACTGTCGTACGAGGAGATCGGTGCGACACTGGGCGTCAAGCTCGGAACGGTTCGCAGTCGCATTCACCGTGGACGCCAGGCGCTACGCGAGTACCTTCGAGTGCACGGGAAGGTCGACTCGGGTCACGCAAGTGTCCACTAGCTACGAGGAGGGTTGGATGACGCAGGCGCGCAAGCCGAGGCGATTCAGCTCCACCGAACATCTGGCCAGTGAGGCCGTCGCGGCGTACGTCGATGGCGAATTGCGAATGCCGGCCTACCTCCGTGCAGCCGACCACCTGTCCGAATGCCCCGAATGTGCCGCCGAGGTCGAGGCCCAGCAGCAGGCACGGAAGGCACTGCGCGGAGCAGGGGAGATGTCGATGCCGCATTCTCTGCTCGGACTGCTGAGCCAGATACCGTCCTGCGCGGGCGAGGATCGGCCGTCCCACACCAAGCGAACCTTCATGTCCGCCGTCGCCGACGTGCGCCGTCGCCGACGCTGATCGCACCGAGATCTGCGCGACGACTTCTCACCTGCATCGAGCCGCGCCGACCGCTCGAGTGATACTGAACTCTCACACCGACGTATGCGAGGGGTAACCGGACGCGTGACATCGAATTCGACCAGCACCGAGACCGCAGGCACCGACCCGGCAGATTTCGAGGGCGCAGGGACCGGTCCCGAAGGTCCTCGGTTGCCACCGCGTCCGGTCTATCGGCCGTCCGTCGATCCGGTGTCGGCCTCGGTGTTCGGACGTCCCGACGATGTGAACGGTTCGTTCTCCCCGCGTAGGCCCGGCGAGGAACTTCCCTCGCGCGTATCGGTTCGTCCACCCGATCCCATCCTCGCCGAGGCGTTCGGACGCCCGGACGATGCCCAGGACTCGCTGCAGCGCGACCCGAACGCCGAGGACGACAGCGACACGGCCCCGTCGGCTCCGGCCGATCCGTGGCGCGATCCAACCGCTCGGGTGTCCCTCGGCAGCGCGGCGCTCGATTCCCCGCCTCCTCCCGTTCTTCCACCGGGCACCAAACTCGGTGTGCGCGACGTGCTGTTCGGCCGGTCGGTGTCCGTCCGAGCTCTCGTCGTACTCGGCGTTCTCGCCCTCGTCATCGGATTGGTCGGCGGGCTGTTCGGTCGCCTCACCGCCGAGGTCACCGGGGCGTTGACCAGTCAAAAAGTGACCCTGACCCAGTCCAGCGGCGACGACATCCCGCGCGGGCAGATCAGCAAGGTCGCCGACGCCGTCCTGCCGTCCGTCGTCTCGATCCAGGTGACGCTCGGCGAGACCGGCGGCACCGGCTCGGGCGTCGTCATCGACGGTGCCGGCTACATCGTCACGAACAACCACGTGATCTCACTGGCCGCATCCGACCCGGAGAACTCGACCCTGGAAGTGACGTTCTCCGACGGCACCAAGGTGCCGGCCGACATCGTCGGACGCGACACCAAGACCGACCTCGCCGTCCTCAAGACCGATGTCGGCAACCTCACCGTCGCCGAACTCGGTCGTTCCGCCGACGTTCGCGTCGGGCAGGACGTGATCGCCGTCGGCTCACCGCTCGGCTTGAACAAGACCGTCACCTCGGGCATCGTCAGCGCGCTCGATCGGCCCGTCGCCCTGTCGGGTGAGGGCACCGACACCAACGCCGTCATCGATGCCGTGCAGACCGACGCCGCCATCAACCCCGGCAACTCCGGCGGTCCACTCATCGACTTCGAGGGCCGCGTGATCGGCATCAACTCGGCCATCCGCAGCGAGAGCGGCGGATCGGTAGGCCTCGGCTTCGCCATTCCGGTCGACGAGGTGTTCGAGGTGACGCAGTCATTGATCCGGGACGGTGTCATGCGGCACCCCGACATCGGAATCAATGCCCGCTCGGTCATCAACGACACCTCGGCAGGCGCGGAAGTGGCGAACGTCCGCGCCGACGGTCCTGCCCAGCAGGCCGGAATCGTCGAAGGCGATGTCATCACCAAGGTCGGCGACCGAGCCGTGGGCGACGCCGACGAACTGGTCGTCGCCGTGCAGGCCACGACCATCGGGGAGCCGGTTCCGGTGCAACTCGTCCGGTCGGGGCGGCTGGTGGACCTCTCCGTCACGCCGGTTTCGGACTGACGACGTAGGCTGGCAGGCGTGTTCGGCAACATCGGTTGGGGAGAGCTCGTCATTCTCCTCGTAGCAGCTCTCGTCATCCTCGGCCCCGATCGCCTCCCCGGCGCCATCAGCTGGGTGTCCAAGTCGATCCGTCAGGTCAAGGACTACGCCAACGGCGCGAGCCAACAGCTCAAGGACGAACTCGGTACCGACTTCGAGGACCTCCGCAAACCGCTCGCGGATCTCAATCAACTCCGGGGCATGACCCCGCGGGCAGTGATCACCAAGCACCTGCTCGACGGCGACGACTCGGTCTTCAAGAACCCACTCGAGGACACCTTCAAGGGCAAGCCCTTCGACGCCAAGCCGAAGAGTCCGGGCGGCCCGACGCCTCGGAACGGCGTGTCCTCGGGTAGTGCGTCCGGCGGCACGGTGTCGATGAGCAAGAACGAGCCGAAACTGTCGGCCGGCGACACCCCGCCGATCGACGCCGACGCCACATAAGCCTGAACCGTTCTTCGTTCGGTCGCACCCGTCCGCGTCAATGGACCCTTGAACACGTCTGAGCGCGGCAATGGTCCATTCACGCCGACCCCGCTGCTGCGTCAATGGACCCTTGCATACGTCTGAGCGCTGCAGTGGTCCATTGACGCAAACGGCGGGCGGGCGGGCTAGAGCACCTTGTTCAGGAAGTCCTGAGTACGTGGGTTCTGTGGGTTTCCGAACAACTCGTCGGGGGTGCCTTCTTCGACGATGACGCCCTCGGCCATGAAGATCACTCGATCGGCGACCTCGCGTGCGAAGCCCATCTCGTGGGTCACGACGACCATGGTCATGCCGCCCTTGGCGAGGTCGCGCAGCACCTGCAGTACTTCTCCGACCATCTCGGGGTCGAGTGCGCTGGTGGCCTCGTCGAACAGCATGATCGACGGGCTCATGGCCAGTGCCCGGGCGATGGCGACGCGCTGCTTCTGCCCGCCGGAGAGGTTGGCCGGCTTGTAGTTCGCACGCTCGGACAGGCCCACTTGTTCGAGCAGTTTCACGGCCGAATCCTTGGCCTGCGACTTCGACATCTTCTTGGTCTCGACGGGCGCGAGCATGACGTTCTCGAGGGCGGTCATGTGTGGGAAGAGGTTGAAGTGCTGAAACACCATGCCGATGTTCTGGCGCACCTTGTCCAGGTCGACGTTCTTGGCCGTGAGGTCGGTGCCGTCGACGACGACCGATCCGGCGGTGATGTCCTCGAGCTTGTTGAGGCAACGCAGGAACGTGCTCTTGCCGGAGCCGGACGGCCCGATGACGCACACCACTTCACCGTTGGCGATCTCGGCGTCGATGCCCTTGAGAACCGTGTTGTCGCCGAACGCCTTCTGCAGGCCCTTGATGGAGATCTTGGTTCCGGAACCGCTGTCGACCGGCAGGTCCTTGGTCAGTTCGGTGCTCATTTGTTGATCCTCTTCTCGAGCCGGTTCGACAGCTTGGTGAGAGCCATGATGATGATGAAGTACAGAACGCCGACGATGAGCCACATGTTGAACGACTCGAAGTTGCGGGCGATGATCAGACGACCCGTCTGGGTCAGTTCGGCGAGGCCGATGACCGAGAGCAGTGACGTGTCCTTGAGCGTGATGACGAACTGATTGATGTACGACGGGATCATCGTGCGAATTGCCTGTGGCATCACCACTTTTCGCATCGACTTGAGGTAGCTGATGCCGAGGCTGCGTGAGGCCTCCATCTGTCCCTTGTCGACGGCGAGGATGCCGCCGCGGACGATCTCGGCCATGTAGGCACCGGCGTTGAGCGAGAGCGTGATGATGCCTGCGGTGAACGCCGACATCTGGAAGTTCAGCGCCGCGGGTACACCGAAGTAGATGAAGAATGCCTGCACCAGGAGCGGTGTGCCACGGAAGATGTCGACGTAGGTGGTGCCGATGCCGCGGAGCACGATGTTGGTGGAGACGCGGAACAGACCGAAGATCCCGCCGAGCACCAACGCGATGGCGATGGAAATGACGGTCAACACGATGGTCAGCCACAGGCCCTTGAGCAGCAACTGCCAGCTGCTGGCGATCAGACCGGGGATGGACGTGTCGGCGGTGGAGGCATCGGCGTTGAGGTAGGTGTCGAGAATCTGGTCGTACTGGCCGTTGGCGCGCAGGTTCTCGAGTCCGGTGTTGAACTGTTCGAGCAACTGGGCGTTGGTGCCCTTGGCGACCGCGAATCCGTAACTGGCACCGGCTTCCTTCTCGGTGACGGTCTTGAATCCGTTGCCCTGGGTGATGCCGTAGGCGAGCACGGGGTAGTCCTCGAAGGCGGCCGCCGAGTTGCCGGTGCGCACTTCCTCGAACATCGTGGCGGAATCGTCGAAGCTGCGAATGGTGAAGCCGTACTGGTCTGCGATCGACGCGGCGAAGGTCGCGCCCTCGGTGCCGTTCTTGACCGCGACGGACTTGCCGCGCAGATCCTCGTAACCGGTGATGTCGTCGTTGGAATCCAGAATCGCCATCTGGACACCGGAATCGAAGTACGGCTCGGAGAAGTCGAAGGTGGCCTTGCGTTCGTCGGTGATCGACATGCCGGCGATCATTCCGTTGAACTGGCCGCTGGTGACGCCCTGGAGTGCGGTATCGAAACCGACCTGCTCGACGGTGTAGTCGAAGCCTTGATCCACCGAGATCGCGGCGAGTAGGTCCATGTCGATTCCGACGAGTTTGCCGCTCTCGTCCTGGAATTCGAAGGGTGCGAACGTGGTGTCGGTCGCGATCGAATAGTTCTGTGCAGGCGGGGCGGGTTGTGCGGATGCCATGGCGGGACCGAGCAGCGATCCCAACAGGGTGATCAGCAGTGCGATCAGAACCGGAACGACGACCGGCCTGACCCGATGCGGCTTCTTCATGAAGGCCACTCTCTATCGACAGTAGGATTGAAGGCAAATCCTAAGGCCCCAACCCTGTTTCCCGCGTCGTTTGTCGGGTATAAGCGCGACTTACAGTTTGCGCGCCGAATCGATGCCGAGTGACATTCCGACCAGCCCACGTTCGCGGACTGCCAACTTCGCAGCTACCGCCTCCAAAGCTTGTGCCGCAGGCGATTCCGGGTTGCTCAGCACGATAGGCGTCCCGGCGTCGCCGCCCTCTCGGACTGCGGTGTCGAGCGGAATCTGGCCGAGAAGGGGAACGCTGACACCCACTGCCTTGGTCAATCTGTCCGATACGTCCTGTCCGCCACCGGATCCGAAGATGTCCATGCGGGTGCCGTCGGGCAGCTCGAGCCACGACATGTTCTCCACGACACCTGCCACGCGCTGCCGAGTCTGTAGTGCGATCGCACCCGCGCGCTCGGCGACCTCGGCCGCGGCCTGCTGCGGGGTGGTGACCACGAGGATTTCCGCGCTCGGGATGAGCTGAGCGACAGAGATTGCCACGTCTCCGGTGCCGGGCGGAAGGTCGAGCAGCAGTACGTCCAGATCGCCCCAGAAGACGTCGGCCAGGAACTGCTGCAGCGCGCGGTGCAGCATCGGTCCACGCCACACGACCGGGGTGTTGCCCTGGGTGAACTGCGCGATCGAGATGAACTTCACGCCGTGTGCCTGCGGCGGCATGATCATCTTCTCGACCTGGGTCGGTCGTGCGTCGTTGCCGAGCATGCGAGGTACGGAGTGACCGTAGATGTCGGCGTCGAGCACGCCGACCGACAAACCGCGAGCGGTCAGCGATGCGGCGAGATTGACCGTCACGCTGGACTTGCCGACTCCGCCCTTGCCCGACGCCACCGCGTACACGCGGGTCAGGGATCCGGGTTGCGCGAAGGGAATGATCGGCTCTGCGGAATCGCCGCGCAGTGACTTGCGGAGTTCGGTGCGCTGCTCGTCGTTCATCACGTCGAGTTCGACCGATACGGTGCCGACGCCTGCGACGTCGGCGACGGCGTTCTTGACGCGGTCGCTGATCTCGGTCTTCATCGGACAACCGGAGGTGGTGAGGTAGATGCCGACGCCGACGGCTCCGTCGTCGGAGATGTCGATGCTCTTGACCATCCCCAGATCGGTGATGGGTTTGCGGATCTCGGGGTCGATCACCTTCGAGAGCGCGGTCCGAACGTCGGATTCGGTCAATACAGCCATTGCCTCATGCTAGGCGGTGGGCCGACTCCCGTTGGACAGCAGGGCAGGCGCGGACACCCGATCAGTGAATGCGCGGGAGCTGGTCCGACGTCGGGACGATGCCGGTGGCGTATCCGGCCGACCATGCGAGCACGTTCGCCACGTAGGCCATCGAGTTGTTGTAGCGCAGGATCGCCTTGGTGGTCGATCCGAGGTCGCGCATGTCGGTGCCGTCGTCGCACAGGTACATGCCGGTGGCCAGGGCCGCGTCGTACAGGTTCTGCGGGTCGGAGACGCCGTCCCCGTTGCCGTCCGCGTGGTAGAGGTTCCACGTCGAGGGCAGGAACTGCATGGGTCCGACTGCGCGGTCGTATTCGGTGTCGCCGTCGAGTGCTCCACCGTCGGTGTCGCGAATCACCTGGTTGCCCGCGAGGGTGCCGTTCAGGCGTGGACCGAGGATGGGCTCGTGCAGCTCGCCCGAGTCGTCGACCTTGCCGTTGTTGGCGTGGGTGGATTCGACACGGCCGATGCCGGCGATGACGGTCCAGCTGATGCCGCAGCCGGGTTGCTGCTGGGCCAGGATGCGCTCGGCGTTCTTGTAGGCCGAGACGTTGACGACCGGAATCGCGATGGGGCTGACCGCGAGGTTGGTGGGCAGCTCGGGTGTGGGCGGAATCTCGGGGACCGGGGCGGGTGCCGGGACCGCAGCGGGTACCGGAAGCTCGGCCTGGGCCACCGGTTGCGCCTGCTGCTCCTGGGCGATCGGCTGCGGGGTTTCGACCACCGAGTTGGATTCCTGCGCTGCAGGCGAGGTTTTCGCACTGACGAAAGGAATGTATTCCGTGGCTCCGGCGCTGGTGGCGGCGGTGACGAGTCCTGCGGGGACGAGACCTGCCAGAGCAATCACCGAATTCCGTCGGACCTTGGAAGTCGATGCTTTTCTGTGACGACCCACGCGTGCTGTACCTCCTGATTTCCCCGGATGACAACCGGGGCCCGACCTGATGACCGGGGTCGAGGGTACCTGATTCGAGACTGTTCCGTTACCGGGCTGTTATCAGCGGAGGAGGGGTCTAGTGCGCTTCGGGGTCGAATGTCGCCGTATCCGGGCCCGATGCGTCCTCCGGCACCCGGCCGGCTGCCTTCTTGCGTGACTTCTTCGGAGTTGCGACCGGCTGTCCCGTCGCCTGTTCGAGGAGTGCCTTCACCTCGTCCAGTTCGCGGCGCAGATAGTCGCGGGTGGCGACTTCTCCGACGGCGATGCGCAGCGCTGCGAGTTCGCGAGCGAGGAACTCGGTGTCGGCCTTCGTCTGTTGTGCGCGAGAACGGTCCTCTTCGAGCGAGACTCGGTCTCGGTCGTCCTGCCGATTCTGGGCCAGCAGAATCAGCGGAGCCGCGTACGCGGCCTGGGTCGAGAACGCGAGGTTGAGCAGGATGAAGGGATAGGGGTCCCACCGGAGGTTGACGGCCACGACGTTGAGGAAGATCCAGACGATCACGATGCCCGTCTGGATTGCCAGGTAGCGGCCGGTACCGAGGAATCTGGCAGCCTTCTCGCCCGACTTGCCGAGGTCGAAGTCGAGGTTGACGTTGAACATCCGCGACCCGCGCGGAGTGTCCATTCTCTGGCGTGCTGTTTCTTTCACTGTCCGGCCACTTCCTGATCTCGCCAGTCCTCGGGCAGCAGGTGATCGAGGACGTCGTCCACGGTCACGGCCCCGACCAGGTGGTCCTCGTCGTCGACCACCGGGCCGCAGACGAGGTTGTACGTCGCGAAGTATCGCGTCACGGCGGTGAGGCTGTCCTCGGGGGACAACCGCGGCAGCGCGCTGTCCACCACGCCGCCGACCAGACTCGCCGGCGGTTCTCGAAGCAATTGCTGCAGATGCACGCAGCCGAGATACGGGCCGGTGGGGGTGGCCGTCGGTGGCCGCACCACGAACACGAGCGAGGCCAGCGCGGGCGTCAGGTCGGGGTTGCGCACCCGGGCGAGCGCCTCGGCCACCGTCGTCGATGCGGTGAGTACGACGGGTTCGGGGGTCATCAGACCGCCTGCGGTGTCGGGGGAGTGCTCGAGCAGACGGCGGACCGGTGCCGAGTCCTCCGGATCCATCAGTCGCAGAAGCGATTCCGCTTCGGTCT
Source organism: Rhodococcus sp. NPDC006774 (assembly GCF_040636045.1). Lineage (NCBI taxonomy): Bacteria > Bacillati > Actinomycetota > Actinomycetes > Mycobacteriales > Nocardiaceae > Rhodococcus > Rhodococcus sp. NPDC006774. The sequence goes on along the minus strand of NZ_JBEYIW010000035.1, from coordinate 6,884 downwards.
CGGGCAGCTCGCCGAGGAGGTCGGCGGCATCGTCGGGGTCCATGGCCTCGAGCAGATCGGCACCGCGATCGACGCCGAGGTAGTGCATCATTTCCACCTGGTCGTCGTCGGGCAGTTCCTGGACGACGTCGGCGAGACGTTCGTCGTCCAACGCCCGCGCCACCTCCATACGACGTTTGACGGGGAGCTCACGCATCGCGTTGGCGACGTCGGCCGCGCGTAGATCCTCGAACTGCATGAGAAGCTGTGCGACACCTTGATCGGGCATCGACAATTCGTTCTGAGTGAGCCCCTGCACGTGCTGCCAGTCCACGACGTGGATCGCACCACGGCGCGCGAGCCGTTGCCGTTGCTTGCGTACCGCAACCCGTGCGACCACCCAGTCGCGAGTTCGGGTGAGTTCGATGCCGAGGTCGACGACGATGGAATCGACGTCGTGCAGCTCGTCGAGCTCGGGGTCGTCGACGCGCACCTTGGAGTCGAGAATCTGCGCGAACACGAGAATCTCGTTCGCGCGCTGAGTGAATCGCCGCAGACTGACGTTCCCGGTCGTGAGCTGGACCGAGTTCGGTTCGATGCTGGTGACTCTGAGCATCGGCACGAAAATTCTTCGCCGAGTTGCCAATTCGACCACGAGGCCGAGCACTCTCGGTTGCGCTCTACCGACGCGCATCGAGATCACCACGTCACGGACCCGTCCGATCGATTCGCCGTCGGGGCCCAGGACACCCAGGCCGGCGAGCCTGGCCGCGAATACCTTGCTCAGTGCTGCCATGATGGCAAGGTTAGAGGCTTCGCAATACAGAGGGTGAATCAGACAGGGGTTGTGCTCGTCGTGAATACTTCGGGCCCGCGGCGATCGGTGTTGGCCGTTCCGGGCAGTTCGGACAAGATGATCGCCAAGGCCAAGGGTCTACCGGCGGACGCGATCTTTCTCGATCTCGAAGATGCCGTTGCGCCCATCGCGAAGGTCGAGGCCCGCGCGCGCATCGTCGACGCACTCAATTCCGATGGCTGGGGCGACCAGATCAAGGTCGTTCGTGTCAACGACTGGACGACGCAGTGGACGTACGGCGACGTCATCGACGTCGTGTCGGGTGCCGGCCGCACTCTCGACGCCATCCTGCTGCCGAAGGTGGAGTGCGCCGCGCACGTGCAGGCACTGGATCTGCTGCTCACCCAGGTCGAGAAAGAGCACGGACTCGACGTCGGTGCGATCGGGATCGAACCGCAGATCGAGAGCGCCCGCAGTCTGCGCAACATCGACGAGATCGCGACTGCGAGCCCGCGGGTGCAAACCCTGGTGTTCGGTCCCGCTGATCTGATGGCCAGCGTCAACATGCGCACTCTGGTCGTCGGCGAGCAGCCGGTCGGATACGACACGGGCGACGCCTATCACCACATTCTGATGACCATTCTTCTCGCCGCCAGGACGCACGGTCTGCAGGCGATCGACGGTCCCTATCTGCAGATTCGCGATCTCGACGCTTTCCGCCGGGCGGCCGGCCGCACGGCAGGTCTCGGCTTCGACGGCAAGTGGGTGCTGCATCCGACGCAGATCGAGGCGGCCAACGAAATCTTCGCGCCGCGTCAGGCCGACTACGACAAGGCCGAGATGATCCTCGACGCGTACGAGTTCCACACGTCCGCGGCGGGCGGCGGCCGCGGCGCAGTGATGTTGGGCGACGAGATGATCGACGAGGCGAGCCGCAAGATGGCGCTCGTCGTCTCGGCGAAGGGCCGGGCGGCAGGAATGACGCGTACGACTGCCTTCGTGCCGCCCACGTCCTGACCGACCGTCAACCTGCTGTGAACCGCTACAACGGGTGTGCCGGTTGTCCGTTTCGGGGCACAATGGAGTCATGACTAATCCCCTCTCGCAGTCGGGCCGCCCAGGGCAGGGACTGCCGACGCCGCCTTCCGGTTGGCCGATCGGTTCCTACCCCACCTATGCCGAGGCACAGCGCGCCGTCGACTACCTGTCCGACGAGGAGTTCTCGGTACAGGACGTCACGATCGTCGGCGTCGATCTGATGCAGGTCGAGCGCGTCCTCGGCCGCCTCACGTGGCCCAAAGTGATTGGTGGAGGCATCGTTTCGGGTGCATGGCTGGGTGTGTTCCTCGGTCTGGTCCTCGGAATCTTCAGTGAGAACATCTTCGGAGCGCTGCTCATCGGCGTCGGCGGTGGCATCATCTTCGGCCTGATCTCGGCCTCCATTCCGTATGCGGCCACCAAGGGACAGCGCGATTTCGCGTCGAGCATGCAGTTGGTGGCGGGTCGCTACGACGTCCTCTGCGAGCCTCGAACGGCAGAGAAAGCACGCGACCTGCTCGCCAAACTGTCGATCTGATCACACCTGGTGGACGACCAGGCAACCGACAGGTAACGGAATAGCCCCAAATCGCCCTCTATGCCAGTGAGTTCGGTTACGTTTCTTTCGTGCACGGCAGTCCCACACAGTGTGCTGCGCGAGTAATTGAACGTACGGAGGCGGAAAGTGCCGAGACATCGTGGTCGTAGGCGTGGAAGAGCGACGAGAATAGGGGTGTTGGCGGCAGCGGCTCTGGTGACGAGTCCGTTGCTCGCAGCGTGTGGTTCGTCCGACAGTTCTGTTCCGGTTCTGAGTTTCTACACTGCCGCAGACGGCGCAGAGCAGTACGCCGCTGCGGCACAGGTGTGTTCGGACGCCTCGAACGGCCGCTACCGCGTGGAGCAGCGAACTCTGCCCAAGAGCGCGAACGATCAGCGTCTCCAGCTCGCGCGGCGTCTCGCCGGCAACGACAGGACGCTGGATCTGATGACACTCGACGTGGTGTGGACGGCCGAATTCGCCGAGGCCGGATGGGCATTGCCGGTACCCGACGACCTGTCCGCGAAGCTCCGCGACGGCTCCACTCTCGAAGGCCCGCTCGCGACGGCGGAATGGCAGGACCAGCTGTACGCGGTTCCGCTCAACTCCAACACCCAGTTGCTCTGGTATCGGCCCGACGAGGTGCCGGACGGAGTACCGCCGCAGACGTGGGATCAGCTGATCGACGTGGCCGAGGCCAATGCGGCCGAGGGTAAGCCGGGCCAGATCGGCGTTCAGGCCAAGCAGTACGAGGGCTTCATGGTGTGGTTCAACTCGCTGCTCGAGAGCGCGGGTGGTTCGGTCGTCGCCGAGGACGGAACGACGGTGACGCTGAACGACACTCCCGAGCATCGCGCGGCCACCGAGAAGGCCCTCGAGATCATCAAGCGAGTGGCCACGGCCGACGGCCGCGATCCGTCGGTCTCGCAGAGCGACGAGGCAACTGCGCGCCTCGGCATGGAATCGGGACGGATGGCCTTCCAGGTCAACTACCCGTTCGTGCTGCCCGGGCTGAAGGAGAACGCCATCGCCGGTGCCGTCTCGTTCCTCGATCTCGCGAACGTGCCAGCCGATCAGCAGGATGCGCGGATAGCCGAGGTCTTCCGCAGTGCTCCGTATCCGGAGGTGAATGCGGGCGAGCCCGCGAAGGTCACCATCGGTGGATTCAACATCGGTGTCGCGAAGACCACTCAGCACGAGGACCTCGCCTGGGAGGCCGTCGAGTGCCTCACCAACGAGGAGAACCAGCGCAACAACGCCATCAACGGTGGCGTGCCGCCGGTGCTGAAGTCGCTGTACTCCGATCCGGAGTTCCAGGCCTCCTACCCCGCATGGGAAGGCGTGCTCGGTTCCATCGAATCGGCGGCTGTGAGGCCCGTTTCGCCTGCCTACCAGAGCATTTCGATTCTGCTGACCGATGCGCTCAACCCGCCGCAGAGCATCGATCCGGTGGCCGACGTGGACAAGCTCGCAGATCTGGTCTCCAAGGCCGTCAATTCCGAAGGGTTGATTCCATGAGCACCACCACCGAGTCACAGCCCGCATCGCAGCCCGTCGACAAGCAAGCGGCGCTGAAGAACGTCTCCGACGGCAAGAAGGCCGAACGTCGCCTGGGGCTGATGCTCATCGCGCCCGCCGCGCTGCTGATGATCGCGGTCACCGGGTATCCGATCATCTACGCGTTCTGGCTCAGCCTGCAGAAGTACAACCTCGCATTCCCCGAGGATCGTGAATTCGTCGGTATCTCCAACTACGTGACCGTGCTGTCCGACGGCTACTGGTGGACGGCGTTCGGCGTCACCGCGGGCATCACGATCATCTCGGTGATCATCGAGTTCATCCTCGGCCTGGCGGTGGCACTGGTGATGCATCGCACCATCTTCGGTCGCGGACTCGTGCGCACCGTGGTGCTCATCCCGTACGGCATCGTGACCGTCGCCGCCGCGTACAGCTGGTACTACGCGTGGACCCCCGGCACGGGCTATCTCGCCAATCTGCTGCCCGACGGTAGTGCTCCGCTCACCGAGCAGTTCCCGTCCCTGGCGATCGTGGTGTTGGCCGAGGTCTGGAAGACCACGCCGTTCATGGCGCTGCTGTTGCTGGCGGGCCTGGCTCTGGTGCCCGACGATCTGCTCAAGGCGGCCGAGGTCGACGGAGCGGGTGCGTGGACCAGGCTGATGCGCATCACGATTCCGTTGATGAAGCCGGCGATTCTCGTCGCGGTGCTCTTCCGCACCCTCGACGCGTTCCGCATCTTCGACAATATCTACGTGCTCACCCGAGGCAGCAACGAAACCGGATCGGTCTCGATTCTCGGTTACAACAACCTGTTCGGTGCGTTCAACCTCGGACTCGGGTCGGCGATCAGCATTCTGATCTTCTTCTGCGTCGCGATCATCGCGTTCGTGTTCATCAAGTTGTTCGGTGCATCGGCACCGGGATCCGACGACGGAGGCCGCAAGTAATGACCACTGTTACGCCTCGCAAGAAGGTCGGTTGGACGGTCGTCAACGTCCTCGTCCTGCTCTACGCACTGGTTCCACTGCTGTGGATCATCAGCCTCTCGTTCAAGTCGACGGCCACCATAGCCGACGGCAACTTCATTCCGCGATCGATCACCTTCGACAACTACAAGGGCATCTTCTCGACCAATCAGTTCACCTCGGCTTTGGTGAACTCGATCGGTATCGGACTGATCACCACCGTGATCGCCGTGGTGATCGGCACGATGGCTGCGTATGCCGTTGCTCGCCTGGACTTTCCGGGAAAGAAGGCTCTGGTCGGTGCAGCACTTCTCATCGCGATGTTCCCCCAGATCTCGCTGGTGACACCGCTGTTCGACATCTCCCGCTCGCTGGGACTGTTCGACACCTGGCCGGGACTGATCATTCCGTACATCACCTTCGCGTTGCCGTTGGCGATATACACCCTGTCGGCGTTCTTCCGCGAGATCCCGTGGGAGCTCGAAAAGGCAGCGAAGATGGACGGCGCGACGCCCGCACAGGCGTTCCGCAAGGTCATCGCCCCGCTGGCCGCCCCCGGCATCGTCACCGCCGCCATTCTGGTGTTCATCTTCGCCTGGAACGACCTGCTGCTCGCCATCTCGTTGACGGCAACAGAACGTTCGGTCACCGTCCCGGCGGCCATCTCGCAGTTCACCGGTAGCTCTCAGTTCGAGGAGCCCACGGGGTCGATCGCGGCGGCAGCAGTCGTCATCACGATCCCGATCATCATTTTTGTGCTCTTCTTCCAACGACGTATCGTGGCGGGCTTGACGTCCGGCGCAGTGAAGGGATAACCGTCATGGCCGAAATCGTTCTCGACAAAGTCACCAAGCTCTACCCCGACGGCGCCGCCGCGGTCAGCGACGTCGACATCACCATCGCCGACGGCGAATTCATCATTCTCGTCGGGCCGTCCGGTTGCGGAAAGTCGACCACCCTCAACATGATCGCCGGTCTCGAGGACATCTCGTCCGGCGAGCTGCGCATCGCGGGGGAGCGCGTCAACGAGAAGGCACCGAAGGATCGCGACATCGCGATGGTCTTCCAGTCGTACGCGCTGTACCCGCACATGACGGTGCGGCAGAACATCGCCTTCCCACTGACGCTCGCCAAGCTCTCGAAGTCGGAGATCAACAGCAAGGTCGAGGAGGCAGCCAAGATCCTCGACCTCAGCCAGCATCTCGACCGCAAGCCGGCGAACCTCTCCGGTGGTCAGCGTCAGCGAGTTGCCATGGGCCGCGCCATCGTTCGTACACCCAAGGCGTTCCTGATGGACGAGCCGCTGTCCAACCTCGACGCGAAGCTGCGCGTGCAGACCCGCGCCGAGATCTCGCGTCTGCAGAAGCGGCTCGGCACCACCACCGTGTACGTCACGCACGACCAGACCGAGGCCATGACCCTCGGCGATCGCGTCGTGGTGCTGCGCGGCGGGTTGGTGCAGCAGATCGGTTCTCCGCAGGAGCTGTACGACAAGCCGCGAAACCTGTTCGTGGGCGGCTTCATCGGATCGCCCTCGATGAACTTCGTTCCCGGACAGCTCACCTCGAACGGTGTCTCGACCGCGTTGGGCGATATCGACATCCCGCTCGAGCGGATGGATGCGATCAAGGCCAAGAACCCGGGCCGCGAGGTGGTCGTCGGCATCCGCCCCGAGCACTTCGAGGACGCGGCTCTGATCGACGGTTACCAGAAGATGAGCGGTGCCACCTTCACCGCCACCGTCGACGTACTCGAGTCGATGGGTAGCGACAAGTACGTCTACTTCACGCTCAAGGGCGCGCGGGTCGAATCCAGCGAGCTGCAGGAGCTCGCAGCGGACGCGGGTATCGCCGATCTCGGTGGCGCACAGGTGGTTGCACGTCTGGCCGCCGAATCCAAGGCCGCCGAGGGTGGTCAGGTGGAACTGTGGTTCGATCCGGCGAAGATCTCGGTGTTCGACCAGGCCTCGGGTGCGAACCTGACGCTGTAGTGCCTACGGCAGTGGTGTGGTGTGGGGGGGAGGGGGGGCGGAAGAGAGACAACGAGCAAA
>NZ_JBEYIW010000034.1:0-34109 GCF_040636045.1 Rhodococcus sp. NPDC006774 | reverse complement strand
ACCGTCGCCCCCGAACTCTCCGACACCCTCGACGCGCCGATCCTGCTGCACCCCGCCGACGACATGCTGTGGCAGCAGACGCACCCGGGCGTCGGGCACTCGACGCTCGAGGACGGTCAGCGCATCACCGTTGCAGGAACCGACATCCTGGCGCTGCACACGCCCGGGCACTCACCGGGATCGACGTGCCTGTACCTGCCGGAAGCGGGGGAGTTGTTCAGCGGCGACACCCTTTTCTCCGGCGGCCCGGGAGCCACCGGACGGTCGTACTCGGATTTCCCGACCATCATCGGGTCCATCCGCGACCGGCTCTTCGCCCTTCCCGTCGACACCCGAGTCAACACCGGCCACGGTGACGGGACCCGCATCGGTGACGAAGCACCGCACCTCGAGGAGTGGATCGCCCGCGGCAGCTGAATTCACGACACCGCGGCGGGTCGCCTGCCGCGTTCGAGGTGGTCGGAATGAGACAGTGGTGGGACGCCGGAGCGTGTGCTGCGGCGTCCCACCGACCCGAAGAGGACGTCTTGTGAGCCCCGCCGCACGCAGAACCCGCCTGTCCATCGCCGCGACCTCGGCAGCGATCGCAGCTCTCGTGCTGGTCGGCTGCAGTTCCACGGTCACCGGCACTCCCGAGCCAAGCACGGGTACCCCCACTTCGCCGTCGCAGTCCGGCGTGGATCTGAACACGTTGCTGATCGACCCGTCCAGCTTCCCGGCCCCGTACGACGCCCTGGTGCTGCCCCAGCAGGCGATCTCGCAGGCCGCACCCGATCTCAGCGGAATACCTGCCGGTGCCGAGGTCAGCCCGGCGGGCTGCAAACCCGCCGACCAGGATTTCGGCCCGACGGGCACGGCCATGATCGTCGGCACCGACAACGACAGTCGGTCGACCATCTCGATCGAATTGACCGCAGTGGACGAACCGCTCTCGGCGCGCAAGGAGCAGCTCGAACAGTGCGGCGAGGTCACCGCAACCAAGTCCGGCGCGACCTCGACGGTGACCTCCACTCTGACGCCTGCACCGCCCATCGATGCGGACGACACCTTGGCCGTCCGGCAGACCGTTGCATCGGGGGCCGGCGGCGACGCCGTCACGCAGTCGATGCTGACGTTGATGGCCCAGATCGACGGAGTGCGCGTGTCGGCCACGTTCATGTCGTTCGGCTCGGGCATGCCCGATGCGATGACCCTCGACGAGCTGTTCACCGCGGCAGTCCAGAAGGTCGGCCAGAGCTGACGCGGCTCTAGCAGACGGCACCGACGCGAATCGGTCGTCCACAGCTCCGGCGACACGATCGATCCACAGCACGGCGGTTCTCCACAGGGCAGTACGAAAGCCCAGGTCGAGACGCGATCGGTCGTCGGAACCCCGGCCAGGATTCTTCGGTATGTACACACCGACGAATTCTCACGACAACTTCGACTCGCGCCATCGCGTGCGCCTCGGCCACGCGAGCGACCTGATGGCAGCCGTACCGGCCATGCTCGGGTTCCACCCGCATCGATCGATGGTGCTCATCGCGGTCAAGGACGGCGGTGCCAGCGTGGGACCCACGATGCGTCACGACCTCGTCCTGGCAGGCGAACACGTCGATCGGCGCGCCGGCGGTCACACCCGCGCGACCCCGGAGATGCTCGACGTCATCGGCTACCTGGCCGGGTACTGCGCTACGGAGAACATCCCCGCGGTCATGGCGGTGTTCGTCGACGACAGGCTCGATCGAACCGTCAGAACGCCGCATCTGCTCGACGTGGAAGCGTTGGTGATCGAACTCGACGCCACACTCGCATCGTTCGGAGTGCAGCTCAGCGAGGCCCTCGCGGCATCGGAGATCGCCGATGCCGCCGACTGGTGGTCGTTGCGCGGACCGCAGCGGCACGGCCTGATATCGGATCCGTCGGCGTCGCCGATGACCGTCGCCCGCGTGCTCGACGGCTACTCCGTCCGACGGTCCAGGTGCGAGCTGGCCGAGACCGTAGCGCCGGGCCCCGACGCGACCGTGCGGGCCGTTGCCGCCGAGATCTCGCGACTACGACGGGACGGCGGCCGGTCTCGTGGCTACGAGCTGACGTCGGTGCTGTCGTACGTCGCGCGGGGACCGTACGACACCGAATTGGACCCGACCGACATCGCTCGGATCGCGCTCGCGATCGGCCACGTCCAGGTGCGTGACGCACTGCTGGCTCTGACCCTCGGCGACGACGCGGGATTCGTCGAAGAGTTCTGGGCGACGATGTCCCGCGTCCTGCCGAAGTGCGAACGCGCCATCGCCGCAACACTTCTGGCCTTCAGTGCCTACGTGCGCGGAGATGGGCCGATGGCCCGTATCGCGATCGATGCGGCACTGGAAGCCGACGAGACCTACTCGTTGGCGCGACTGCTGGACAGATCGCTCAGCGCAGGCGCAGGTCCCGAACTCGTTCGCGAGGTGGCCGAGAGCGGCTTCGCATGTGCACGTGCCTGCGGAGTTCGGCTGCCCGGCGACCCGTTCGGTCGACGGTGACGGCCCGTTCGCAGCAATGATGATCGGCCGCAGACGTGGGTCAGCGCGCTGCGTGCGACCGATCGCCGAGGTGCTGGAGGAATGCCCACGCGTCGGCCACGATCCGATCGAGATCGGTCAGCTCCGGCGACCACTTCAGTTCCTCCATTGCTCGCGCGCTGGAGGCGATCAGGACGGCCGGATCCCCGGCGCGACGGGGTGCGTGTTCGACGGCGATGGGCAGGCCGGTGACGCGCTCGCAGGACGAAATGACCTCGTGGACGGAGAATCCGGTGCCGCTCCCGAGGTTGTAGATGGTGTGCTCGCCCGGTTGTGCCGCGTCGACGGCGAGGATGTGCGCCTCGGCGAGGTCGGCGACGTGGATGTAGTCGCGCACAGCCGTACCGTCCGGAGTGTGCCAGTCGGTACCGAACACCGAGATCTTCTCGCGCTGTCCGAGAGCGACCTGAAGCACGAGCGGAATCAGGTGGGTCTCGACGACGCGATTCTCGCCGAAACCGTTGTAGGCACCGGCGACGTTGAAGTACCGGAGGCTGGTGGCGGCAAGGCCGTAGGCGGCGGCGTACGACGTGATCGCATGATCGATCGCGAGTTTGGTGGCGCCGTAGGGATTGGTGGGGCGGGTGGGCGCGTCCTCGGTGATGGGAGTCTTCTCCGGCTCGCCGTACGTGGCGGCGGTCGAGGAGAACACCAGCTTCGCGGTGCCGGATGCTCGGATGGCATCGAGCAACGCCAGCGAGGTGACGACGTTTCCGCTCCAGTACTTGTCGGGCGAGACCACCGACTCGCCCACGAGAGATTGCGCGGCGAAGTGCAGGACGGCGTCGAAGCCGCCGCCGATCAGCACGTCCGCGGCTACGTCCTTGATGTCACCTTCGACGAAGGTGGCACCACCGGGCACGGCGTCCCGGTTACCGGTGGACAGGTTGTCCACGACGACGACCTCGTGACCACGCTCGACGAGCACGGCCGCGCAGACGCTGCCGACGTATCCCGCACCACCGGTAACCAGAAGCTTCACTGTTCGTTCTCCCTCACACGCGTCCAACGCCGTCGTCGGTGTGAGGTCAGACCTTCTTCACCTGGACGGCGTGCGCCATTTCTTCGGATATGTCGACACCGCTGTGTCCTGGCACCGTGATCGTGACCGATCCGGGCTTGGCCTCGACTGTAACCCGAGCATCGGGGACCACGCCCGCTTCGCGAAGCTGCGCGATGACCTCGGGGTCGGACTGAACGTGCTCGGCGAGGCGTCGCACGACCACCGCAGTCGGCTGGCCCACAGGCACATCGGTGAGGCGGATGAGAGCCTCCGGTGCCAGAGTCGACCGGCCGAGACCGAGTTCCTCGAGACCGGGGATCGGGTTGCCGTACGGCGAGGTGGTCGGGTTGTTCAGCACGGTGACCAGACGCCGCTCGACCTCTTCGCTCATCACGTGTTCCCAGCGGCATGCTTCGGCGTGCACGTCTTCCCAACGCAGACCGATGATGTCCACGAGCAGACGCTCGGCCAAGCGGTGCTTGCGCATGACCGCAACCGCCAGGCTTCGGCCCTTCTCTGTCAGCTCCAGGTGTCGGTCGCCCGCGACGGACAACAGCCCGTCGCGCTCCATCCGAGCAACGGTCTGGCTGACGGTGGGACCACTTTGTTCCAGTCGTTCGGCGATTCGCGCGCGGAGCGGAATCACGCCCTCTTCTTCCAAATCGTAGATCGTCCGGAGGTACATCTCCGTGGTGTCGACCAGATCCTTCACACTCAACCCCTTCGTCGGGTTCGATCCTACCGTCAGCGCCCCGAAATAGGCGCTGCACCCAGACGCAGCGGGCGCGGCGCACCACAACGGTGGACGTCGTTTCCCATGGCTTCTCACAAGGGGACTCTCGGGACAACACCGGAACCCGGCAACACCATCCCGCCCGACAACGTAGTTTTGTCCCTATGTCTGATCAGGCGACACGCGCCGCCGCGTCCATCCCGAACCGCCCCGAGGACATCGTCGTGTGGAGCGCGGACTACCTCGGCTACCGGTGGAGCGACGACCACCCGATGAACCCGACTCGACTCGATCTGACGATGGCGCTCGCCACCGACATCGGCCTGCTCGAGGGCATCGAATTGGTCGAGCCTGCCGCTGCACCGGATTCCGAGCTTCTCCGGTTTCACACCAGCGCCTACATCGAGGCAGTCAAACAGGCACCGTCCCAGGGCCCGGCCCTGCGCGATCCCGACGCCGTCGTCCACGGACTCGGTTCCGACGACAACCCGGTGTTTCCGCAGATGCACGAGGCGAGCGCCATGCTCGCCGGTGGCTCGCTGGCCGCCGCTCGCGAAATCGCGTCGGGTCGTGCCCGACGGGCAGTGAGCATCGGTGGCGGCATGCACCACGCGATGGCCGACTGGGCTTCGGGCTTCTGCGTCTACAACGACGCCGCGATCGCCATCTCGTGGTTGCTGGACAACGGGTTCGACCGCATCGCCTACATCGACGTCGACGCTCACCACGGTGACGGCGTTCAAGCGGCCTTTCTCGGTGACCCGAGAGTGCTCACCGTCTCGTTGCACCAACATCCGGCAACGCTGTGGCCGAACACCGGATGGTCGACCGAGGTGGGAACCGAACGCGGTGAGGGAACCTCCATCAACGTTCCGCTGCTTCCCGGCACCGCAGATCGATTGTGGTTGCGCGCGTTCCACGCGATCGTGCCCGGCGCGATCGGCGCGTTCAGGCCGCAGATCATCGTCAGCCAATGCGGTGTCGACAGCCACCGCGAAGATCCTCTCGCGGATCTGGCGCTGACCGTCGACGGTCAGAACGCTGCGTTCCTGGCCATGCGTGATCTGGCGGACCAACATTCCGAAGGTCGGTGGTTGGCCGTCGGCGGTGGCGGGTACGGCTTGGTGCGCGTCGTTCCACGGTCATGGACGCACCTCATCGCTGCCGCTCTCGGTCGCGACATCGACCCGATGTCGGCGCTGCCGGACACGTGGCGCGAGCGAGTAAGGACCATGGCGCCGAGTGTCGACCTGCCGCAGACCATGGGTGACGGGGGAGACGTCGACTATCCCGCCTGGGACGGACCCGGAGGATCTCTCGCCGGGACCGACGGCACCGACAGGGCGCTGGAACGCGTCGACTCGGCGATCATCGCCACCCGTCGAGCAGTGTTTCCACTGCTCGGACTCGATCCGGAGGACCCGCGTGACTGATCCGACCGACAGCCCCTCGGCCGAAGAGCCGGCCGTCGCGGCGTCGGACCCGACCGACAAGGACCTGGCCCGAGAGCGAGCCGAGACATCCTTTCCGCGGCACTGGGTTGCCGACGTCCTGACCTCCGACGGCGGTGTGGTGCACCTACGCCCCATCGTCCCGTCGGACTCCGAGCGCATCGTCGCGTTCCACGGCAGGCTGTCCGAGCGCACGAGATACCTGCGATATTTCGGTCCCTACCCCACGATGCCCCAGCGCGACGTGCTCAATTTCACCACGGTCGACCACCACGACCGGGTGGCGTTCGTTGCGGTGCTCGGTGACGACATCATCGCGGTCGGCCGATACGAACGACTGCCTGAGGGGGACGGCAACTCCGCCGAGGTGGCCTTCGTCGTCGCCGACGCGCACCAGGGCCGCGGTCTGGGGCCGATCCTGCTCGAACACCTTGCGGGAGCGGCCGCCGAGAACGGGGTGAACATGTTCGTCGCCGAGGTGCTCGCCGAGAACCGGAACATGGTCACCGTCTTCCGTGAAGCGGGGTATCAGGTCAGCAGGTCCTTCGAGGGTGGTGTGCTGCGACTGGAGTTCGCCATCGACCCGAGCGAAGCTCTGCTGTCGGTACGCAATTCGCGTGAGCGTGCCGCCGAGGCCCGCAGTGTGCGCAACGTGCTCAGCCCACGATCGGTGGCCGTGATCGGTGCATCGACGGACAGCTCGAAGGTGGGCAACGCGGTTCTCGCGAATTTGCTGGCCGGCAACTTCACCGGCCCGGTCTATCCCGTCAACGCCGACCATCGTTCCGTCCGCGGGGTCCGCGCCTACGCCACGGTGCACGACATCCCGGATCCGGTCGATCTGGCGATCGCCGCGGTACCGGCCGATGCGATCGACGCGGTACTCGACGACTGCCTCGACAAGGGCGTCAAAGCGCTGCTGGTGGTGTCGGGTGGGTTCGGCGAGACCGGACCCGCGGGGCAGGAGAGCGAGCGCAGGCTGGTGCTCGCCGCGCGGGCACACGGTATGCGGCTGATCGGGCCCAACGCGCTCGGTGTGGCGAACACCGATCCCGAGTTCGGCCTGAACGCCACGCTGGCTCCGCATCTGCCCACTCCGGGCAACGTCGGGTTCTTCTGTCAGTCCGGTGCCCTCGGCATCGCCATTCTGGACGAGGCCGCCAACCGTAGGCTCGGGCTGTCGACGTTCGTCTCGGCCGGTAACCGCGCCGACGTGTCCGGAAACGACCTACTGCAGTACTGGGATTCGGACCCGGCCACCGAGGTCATTCTGCTGTACCTCGAGAGCTTCGGTAATCCCAGGAAGTTCACCAGGATCGCCCGACGGGTGGCGCGCACCAAGCCCATCATCGCGGTCAAGAGCGGCCGTGGGGCCGTGCCGCCCGCACACGCGATCGGTGCCGACATCGACGACTCGATCGTGCGCGCACTGTTCGCGCAGGCCGGGGTCATCCAGGTCGACACCATCTCCGAACTGTTCGACTGCGCCGTCCTGTTCGGAAATCAGCCTCTTCCGGTCGGCCCGAGGGTTGCCGTGGTGGGAAATTCGACGGCTCTGGGTGTGCTGGCAGTGGACGCGGCGCGAGCCAAGGGCCTGCATGCGAGCAATCCGACCGATGTCGGCCCGCAGGCGGGACCCGAGGAATTCGCCGCAGCCGTGTCGTCGGCGCTGGCCGCGTCCGACATCGACGCCGTCATCGTCGTGTTCGTGCCACCGGTCGCGGTCGAGGTCGAACCGTTCGCGGCCGCGCTCGGCAACGCCGTCCGAGGATCCGACAAGCCCGTACTGTCGACGTTCCTCGCTACCGAGGGCATTCCGGACGTCCTGGCGGTCCGCGGACCGGGGGGACATCCCGTCCGTGGTTCGGTGCCGTCGTACTCGAGTCCGGAGCGTGCCGTTGCGGCACTCGCCGCGGCGTGGCGTTACTCGTCGTGGCGTTCGCGGCCGGTGTCGAATCTCGTCCGTCCCAAGAGCATCGACTCCGACCGCGCCAAGCAGTTGGTCGAGGGATGGCGTTCGACAGGCAGTCACGGACGGTGGCTGTCGGACTTCGAGACCGCAGAATTGCTGGGCTGCTACGGCCTCGACGTGGTGGCCTTCCGGACCGTGACCGACGAGGACGAGGCCGTCGCCGCAGCAGACGAACTGGGCTATCCGGTGGCGGTGAAGGCGACCGGCGAACGGTGGCGGCACCGGCCGGATCTCGGCGGAGTACGCCTGGACATGGCCGACGCGTCCGCGGTGCGGGTGGCGTATCGGAATCTGGCGGCGGACTCGGGCGAGCCGCTACTGCACGTACAACGCATGGCGGTCAAGGGAATCGGCTGCGTCGTACGCGTGCAGGACGATCCGTCGTTCGGATCGCTCATCTCGTTCGGTCTGGCCGGGGTGATCTCGGACTTGTTGGGCGATCGTGCCTACCGGGTGCTGCCGCTGACCGAGGACGAGGCCGCGCAGCTGATCGACGCGCCGAAGGCGGCTCCGCTGCTGTCCGGGTATCGCAACGCGGTGCCCGTCAACAAGAATGCCCTGATCGACCTGGTTCAGCGGATTTCCGCACTGGCAGAAGACATTGCGGACATTCGCGAGATCTCGTGCGAGCCGGTTCTGGCGTCCGCCCACGGAGCACAGATCACCGATGCGCGGGTGCGCATCGGGCCCGAACCGACCAAGGCCGACCTGGGTCCACGGCGCTTGCGCTGAGCCCGCATCGGACCGGATGCAGAAATGCGGCAGCCGAGTCGACGTCCCGAGGGGGAGAGAACGTCGGCTCGGCTACCGCGTGAGGTGGCGCGAACAGGGATGGTCACTGCTGCTCCACCGGTCGGTGGCTGTACTCAGCTGGCGTAGGACCGCAGCTTCTCGGCGCGGTCGCCCTGCCGAAGCTTGACCATCACCTCGCGCTCGATCTGACGAACACGCTCGCGGGAGAGCCCGAAGAGCTTGCCGATCTGATCGAGGGTGCGGGGCTGTCCGTCGTCCAAGCCGTAGCGGAGACGGATGACCTGCTGCTCCCGCTCGTCGAGAGTGCCGAGGACGACGCGGACGTCGCTGTGCAGCAGACCGGCGATGACGGCATTCTCGGCGGACGTCGCCTCGGAATCCTCGATGAAGTCTCCGAGAGGAGCTTCCTCGTCGCTGCCCACCGGCATGTCCAGGCTGACCGGGTCGCGGCTGTGGTCGAGCAGATCGGCGATCTTCTCCACCGCGATACCCGATTCGCTCGACAGCTCCTCGTCCGTGGCCTCGCGGCCGAGTTGCTGATGCAACTCACGCTTGATCCGAGCCAGCTTGTTGACCTGTTCGACCAGGTGGACGGGCAGCCGGATCGTGCGGCTCTGATCTGCCATACCGCGGGTGATGGCCTGACGAATCCACCACGTCGCGTAGGTCGAGAACTTGAAGCCCTTGGCGTAGTCGAACTTCTCCATCGCGCGGATGAGCCCGAGGTTGCCCTCCTGGATCAGATCGAGCAGGGGCATCCCGCGACCGGTGTAGCGCTTGGCGAGAGAGACGACCAGGCGAAGGTTCGCTTCGAGCAGGTGGCTGCGCGCCGCACTGCCGTCGCGAACGATGATGGCGAGATTGCGCTTCTTGACCGCACTCAGCCGCTTCGTGTTCTCGAGAACCTGCTTCGCGTAGAGACCAGCCTCGATTCTCTTGGCCAGATCGACCTCTTCGGCAGCCGTCAGCAACGCGGTGCGGCCGATGCCGTTGAGGTACACGCGAACGAGATCGGCTGCTGGGCTCTGGGCGTCCAGATCGGCATCGGTGGGCCGTGGACGAATCGTGGTGCTGGGGCTGGTCATGACTTGCCTCCTGGTCGGTGGTGTCTCACAGGGTTCAACGCTCGGGAGACTCCGATAAGTTCCCACGCCGATCCTGGAGATACCCGCGTGACCAGCGATTACGTCATGTTCGTCCTGAGAAGTTGCTGAGAAGTGAAGCCGCCGGGAACGGTCGCTCTCGTGGGGCGCTGTCGGGGACTCATCGGGCCGGCAGAACCAAGCCGTGCCGGACGAGACCCTGCATCATCGTCACCGCATGCATTGCCAGTTCCTCGGCGTCCTCGTCGTGCGCTGCAGCGAGCAACTCCACCAGTTCACCGACCGGCAGGCCATCGGGTCGGAGCCCGGCGAGCAGAGCCGCACCGAGTTCGTCGACGTCGTGCTGCCACTGCGGGCCGTTCCCGCGATGAACTCGTACCGCCACCGGAGCCCAGCCCTCGTCGCCGGGTAGGTAGACGCGTTCGAGTGCGGTGTTCGGGTCGAGAGTGAGCACCGAGTCGAGGATGTCGTGCTCCCGCAGCCAGTCGAGCCGCTCGAAGTACCCGATCGATTCGTTGCCCAGGGGGTCGGAGAAGCCGTGTGTGAGCTCCTCGGCGAGAAGATCGGTCGGCGCATCCGTTCTGCGGAGATAGACGAACCCGAAGCCGATTCCCTCCACGTCTGCGGCGGCGAAGTGGTCGAGCCAGGACTGTGCCACCGCGGCCGCGTCGGGATCGCGGGGATCGAGTCCGCCGTCGCGCATCCATGTGCCCACGTAGAGAGCGGGATCGGCCACGTCACGCTCGACGACCCAGGCGTCGATTCCGTGCGCGGGAAGCCACGACGCCACCCGCGCGCGCCAGTCCTCACCGCGGACGTGCACCCACGACGCCAGGATGGCAGCGGTGCCGCCGAGCGTCAGGTGGTCCGGGGCCCCGCCGATCATCAGAGCGCTCGCTCCGTCGAGATCGAGCCCGGAATCGCGGTAGGAGTGCAACACTTCGGCGCGGCCGACGACGAACGGCGGGTTCGCGACGATGCGATCGAATCGACGCCCGGCAACCGGCTCGAACCACGAACCGTGCAGCAACTCGACGTCGAGGCCGTTGAGCGCCATCGTCGCCGCCGCGAGGTCCATCGATCGCGGATTGATGTCGGTAGCGGTCACCTGCGCCGCGTAGCCGCAGGCGTGGACGGCCTGGACACCGCAGCCGGTACCGACGTCGAGAACGCTGGTCACCGGGGACGTGGGTGTTCCGCGCAACAGCGACAACGAGGCCTGTCCGACGCCGAGCACATGGTCGGGAGCAGTCTCGGCGGCGCGCATGCTGCCGTCCGGATCCGAGACGATCCACCGGGTTCCGTGCCCGGCGTCGAGCGGTCGAATGTCGAGCAGCGTCCGTACTGTCGATTCCGACCGGGTGAGAATCCCGGCTGCGACGGCGTCGGCCACCGACAGGGGCGCGATGGCGTCGGCGACATCGGATTCGGGGCAGTCGTCGACGAGGAGGAACAGGCGTACCAGTACGCCCAGGGCACCCCCGTCCCTACTGGCGTTGCGTACCGGCACCGGCTCGCTGCGACCAAGGGCAGCGTGGGCGTCGTCGCCGAGCAGTGTCAGTACACCGTCGGCGTCGTACCCCGCCCGCTCGAAGACTTTACGAAGAGCGGAGCAGGCGACGACGAGCGGGGACGTGGAATCGGGTGCAGTCACGACGCAAGTGTCGCATCGGCGACATCTACGGGGTCAGTCGTCGCCCGGTTCGATCACCCGGTGGTTGCTCGATTCCAGCTGTGGCCTGTCCACGGTTCGGTAGTCGTATCGGCTCATCTCGTCCTTGGTACGGGGCGGCCGATCGTTGGCGATCAGCACCGCCATCCACGGCAGTGGGATGGACGCTCCGACTATCGCCATGGAGATCCACGGATTCATCCACATTCCGTACGCGATGGCAGCCAACACCAACGCCGGGATGCGGAACGACATGATGAACATGTATTTGCGGACGCGAGCTTTGTGCTGCTCCTCGACCGACTGTTGCGCCTCGGTGATCAGGACGGGCCCATCCGGCGAGTCGCTGTACGCGCTTCCGTCGAACCCTGGGGTTCTCGTCATACCTCCACTGTGGCACTACTGCTCACAGAATGCATACGACGAGCTGTGGAACCGGTTACCCCTCGCTGTGGATGTTCGGATTAATCTGTGTTCATGAGCACTCAGACGAAGGACCGTCCCGAAATTGCACCGGACGAAACCACCGAGGACGACCGGCCGAAGTTCTTCCACTACGTGAAGAAGAACAAGATCGCCGAGAGCGCGGTGATGGGTACGCACGTCGTCGCACTGTGCGGCGAGGTGTTTCCGGTCACCAAGTCCGCAAAGCCCGGATCACCGGTGTGCCCGGACTGCAAGAAGGTCTACGAGGGCCTGAAGAAAGGCGACTGACCGCCGTCTCCCTGGTGTCGGTCGGAGGTCGGTTCCGGGTGATCCGAACGGGCTCGGTCGCCGGCCAGTTTGATCGGCCCCGTGGCGAGCCGCCGGGCAACAGCGGTCACCGGCCCCGACGGCTTGTCGTCGGTGGCGGCCTGCGCCGCGATCCACTCCCGCATCTGGTCCAGTCGTGTGGCCCGAGCGGGCGAGAACTCCTGGATCGTCGCGTTGAACTCGGCACCGAGAACGATGGCGAAGCCGAGAAAGAACGTGAACAGCAGAAACGCGATCGGCGTCGCCAGCGCGCCGTAGGTGTACCCGGTGCTCGTCACCCAACCGAGGTACCGGCGCAGCACCGCGCTCGCGATCATGAAAAACACCCCGGCCAGCAGGGCTCCACCGAGCAGGCGATGCCACGGCAGCGAGGTGTGCAAGGCCACCTTGTACAACGTGGTCAAACCGACGATCAGCAACAGCCCGACGGCCGGGTAGTAGAAGAAGTCGACGACTTCGCTGCCGACGGTGATCCACGAATCCGGCAGAATCTGCTGGACGTACACCGGGCCGAGGGCGACGAGCGGAAGCACGAATACGGCGATCACCAGGAAACCCACGTAGAGAAGCAGCGCGAAGAACCTCTGCCAGACGGGATGTCGAGCGTCGGCCTGCCCGTGCGCTTCGACGATGGAGTCGACGAACGTCGAGATCGCAGACGACCCGGCCCACAGCGAGAGCAGAAAGCCCACGGACACGATCTCGCCGCTGCCCTGCGCGAGTACGTCCTTGACCGTCGGCGCGATGATCTGGTCCACGACGCTGCCGCTGAAGAGGGTGTTGCTGAAGGTGATGATCTTGGACTCGATGATCTCGACGGTGTTGGGACCGAACCAACCGCCGACGAGTCCCAGACTGCCCAGCACACCGAGCAGCAGTGGTGGCAGCGACAGCGTCTGCCAGAACGCGGCGGTTGCTGCCTTGCTGAAGATCGAGTCGTCCCACGCTTTGCTCAGAGTGCGCAGAGTCACTTTCCACACCGCGTGTAGCGGCCTTCTCGCCGACAACCGTTCCGGTGGTGGAGTTCCGCCTGCAGACTCGCTCATGGTTCCTCCAGCATTCCTGACGAAAGGCGACTTCGCCTAACAGCCGACTCGCCGTGTCGCATCCGACTCACCCCAGCGATGCGGGATCGGTCGGTGCGGAGCGATAGGCTCCTCCGCGGACACTGCAGGGCTACCGAGAGCGCGAGGAATTTACATCGATGCCAGGAACCGGCGGCCAGTGAGCGCTGACATGTTCGATCCGACACCACCATCCACCGAGCAGACCCCCGCTCCCGCGAGCGGGGGAGCACCGCTGCGCGCATGGCAGCGACGGGCGCTGACGAAGTACCTCGTCGCCTCGCCCAAGGACTTCCTCGCGGTCGCGACGCCGGGCGCAGGCAAGACGACCTTCGCGCTGCGGGTCGCCGCAGAACTGCTCGCCCATCGGACTGTCGATCAGGTCACCGTCGTCGCGCCCACCGAACACCTCAAGCACCAGTGGGCGGAGTCGGCGGCCAGGGTCGGCATCGCGTTGGACTCGCGCTTCTCGAACTCGACCGGTCAGACCTCGAGCGACTATCACGGCGTGGTCGTGACGTATGCGCAGATCGCCTCGCACCCGTTCAAGCATCGGGTGCGCACCGAATCGCGCAAGACCCTCGTGATTCTCGACGAGATTCACCACGGCGGCGACGCGAAGAGCTGGGGTGAGGGAATTCGCGAGGCGTTCGGCGACGCCACCCGACGTCTCGCACTGACCGGTACGCCGTTCCGCAGCGACGACAGTCCCATTCCGTTCGTCAACTACGAACCGGATCAGGACGGGTTGATGCGGTCCAAGGCCGATCACGCGTACGGCTACTCCGACGCTCTTGCGGACGGCGTCGTCCGTCCGGTCGTGTTCCTCGCGTATTCCGGTGAAGCGCGCTGGCGAGACAGTGCCGGTGAGGAGTACACGGCTCGGCTGGGTGAGCCGCTCAGTGCCGAACAGACCGCGCGGGCATGGCGCACCGCACTGGATCCGCAGGGTGACTGGATGCCCGCAGTGCTGCTGGCCGCCAACACGCGGCTCGCTCAGCTGCGTGCAGGCGGCATGCCCGATGCCGGCGGTCTGGTGATCGCAACCGATCAGACGGTGGCTCGGGCCTACGCGAAGTTGATCGAGGTGATCACGGGGGAGACGCCGGCGATCGTGCTGTCGGACGACCCCACGTCCTCGGCTCGGATCGCCGAGTTCGGCAAGAGCGATCAGCGTTGGATGGTTGCCGTTCGCATGGTGTCCGAGGGCGTCGACGTTCCGCGTCTGGCCGTCGGGGTCTACGCGACGAGTGCGTCGACCCCGCTGTACTTCGCGCAGGCCATCGGCCGCTTCGTGCGGTCCCGGCGCAAGGGTGAGACGGCGAGCGTCTTCCTGCCGTCGGTACCGGTGCTGTTGGATCTGGCGTCGCAGCTCGAGGCGCAGCGCGACCACATCCTCGGCAAGCCGCACCGGGAGAAGGACGGCTTCGACGACGAGTTGTTGGCCGACGCCAACAA
Organism: Rhodococcus sp. NPDC006774; assembly: GCF_040636045.1. Taxonomy (NCBI): domain Bacteria; kingdom Bacillati; phylum Actinomycetota; class Actinomycetes; order Mycobacteriales; family Nocardiaceae; genus Rhodococcus; species Rhodococcus sp. NPDC006774. The sequence goes on along the minus strand of NZ_JBEYIW010000034.1, from coordinate 19,601 downwards.
GCAGAAGGACGAACTGGGCGAGGAAGAGAAGGCGTACACCTCGCTGGGTGCGGATGCAGAACTGGACCAGGTGATCTACGACGGTTCCTCGTTCGGTACCGCGACGTTCTCGGGCAGCGACGAGGAAGCCGACTATCTCGGTCTGCCCGGCTTGCTCGACGCGACGCAGATGCGCGACCTGCTCCGCCAACGCCAGCAGGAGCAGATCGACAAACCGCCTGCAGGCCCGGCGGTTCCGGCACCTGCAGTCGTCAACGACAGGGCCACCAGTGCGGGCCAGCTGGCCGGCCTGAGGCGTGAACTGAACAGTTTGGTCGCGGTGTACCACCACCGCACCGGGAAGCCGCACGGGGTGATTCACGGCGATCTGCGACGTATCTGCGGTGGCCCACCGACGGCGATGGCGTCGGCCGATCAGTTGGGTGAGCGAATCGCGCAGTTGCGCAAGATGTAGAACTCTCCGGGTGGATCCGGGCACGAAAAAGACGGACGGTCAGGTGACCGTCCGTCTTCTTCGTGTTGTTCGTCGATCGCGGCGAACCTGTTTCCCCCGACCCGAAAGGTGGGCTACACCGTGGAGTCCGATTCGGTCATCACCGTTGCGTTCACTTCACGCAAACGGGCTTCGTGCTCGGTGGCGTGGTGACCGCAGAAGAGAAGTTCTCCACCGGTCGAGAGCACGACACGCGCGCGAGCCCCTGCACCGCACCGGTCGCACCGGTCCGCTGCTGTCAATTGTGGGCTGGTCAATGTTCCGGGCATGACTCCTCCGTACTGGCTTGCGGGTTGTCCCGTTCGCCTGGGGCCGGTCCGCCGCGTCGGTATGGCGCGGTTCGTTCACTCTGTCAGACGTATGGCGGTCACGCGTTGTTCCCGAGCGCGTTTCTTTGTGTTGTCACTAACACGAAACATGCCTCACGAGCTGGAACGTCGTGAAATCTGTTCGCTGAGAGCAGATACGGTTCGCCGTGAGTCGCGGCAGTAGGGTTCCCTGTGTGGCTTCGACTTCTACTTCGCTCTCCGGCGCATCGAAGCTGGGTATTCCGTCGCTGTTCGTGATCGGCGCGGTGTGCATGTATGTCGGTGCGGCGATCGGTGTGTTCTTGTTCGACACCGTCGATCCGGCCGCGGTGGCGTGGCTGCGCGGGTTCGGTGCGGCGCTGGTGTTGGTGCTCTGGCGACGGCCGTGGCGGCACCGCGCCGGTGCGGGCGGCGCGTGGACCGTGCGACGGGTGATCACGGCTGCCGCGTTCGGCGGTGCGACGATCGGCATGAACGCGATGTTCTACGAGGCGATCGCCAGGCTGCCACTCGGCGCGGCGGTGGCCATCGAGTTTCTCGGGCCGATCGCGGTCGCTGCTGCCGGGTCCAGAAAGCCTGCCGATGTGTGCGCGCTGCTCCTGGTGGTGGCCGGCGTCGGTGCCATCGCTTCCGCGCAGTTCGAGGGCGGCGAGGTGGGCCTCGTAGGAATCGCATTCGCGCTGGGCTCGGCGGCCTTGTGGGCCGCCTACATCGTCCTGGGTAAGTCCGTTGCCGACGCAGGCCAGGGGCTCGACGACATGGCCGCCGGGTTCGTAATTGCGTCCGTCCTCCTGGCCGTTCCGCTGTTCGGACCGTTCGCGGCCGCGCACTCGGATGCATTGGGAGACTGGCGGATCTGGGTTCTCGGATTGGGCGTCGGGCTGCTGTCGAGTGTTGTTCCCTACGTTCTCGATCAGTACGTCCTGGTGCGAGTGGGCCGGGCCCGCTTCGCGTTGCTGCTCGCTCTGCTCCCGGCGACGGCGACGGTGGTCGGTGCCGTGGTGCTGACCCAGATTCCGACGGCCCTCGAGGCTCTCGGAATCGTGGCCGTCATCGCGGCCGTGGTGGTCGGCGGCCTGCCGGCGCGAAGAGATCGCGGCGTTGCCGACATTCCACCGCCCTGACGCGCACCCGACACTGCAGAATGGAACTGTGACCAGCAAGCAGGACGACCTCGTTCACATCTGTACGGCAGGGGAGTGGCTCGCGATGCGTGGTCGGGCCGACTACACCCCCGACTCGTACGATTCCGTGGGGTTCGTGCACCTGTCCACACCCGAGCAAGTGCACTTGCCCGCGAATCGGCTCTTCTCCGGCCGCACCGATCTGGTGTTGCTGCGCGTGGATCCGGCTCGTCTGACCGCACCCGTTCGGTGGGAGCCCGGGGTGCCGACCGATCCGGAGTCCATGCTCTTCCCACATCTGTACGGACCGCTGCCGATCGCGGCCGTTACCGCGGTCCTCGACTATCGGCCGGGGCCGGACGGAACGTTCGGGGTGCCGCAGGTGTGACGGCATCGACGAAGCACAGAACAACGACCGCCGATCACTGTGATCGGCGGTCGTTGTTCGAGATGGAGCGAACGAATCAGTCCAGGTAGTCGCGCAGTACCTGAGAACGCGACGGGTGACGCAGCTTGGACATGGTCTTGGACTCGATCTGACGGATTCGCTCGCGCGTCACACCGTAGACCTGACCGATCTCGTCGAGGGTGCGGGGCTGACCGTCGGTGAGGCCGAATCGCAGACGAACCACGCCCGCCTCGCGCTCGGACAGCGTCTCGAGTACCGACTGCAGCTGATCCTGGAGCAGCGTGAACGACACGGCGTCCACGGCGACGACTGCCTCGGAGTCCTCGATGAAGTCACCGAGCTGGCTGTCGCCCTCGTCGCCGATGGTCTGGTCGAGCGAGATGGGCTCACGCGCGTACTGCTGGATCTCCAGCACCTTCTCCGGCGTGATGTCCATTTCCTTCGCGAGCTCTTCGGGGGTGGGTTCGCGACCCAGATCCTGGAGCAGCTCACGCTGGATGCGTCCGAGTTTGTTGATGACCTCGACCATGTGCACCGGGATACGGATGGTGCGAGCCTGGTCGGCCATGGCCCGGGTGATCGCCTGACGGATCCACCACGTGGCGTACGTGGAGAACTTGTAGCCCTTGGTGTAGTCGAACTTCTCGACCGCGCGAATCAGACCGAGGTTGCCCTCCTGGATGAGGTCCAGGAACGCCATGCCACGGCCGGTGTAGCGCTTGGCCAGGGAGACGACGAGTCGAAGGTTCGCTTCGAGGAGGTGGTTCTTGGCGCGGTTGCCGTCACGGCAGATCCACGTCATGTCGCGACGCTGCGCAACGGGGAGCTTTTCGCCCTTCTCCGCGGACTCGCGCATCTTCTCGACCGCGAACAGGCCTGCCTCGATGCGCTTGGCCAGTTCGACTTCCTCTTCGGCGTTGAGGAGGGCGACCTTGCCGATCTGCTTGAGGTACGCGCGGACGGAGTCGGCGGACGCGGTGAGCTCGGCATCCTTGCGGGCCTGGCGGAGCGCCTCGGATTCCTCTTCGTCCCAGACGAAATCGCCGGACGCCTTTTCCTCGGCAGTCGGCTCGGCGGTGGCGTCTTCCTCGGTGTCGTCACCTGCGGCGACCACCTCGACGACATCGTTGGCGGCAGCGGCGAGGTCGCCCTCGGAGATGTCGATGTCTTCGATCCCGGGAGTGCTCTCGTCGGCATCGTCCCCGGACGCCGGAGCTGCTGCTGTCTTCTTGGCTGCGGCCTTCTTCGCCGGTGCCTTCTTGGCCGCGGCGCGCTTGGCCGGTGCCTTCTTTGCCGGTGCCTTCGCAGCGGGTGCCTTGACAGCAGGTGCAGGTGTCGCAGACTCGGTTTCGGAATCTACGGTCTGACGGATATCGGTGGCTGCCACGTACGCCCTTTCGTGACGAAGTCGTGCGGCGTCACGCCAGAGTTGTTTCCGGCGGAGAGGTCTTCGGATTCGGCCGGCTGCGTACCGGCACACACCATTGTAACGACCTCTCAGGAGTTTGTTACCGACCCTCGCCATACGCAGGTGGCAAGCCGCGTGTCAGTCCCTCGATCCCGCGGACGTACCGGTCTCGGCGGAGGGCACGGCGGAGTCCGCTGCGAGTGCGGCACCGACGATCCCGGCAGTGTTCAGCAGGGTTGCCGGAACCACGGGGGTGCGATTGGTCAGGTGTGGAATCCACTTCTCGCTCTTGCGGCTGATGCCGCCGCCTGCGATGAAAAGATCCGGCCACAGCAGCGCCTCGAACGTCTCGAGAACCTTCGAGACCTCCTTGGCCCACTCCTTGTAGGACAGCCCCTGGTTCTCCTTCACCGACGATGCCGCACGATGCTCGGCTTCCTTGCCGCCGATCTCCATGTGGCCGAATTCGGTGTTGGGAAGCAGAACTCCGTTGTGCAGCACGGCAGAACCGATCCCGGTGCCGAACGTCAACAGCACGACGACGCCGTCCTTGCCCTTGCCGCCGCCGTACTTGTCCTCGGCGACTCCGGCCGCATCCGCGTCGTTGAGCACGGTGACGTTCTCGGTGCCGATGGCTTCGGCGAACAGCGCGCGGGCGTCGGTGTCGATCCAGGACTTGTCGATGTTGGCGGCCGAGCGAGCGACACCGTTGGTCACCACGGCAGGCAGTGTGACGCCCACTGGGCCGGTCCATTCGAAGTGCGCGACGATCTCGGCCACGGTGCGCGCGACGGCAGCGGGGGTCGACGGCTGCGGCGTCTCGATCTTGTGGCGGTCGCCGACGAGCTCTCCGGTGCTCAAGTCCACGATTCCGCCCTTGATGCCGCTGCCGCCGACATCGACGCCGAACCCGTGGCGCGCTGCCGCTGCGGTGGTGTTGTCCGAACCTGCCTGTGTCATGTGGATGCCGCTCCTGGCGTGATCGAATCCGTGTGGTGCCGTCGCTTCCGAACAATAGTGCGTTTCGGCGTTTGCGGGACGGTGACGTCACCGTCGGTCGCTGCGGTGGTGCTCGGACGCCGGTGTGTGTTGCGATGTACGCGTGCCGAAACCAGATGGATCGCAGACCGACACCGCCAGTACACAATTGCCGGAAGAGCCGGTGGCAGCAGAGGGATCGACCACACGCGAGGTGGGCGTGCTGCGCGAGGTCGCCGTACGGGTCGCGACGCGAGCTGCCGAGCATGTCAGGCGACGTCGCCCGGAGGTCTTCGGCGGCGATTCGAGCGAGGGTGACGGCGCGGTGCAGTCCAAGAGCACGCCGACCGATCCGGTGACCGTCGTGGACACCGAAACCGAGCGTGTCCTACGCGAGATGCTGGCGCAGCTGCGGCCCGAGGATGCGATTCTCGGAGAAGAGGAAGGCAGCGAGAACGACTCGCTCGACGGCGTGCGATGGGTGTTGGACCCGATCGACGGAACCGTGAACTTCATGTACGGAATCCCGGCGTACGCGGTCTCGGTCGCGGTCCAGATCGACGGTGTCAGTGTTGCCGGAGCCGTGATCGATGTCGCCCGCGAGCTCGTCTACTCGGCCGCTCTGGGGCGTGGGGCGACGGTGGAGCGGGCGGACGGTACCCAGGAGCAGCTGCACTGCTCCGGTGTCACCGACGTGTCGATGACGTTGTTGGCCACCGGATTCGGCTACGGATCCGGGCGTCGCGCGGTGCAGGGCGCGATCATCTCCGAACTGCTGCCTCAGGTGCGCGACATCCGCCGGATCGGTTCGGCCGCTCTCGATCTGTGCATGGTCGCGTCCGGGGTGGTCGACGCTCACTTCGAGCACGGGCTCAGTCCGTGGGATTGGGCGGCGGGTGCGCTGATCGCGGCCGAGGCAGGCGCAGTGATCAGGCTGCCTGCTGCCAACAGCACCAGTGCGCAGGGTGCGGTGACGGTGGCAACTGCCCCGGGGGTCGCGGACGCCTTCGTGGCCGTACTGCGCAGCGCGGGTGCCCTGGATCCGATTCCGGGCTGACGCGGAGCTACTGCGTCAGCAACGCGATTCGCGGGCTGCCGAGAGCAGATCGGCATCGAGTGGCGCAGGCGCGGCACCGGGTGCGGCTCCGGCGAGCGTGCGCAACACTTCCTCGGCGTCGTCGTTGGGCTGGATCTCGCTGAAGTAGGTACCGAGTGCCAGATCGACCGAGTCGTCGGTGCGGGCATCTTGGATGAGTTCGGCGCATGGCGCGACCAGTGACACCGCACTCGCTGCCGCCAGGCCGGCCGGGCCGAACCGAATCTGGCCCTGGCACTGCATGTTCTGATCGACGTAGACCGGATCGTTGCCGACCTGGACGTCCGGTGCGCTGGCGAAGCCGTAATCGATGAGCTGGGCCGCGACCAGAGCCGCCTGTCCGCGCTCACCGTTCGCGTTGAAGACACGCACCTTCGTTGCGGACAGGGCAGCAGGCTCGACGTCGAGCAGCGTCGTCGGGTCCACTTCCTCGCCGAGCGCTACGGGCTGCGTACCGTCTGTCGCGGCGGTGGTGGTGGGCACATTGCATTCGGCCGTTGCCGAGGTGGCCTCGGAGGTGGTGAACACCTTGACCCACACCAGCACTCCGAGCAGAGCCAGCACCGAGAAGACAGCGATGATCGGAAACGCGCGGCGGCGACGGAACGGACGACCTCGACCGTCTACCGAATGGCCTTCGGTGATCAGAGAAACCACAGTTGATCTTCGCCTTTCCGTCGGCAGCCGCCGAGACCGGTCCACAGAGTCGGTTCACACCGACGCGGTGCCTACTGTAGATGGCCGCGGTGCGCGGGGGCGGCACACTCGGCCGGACCCTTCTTCGATCGAGTGCGCGATGCCCGATTCGGAGCCCGAAACCGGCGGTGAGAATTGTTCGGTGACGCGCGGAATGAAGCCGACCATCGCGGTGTTGATGCGGCGTGCACACAGGTGATGGACGTGTCGGCGATTCGGTTTCTGCTTTGCGACCGGCTTCGGCTATTGTCTGGCGGCCGCGGTGCTTCGAGAATAGGACGCCGGTGCATCAATCGATCTGGTGAGCGAGGTCTCGATCGGGTTTCAACCGGCGAGTTCTGGGAACTACCCGGTGTAGTTTCGGGCACCGCGCGACGACGAACGATTTTCGAACAGATACGAACTCGGTGGGAGCGAGCAAGCGCCCTCTTCACAGCCGACGGCCACAAGCCGACCACACCGGCAGCTTCCACCACACACACGCACGAAGATGAGGGGTACGAAGACAATGGCAACCGACTACGACGCACCGAGAAGAACAGAATCCGACGACGTGTCGGAGGACTCGCTGGAAGAATTGAAGGCCCGACGCAACGAGGCCCAGTCCGCCGTGGTGGACGTGGACGAATCCGACACCGCGGAGTCCTTCGAGCTCCCGGGTGCAGATCTGTCCGGCGAGGAGCTCTCTGTTCGAGTCGTTCCCAAGCAGGCCGACGAGTTCACCTGCTCCAGCTGTTTCCTGGTCCATCACCGCAGCCGACTGGCCAGTGACGCCAACGGTGTACTGATGTGCCGCGACTGCGCGGCGTGACCTTCTCCGCACAGACCTGATCGATCGCGTCAGGTCTGTGTCGACGGTTTCGACCGTCGACCGAGCGGTAGGTCAGCGCGCTTCGACGCCGTGCGCGGTCAGCACCGCCAACAGCTCCTCGGGGTGTTTGGTGCTGACCAGCCAATAGGGCGTCGGGTCGTTCGCGTCGTCGAGGACCACGATCACCATCTGCTTCACCCAGGTGCGGTGCTGCACGAAGGCCAGCGGATCGAGCTGCCTTCCCAGCGCCGCACTTTTTGCTGTCGCGGGAACGACGGCAGCCTTGGATGCCACGTCGAGTGGCAGATGAGCAGACCCGACGCGTAACTCGGCACCGGTGGTACCGGCGACCACCTCGACGCGCAGCCTGCTGAAGGCGAACAATGCCCACGCGATCAGCGGGAGCAGCACGACGTAGGGGAGCCAGGCACGGATGCCGGGCGCACCCATGTGGATCTCCGCAGCCAGCAACACCGCCACGGCCGCGCCGGCCGCCCACCACCAGATCGGCACCCAGAGTCGCTCGGAGTACAGCACCGAGTTCGCGGGTGCTGTGGAACTCGTATGGGGAGTGGAGTCGCCGGACTCCGACGCGTGTTCGGCCTGTCGATCTGCAGTCACGGGTCCCAGGGTAGTCGCCACACCGAGACGGAAGCCGGCCAGCGTAGTCTCGTTCGACGTGAGCGACGAAGTCACCGAGTCCGGCAACGAACCGTCCGTCGACGGACCCCCCGCCCCGCGCCGGCCCTCCGATCCGTTGTCCGAGGTCCGGGTGCGCCGACTCGACCCCGAGCTTCCGGTGCCGACGCGTGCGCACGAGGGTGACGCCGGCGTGGATCTGCGAATCACGGCTCCGGTGACGATTGCGCCGGGCGAACGCGTACTGGTGGGCACCGGAATTGCGATCGCTCTCCCGTTGGGAACCGTCGGGCTGGTGCATCCGCGTTCGGGTCTGGCCGCGAAGTCGGGCCTGTCGGTGGTCAACACCCCTGGCACGATCGATGCCGGCTATCGCGGCGAGATCAAGGTCTGTCTGATCAACCACGACCTGCACACTCCGATCGAGCTCGAGCGAGGCGACCGCGTTGCCCAATTGATCGTGCAGCGAGTCGAACTGGTGACGTTCGTCGAGGTCGACGAGTTGGACGACACCGTTCGAGGGGCCGGTGGTCACGGTTCGACCGGTGGCCATGCGAGTCTGAAGCAGTGAGTTCCGCCACGACGTTCGCCGGTGGCAGGCACAGTGGAAGCAACCGAGAAGAAGAGAGCTGAACATGTTCGGACGGCGTAAGAAGAACGACGCCGGCAGTGCCTCCGCGCCCGGTGCGGAGCCATTCGTCGACAGCGTCGAAGACGAAGACGACGATGTCGAGGCCGCGGACACGACCGCCGACGGGCCCCACGATCTCGCGGACCTCGACGACGATCGCGAGGCCGTTGCCAAGACTCGACTCGACCTCGGTTCGGTGCTGATTCCACTGCCGGAGGGCGGACAACTCCAGGTCGAGATGTCGCAGGCAGGCAGCCCACAGGCAGTGCACATCGTCACGCAATTCGGACGCATCACCATCGCTGCCTACGCGGCACCGAAATCGCCCGGTCAGTGGCGCGAGGTGGCAACCGATCTGGCGACGTCTCTGCGCAACGACAAGGCCGAGACGACGGTCGAGACGGGTCCGTGGGGACGCGAATTGCTCGGTGTCACGGCCAACGCCGACCTGCGCTTCATCGGCATCGACGGTTATCGCTGGATGGTCCGTTGCGTGCTGGCGGGTCCGTCGGGTGCGGTGGGCGAGGGTCAACCGCTCGTCCAACTGGCACACACGATCCTTCGGCAGACCGTGGTGGATCGAGGCACCGACCCGCATCCCGTTCGGACGCCGCTACCGGTGGTGTTGCCGCAGGTGCTGGCCGAACAACTTGCTGCAGCCGCACAGCAGCAGGCAGCTGCGCAGCAACAGGCGGCGGCTCAGCAGAGCGCACCGCAACAGGCTGCGCAGCCCCAGGCTGCCGCACCCGCTGTGGAACCTGTTGCACCGCAACAGGATGCGACTCCGCAGCCGACCGCTGCCGAGCGTGATCGAGCACCGCGTCGGGGCGCGTCGGGATCGGCGATTCAGCAGCTGGGCGGCTGAGCCGACCGCTGATCGAGACCGTCGACGGCCGCTCGGCCGAGGCATCCCGGGTCGAGGCCGATGCCGTCCAGGGTCACGGTGCGCAGCGCGCAGTTCGTCAGCGCCCGTGCCCACTGTCGAGCCACCTCGATCGGATGGACGGCGTCGTCCACTGCTCCCACGACAACGGCGGGCAGCTGTATTCGAGCGAGCTCGTCGAGTCCGAGGCTGTGATGGCGAGCGGCCTCGTCCAGCGCATCGGGAAGGTCGGGCCACTGGGCGGCCCACGACCTCTGCAGGGTGCGCGCGAGCCACGGCGGGCTCGACGCTGCCATTGCCGCGGTGACGGCGTCGAGCCCCTGTTCACGCAGGCTTCGGGCGGTGAACTCCGCGCTCAGGGCCGCGGGGGAACCGGCCGGGTCTCCGGTCCACGCCGGCAGCGCGAGTGCAACAGCTGCGGTGTTCGATGCGTGGTCGGCGGCCCATCGAACCGCGACGGCGGCACCGAGGGATATCCCTGCGACCACGACGCGTCCGTGTCGATCGGCCGCTTCGTCGAGGGCGGACAGGTAGCTCTCGATCACATCGGCCGGGTCGGGTTCGACCGCGACGGTGGTCAATCCCACACTGTCGAACGCAGCCGAGAACGCGTCGGCGGCGAACCGGGCATCGGACCCCGTCCCCGGTAGAACGATCGCGGTGCGAGTGTCGAATCGGCTGTGCACGACACGATTGTGCACGCCCTCCGACACCGCGGTAGCAGCGGTTGGTTTGCGTGACACTTCGGGTCTACAGTGGCGAAGTACCCACCCGACGAGGGAACGACCCACATCTCTGGAGCGCACAATGGCACCCGCTGCCGCAGGATACTTTCGCCGTTTGACGCGGAAGTTGACAGAGGACATCGATCAACTCGATGCCGAGGAGATGGCCGAAACCTCCGAAGCCTCCGGAGCTCGCCGGGCGTGCGACTGCTCGCGAGGCGAGGAAGTCACGATGCTCGGTCGTTTGCGCAGCGTCGAAGCCTGCTCCAAGGCGGCCAATGCCAACATCGAGGCCGAGTTCTTCGACGGCACCGACACGGTGACGCTGCTCTGGATCGGGCGCCGCAAGATCGCCGGAATCGAGCCCGGCAAGACTCTGCTCGTTCGCGGACGCGTCGGCGAACGCGACGGACGCAAGATCGTCTACAACCCCTACTACGAACTGCGCGACGACAGCTGATCGTCCCCGGTATGGCACTCTCGTTGTCGTGACCAACAGCGACGATTCCGTGCCGCCCCCGCCGACATCGAACACGCCGGAACCCACCACCGACGCGTCGACCACGGCCGGCGCCGAGAAGGTGGCTCCCACCGTCCTCGAACAGCTCGGCGGTCTGAGCGGGCTCGTCTACTCGACCTTGCCCGTCCTCGTCTTCGTTCCGGTGAACAGCTACGTCAACCTGGCCGTCGCCCTGTGGTCCGCGCTGGGAGTCGCCGCCGCCGTGTTGGTATGGCGGTTGGTTCGTCGCAGCCCGATTCAGCCGGCCATCTCGGGATTCTTCGGGGTCGGGATCTGCGCGTTCATCGCATACCGGACGGGAGATGCCAAGGGCTACTTCCTGTTCGGCATCTACACGTCGCTCGCCTACGGCGCGGCGTTCGTGTTGTCGGTACTCGCCCGTTGGCCGTTGGTCGGCATCATCTGGGGGTACCTCAACGGCACCGGGACGTCGTGGCGCAGGGACCGGTCGGCTGTGCGCTACTACGACGTGGCCACGATCGCCTGGGCGTCGGTGTTCGGTGCGCGATACATCGTTCAGTCACAGCTCTACGACTCCGACCAGACGGGCTGGCTCGCCGTTGCCCGTATCGGCATGGGCTGGCCGCTGACGGGAGTGGCACTGTTGGTCACGCTCTGGGCCGTGCGTGCGGCCGATCGCGCGCTCGACGCAGCATCGAGCGCGGACCGCAGCCGGAATCAGCTGCCGTCAGATCAGCCCGACAGCGGAGCGTAGTTCGTTCTCCACCTCTTTCGCCGCGACGAACAGCAGCTCGTCGCCGCCCTCCAGCGGATCGTCGTGCTGGGGAACGATCACTCGACCGCCGCGCAGAATCGTGACCAACGCTACGTCCCTTGGCAACTGGAGCTTGCGGACCGGCTTGCCCGCCAGGGGAGTGTTCTCCGGCAGCGTGATCTCGACGAGGTTGGCCTGACCCTTGCGGAACGTCATCAGGTGAACGAGGTCGCCCACCGACACGGCCTCCTCGACCAGGGATGCGAGCATTCGCGGCGTCGACACTGCAACGTCGACACCCCAGGCAGCGTCGAACAGCCATTCGTTGCGCGGATCGTTGACCCGGGCCACCACGCGGTTGACGCCGAACTCGGTCTTGGCCAGCAGGCTGAGCACCAGGTTCGCTTTGTCGTCTCCGGTGGCAGCGATCACCACGTCGTACTCTTCGAGGTGCGCGGCTTCGAGCAGACTCAACTCGCACGCGTCGGCCAACACCCATTCCGCTTCCGGGATGGCGGCCTGATCGACGTGATCGAGTTTGCGTTCGAGGAGCATCACATCGTGTTCGCTGCGGATCAGCTCGCGTGCGATGGATCTGCCGACTGCGCCGGCTCCGGCGATAGCGACTTTCATGGCTTCCCGTTCGGGTCGATGGGGGAGGTGGGGAACGTGCGCTCGTGCATCAGTCGTCCGAGGGCGGCGGGTTGCCGGCCAGCGCAATGGCTTCGGCGACGGTTCCCGAGACCGCGGCGACGTACACCTCGTCACCGGCTTGGATCACGGTTCGCTTGTCCGGTAGCAGTCCGCTGCCGAACCGGATGACGAACGCGGCCCTCGAGTTGGTGGCCTCTTCGAGTACCGAGAGCTTCTTGCCGATCCAGGCGTCGTGGAAGTCGAGCAGGACGACGGCGACGCTGCCCGACGGATCGCGCCATTTGGTGGTGGGGTCGTCGCGCAACAGGTTGTGCAGAAAACGATCGGTGGCCCAGGGGACGGTGGCGACCGTCGGGATGCCGAGGCGTTCGTAGACGGCCGCGCGCTTGGCGTCGTAGATCCTTGCGACCACTTTGTCGACGCCGAACGTCTCTCGAGCGACGCGGGCGGAGATGATGTTGGAGTTGTCGCCGGACGACACGGCCGCGAAGGCCTCGGCCTTCTCGATTCCCGCGCTCACCAACACATCTCGGTCGAAACCCATGCCGACGACGCGATGCCCGGCGAAGTCGGGGTCCAGGCGCAGAAAAGCTGTTTCGTCGCGGTCGATGATCGCGACCTCGTGTCCGATGCGTTCGAGCGCCCCGGCCAGCGATGCGCCGACGCGGCCACATCCCATCACAACTACGTACAACGCCCAGCTCCGTCCCGATCTCGATGGTCGACCACTGCCGACCGACACTGCCACGACCGGCAGGCGTGCACCAACGTATCGGGGGATCGGTCACCGTACCGACCGAGGGTGCGCTCCGACGCAGTTTCGGGCGCGTGGTTGAGACGTCCGCAGGAGGACGGCCTACGCTTCTGTGCGTGTCCAAGGTCTCGACTGCCGCCAAGCGGCTAGTGCTCGGTAAGCCGTTCCGCAGCGACAAGCTCGGTCATACGTTGCTTCCCAAGCGGATCGCGTTGCCGGTGTTCGCCTCGGACGCCATGTCGTCGGTTGCCTATGCACCGGAAGAGATCTTCCTGGTGCTGTCGGTGGCGGGCATCTCGGCAGTCGCCTTCACCCCGTGGATCGGTCTCGCCGTCTGCGTGGTGATGGCCGTCGTCGTGGCCAGCTATCGACAGAACGTGCACGCTTATCCGTCCGGCGGCGGCGACTACGAGGTCGCGACCACAAACCTGGGCCCTGCGGCCGGATTGACGGTCGGCAGCGCACTGTTGGTCGACTACGTGTTGACCGTGGCGGTGTCGATCTCGGCGGCCGCGTCGAACATCGGATCTGCGGTTCCGTTCGTGGCCCAGCACAAGGTGCTGTTCGCCGTCGTGGCCATCGTCCTGGTCACCTCCGTCAATCTTCGGGGCATCCGCGAGTCCGGAGCTGCGTTCGCGATCCCGACGTATGCCTTCATGGGTGGCATGTTCCTGATGTTGGCGTACGGCCTGTTCCGGGTCTACGTTCTCGGCGACGACATTCATGCAGAATCGGCAACCTTCGATCTGAAGGCAGAGGATTCGCACCTGTACGGCATCGCATTCGCGTTCCTCATCGCGCGCGCCTTCTCTTCCGGTTGTGCGGCGCTGACCGGGGTGGAGGCCATCAGCAACGGGGTACCCGCATTCGAGAAGCCGAAGTCGCGTAACGCCGCGACCACACTGTTGCTGCTCGGAGCCATCGGCATCACATTGCTGATGGGTATCATCGTGCTCGCACAGAAGATCGGCATCAAGTACGCCCTGGATCCCGATATTCAGCTGATCGGCGCGCCGGAGGGGTACCAGCAGAAGACGTTGATCGCGCAGCTCGCGGAGGCGGTGTTCAGCGGATTCCCCGCCGGATTCTTCTTCATCACGACCGTCACGGCCCTCATCCTGGTACTTGCGGCCAACACCGCGTTCAACGGCTTCCCCGTTCTCGGTTCGGTTCTGGCCCAGGACCGGTACCTGCCGAGGCAGCTGCACACTCGTGGCGACCGTCTTGCCTTCAGCAACGGCATCCTTTTTCTGTCCGGAGCTGCGATCGTCTTCGTCGTCGCCTTCGGTGCCGAGGTCACCAAGCTCATTCAGCTCTACATCGTCGGGGTGTTCGTCTCGTTCACCCTCAGTCAGACCGGCATGGTTCGGCACTGGACGCGGCTGTTGGCCACCGAGACCGATCCCGAGCAACGGCGGCGCATGCACCGCTCACGGGTGGTCAACGGAGTCGGTCTCGGCATGACCGGAACGGTGCTGGTCATCGTGTTGATCACCAAGTTCGCCGCCGGCGCGTGGATCGCGATCGTGGCGATGGTGGCGATCTTCGTCCTGATGCGCATGATCAGAAAGCACTACGACACCGTGGCGCGCGAGCTCGAGAACGAGGAATGGGACGGAGTTCTGCCCAGCCGCACACACTCGATCGTGTTGGTCTCGAAGCTGCACATGCCGACCCTGCGCGCGTTGGCGTACGCCCGAGCAACCAGGCCCGACACCCTCGAGGCCGTGACCGTCAACGTCGACGAAGCCGATACTCGCGCACTGGTTCGGGAGTGGGAGGCCAGTGACGTCTCGGTGCCGCTCAAGGTCGTCGAGTCGCCCTACCGAGAAGTCACCAAACCTGTCCTGGACTACGTGAAACGGGTTCGCCGCGACTCGCCTCGGGACGTCGTCACGGTCTTCATTCCCGAGTACGTGGTCGGTCACTGGTGGGAGCAGGTTCTGCACAATCAGAGCGCGTTGCGACTCAAGTCTCGCCTGCTGTTCCAGCCGGGTGTGATGGTCACCAGCGTGCCGTGGCAGCTTCGGTCGTCCGAGAAGGCCAAGCGTGAGGTGCTCGGCAACGCGCCCGGTGCGTCGCGACGCGGCTACGAGCCTCCGGCGGGCAAGTGAGCGAGAGTTGGTTCGGGCTGCTGCTCGAGGTCGAACTGGGCGCGCCGGGGCACGGTGGGTTCTGTGTGGCCCGCCACGACGGCCGGGTGATGTTCGTGCGTCACGGATTGCCCGGTGAACGGGTCGTGGCCAAGGTGACCGAAGATCGGGGCGGGTCGTTCTGTCGCGCCGATGCAGTCGAGATCCTGTCGGCGTCTCCGGACCGGGTGGACGCGCGCTGTCCCATCTCCGGACCCGGCGGCTCGGGCTGCTGCGACTACTCCCACGCCAGTGCCGAAGCCGGACGGCGACTGAAGTCCTTCGTCGTCGCCGAACAGCTTCGCCGCGTCGCCGGAATCGAGCGCGAGGTGCGCGTGGAGGAACTGCCGGGGTCCGGCGACGGCACCGGGTGGCGAACCCGAGTGCGACTCGCCGTCGACTCCGGTGGACGGCCGGGCTATCACCGCTATCGCAGCAGCTCGATCGTCACCGAACTCACCTGTCCGCAAATGGATTCCGCAGCCTTCGATGGTCTGCCGGATCAGCAATGGCGGCCGGGTGCCGAGCTGCAGGTGGTGCTCGACGGTGACGGTGAGCGGCACGTGGTGGAGATCGCGCCGGCGCAACTCTCACCCACCGGACGCCGATCTCAGGGTCGTCGTGGGGCGTCCGCGCGTCGGGCGGCGTCGTCGCGGTCCCGGCCCGAGAAGGCCGTGATCGGATCGGGTCGCGCGACCGAATACGTCTCGAACAGGGCGTGGACCCTCGACGCCACCGGGTTCTGGCAGGCCCACCGCGGTGCGCCGCAGGTGTACACCGATGTGGTGTCGGAGTGGGCGGACGCCTCTCCCGGTGACGGTGCATGGGATCTGTACGGCGGTGTCGGTGTGTTCGCTGCGGCCCTCGCCGCCGGTGTCGGATCGGACGGACATGTGACCAGCGTCGAGTTCTCCCGGCGTGCAGCCGAGGACGGCCGCTCGGCTCTGCACGACTTGCCTCAGGTGTCGTTCGTGCCGGGACGCGTCGAGCGTTCGATCGATGCGTTGGCCGATCCGGTGTCGGTCGCGGTGCTCGATCCACCTCGGGCGGGGGCAGGCCGGGACGTGATCGACGCCCTCGTCGTCAGGTCTCCCCGCTCGGTGGTGCACATCGGATGCGATCCGGCCTCGTTCGCGCGGGATGTGAGCGTGTATCGAGCTGCGGGATACGAGCTCGACGACATGCGCGCGTTCGATGCGTTTCCCCTGACCAGTCACGTCGAATGCATCGGCCGTTTCGTTCGTCGGTAACGGCTGCCACGACCGATCAGGCCCGGTGCGCAACTTCGGCGACCGGGGCGAAGGTGTGCGTGGGAACGGTCACGATGCGCTGGGCCCCGCACCGGCAGCCCTGATAGCCGACGAGTCCCTCGCTCGTGTTGTGGGTGGAGTGGGTGGTCCAGGTGTGTGTGGTGTGTTCGGTGTGCATGTCACCATCGTGATGTAATGGTCTTGTGCACATCAACCCTTACGGCGAATATGCGGTGAAACTCGGTATCGACCTGCTCAACTCACCGCCCACGTCGGCGACCGAACTGGGTGCCCGATGCGTGGACGCCGGCCTCGTACCGGACTGGACCGCAACCGATGCCGATCTTCTCGACACCCTCCAGTTCCTGCGTGACTGGGCGCGGGTGGTGGACGCGACAACCGAAAACGGCCGGGCCGACGAGCTCAATGCTCTGCTGGCACAGGCGTCGGCCTACCCGCGGTTGACCAACCACGCCGACGACGGCTGGCACATGCACTACCGCGACCCCAACATCGAACTCGGCGGCGTCATCAGGGCCCTGGTGAGCGTCGGCACAGCGTTGCATCTGACCGGACGCGGAATGTCTCGCCTCGATCGCTGCGCCGCCGCCGACTGCACACTCGCGTTCGCCGACACCTCGAGAACCGGTAGACAGCGATACTGCGGAACGGTGTGCTCCAATCGCGACGCGGTACGCAGACATCGAGCACGCGCAGCCTCGTGATCGAGGCGATGCGCACCGTGTCCGCTAGGACTTTCGGTTGTACAGGCGCATGGTTATCGGTCCGAACACCGCCAGCAACACCGCACACATCACCAGTGTCACTCCCAGGTGACCTGTGTCGACATCACCCTGCATCAGGCCGCGCAGTGACGTGACCAGGAAACTGACCGGGTTGACGTCGACGAACGCGCGCAACCAACCGGGCATCGTGCTGGGGTCGACGAAGATGTTGCTCGCGAACGTGAGCGGAAACAGGATGAACATCGACACGCCCATCACCGCAGCCTCGGTGCGCACGATCATCGCGATCATGGTCCAGATCCAGGACAGGCAGAACGAGAACACCAGCAGCAGAGCGATGGAGGCCACGACGCCGACGACGCCACCCTGCGGCCTGAAGCCGAGGACCAACCCGAGGATCAGCACGATCACCGAGGCCAGCGTGTAGCGAACGACGTCACCGAGCAGCGCGCCGACCAGGGGAGACGGACGCCAGATGGGCAGTGAACGGAATCGGTCGAACACGCCCTTCTCGATGTCCTTGTTCATGGTCACGCCGGTGTACATCGTGATCATCACCACGGTCTGCACGAGGATGCCGGGGAGCAGGAACTGGATGTACGCCTGGGTCGACCCGGCCAATGCGCCACCGAACAGGTAGGTGAACAGCAACGTGAACATGATGGGAAAGGCCGACACGTCGAACAACTGCTCGGGAACGTGCTTGATCTTGAGCAGCGCTCGCCACCCGAAGCTCAGCGACGTCGACAACGACGACGGTCGCGGCGGACGCGGCCCGGCCGCACCGAGCACATCGATGATGGTCGACGCATGTGGCGTCGACTGCTGGGCTTCCGCGGTCATGACGCAACCTCTTTCTCGGAATCGATTGTGGCGCCGACCTGATGGGTCGTTCCCGCAGGCTCGACTCCCGCCCCTTGGGTCGTTCCTGCAGGCTCCACTCCCGCCCCTTGGGTCATTCCTGCAGGCTCCACTCCCGCCCCATGCCCGGTGAGGGCGAGAAACACCTCGTCCAAGCTCGGTTGTCCCAGCGTGAACGACGCGATGGGGATGCCTGCGGTCTCGAGTGCAGGCAGCACGGGTGCGGCCTGTGCCGGGTTGTCCAACCGTGCGGTGACGGTCGACGGATCCGGATCCTCGGTGACGTTGCCGCCGACCAGCTCTCGCAGGATCTGCGCGGCGGCCGTTCGCTGGGACGCCTCGAGAACTCGCAGGTGCAGTGAGTTCGATCCCACCGACGCTTTCAGCTCACCCGTCGTCCCCTCGGCGATCACCTTGCCGCGATCGATGACCGCGACACGCCCGGCCAGCTGATCGGCCTCGTCCAGATACTGTGTCGTCAGTAACACCGTCGTTCCGCCCGCGACCAACGCACGGACGATCTCCCATACGTGGTTTCGGCTGCGGGGGTCGAGCCCGGTGGTGGGCTCGTCGAGGAAGATCAGTTCGGGAGTGACGATGATGCTGGCGGCGATGTCGATGCGACGGCGCATGCCGCCGGAGTAGGTCTTGACCTGTCGGGGGCCGGCGTCGGCGATGTCGAACGCCGTCAGCAACTGCTCGGCTCGTGATCGGGCGGCGGGCCGAGAGTAGCCGAGCAGTCGAGCGAGCAGCACCAGATTCTCCGTGCCGGTGAGATCCTCGTCCAGAGAGGCGAATTGTCCTGTCAGAGCGACTTTCTGCCGTACGGCCTCCGGTTCGCTCGCCACGTCGTGACCCAGGACCCGGGCACTGCCTCCGTCGATCGGAAGGAGGGTAGCCAACATCCGGATAGTCGTCGTCTTCCCTGCGCCGTTCGGCCCGAGTACGCCGTAGACACCACCGGACGGGATCGAGAGGTCGACTCCGTCGACAGCGATGTTCGTGCCGAAACGTTTGACCAGACCGTGTGTCTCGATCGCCGCCATGTCTCTCGTTTCCTCCGGTGGGCCGGTTGCCCGATTCCCCACGATTGTCCGATTCTCCACCAAGGATGAAACGCGGTCCACATCTACGCAAACGAATTTTCGTCCCGAACCATCCTCCGGTCGGTTTGTTCCGAATATGTACTGCGGCGGGAAAACGCGGAGGTTTCGATATGAGAGCGATATGACCACTAGTGTCGTGATCGATGAACTCGATCATGAACCCGTCTGTTGGGACGACTTTCCGATGAGCGCGCCGTTGTCGGGTGCGTCCGGATCGTCGGATGCCGGCCGTGACCGGACGACATCCGATGCCTCGGAGAACTACGCGGCAGAGGATGCGGTGTGTGCTGTTCCCAGTCCACAGCTCAAGAACCTCCGTGCCGACGAAGCGGATCGTCTCCGTCGGTTGATGGCGTCGATCGCGCAGGGCGATCGGGCGGCATTCGCCGAGTTGTACGACGCGACCTCGTCGCGGGTCTACGGCATGGTGCTGCGGGTGCTTCGTGACCCGGGGTACAGCGAGGAGACCGCGCAGGAGGTGTTTCTCCAGATCTGGCGTGCGGCACCGAACTACGACCCGAACCAGGGCAGTCCACTGGCCTGGATCATGACGCTGGCGCACCGTCGGGTCAAGCCCCTAGAAGTGGTGTAACTGGTTTGTGATCCTTCGTTGGTGATCAGGCGGGTAGTTGCATCAGTGCATCAGTGGTCACCTCCGTCGT
>NZ_JBEYIW010000033.1:0-36449 GCF_040636045.1 Rhodococcus sp. NPDC006774 | reverse complement strand
ACGCCCGGTCCCATTCCGAACCCGGAAGCTAAGCCCTCCAGCGCCGATGGTACTGCACTCGACAGGGTGTGGGAGAGTAGGACACCGCCGAACACCCGTTGTAAGAAGGGGACCCACTTGGTGGGTCCCCTTTTTGCGTTTGTACCGAAATCCGAAAGGACGCCCGTGTCGGAAGACAACAACGATCGTCGCCCCTCCCGAGGGGACGGCGGCAACCGCCCGAGCGAGTCCCGAGACCGCAACCCCCGTGCTCAGGACCGCCGCGGAGACCCGCGTCGTTCGGACGGTCCGCCCCGCAGGCGTGGCGGTGAGGGTGGGTTCTCTGGCGATCGCCGCGGAAACAGCGCACCGTCCGACCGTCGACCGCCGCGTCCCGATGAGCCGGATCTGCCCGACGAGGTCGAAGCAGGCCAGCTCGAACCAGCAGTGCGTCGAGATCTGTTGAGCTTGGACAAGAACAACGCAACTGCTGTCGCACGTCACCTCGTGATGACCAGCAGGCTGCTCGACGACGATCCGCAGTTGGCGCTGCTGCACGCGCGCGCGGCTCGTCAGCGCGCCGGCCGCATCGCCGTGGTCCGTGAGACCGCAGGTATCGCGGCGTACCACGCCGGTGAGTGGGCCGAAGCACTGTCCGAGCTTCGCGCCGCCCGACGAATGGCAGGCGGACCGGGCCTCATCGCTGTGATGGCCGACTGCGAGCGCGGACTCGGACGTCCCGAGCGCGCTATCGAACTCGGTCGCAGCGACGAGGCTCGCGAGTTGACCGGCGAGGAAGCGTCGGAGCTTCGGATCGTCGTGGCAGGTGCCCGAATGGATCTGAACCAGTACGACCAGGCCGTCGTGACGCTGCAGACCCCTGATCTCGACGCGTCGCGCTCCGGCACCGCTGCTGCTCGGCTCTTCTACGTCTACGCCGATGCGCTGGTTGCGGCGGGTCGCGTCGACGAGGGTGTGAAGTGGTTCCTCAATGCCGCTGCAGCCGACGTCGATGGTGAGACCGACGCAGAAGAGCGGGTCGAGGAGCTGTCCGGAGGCGGTCAGTGACGGTGCTGCGTGATGTCCACGATGTGCTGCTGCTCGATCTCGACGGCACCGTCTATGCCGGCAAGGATCCCATTCCCGGTGCAGTGGAAGCACTGTCGGGTGGTTCGGAGAAGCAGTACTTCGTCACCAACAACGCCAGTCGAGCCCCCGAGGACGTTGCCGAACATCTGCGTGGTCTCGGGTTCGACACCACAGCAGAGTTCGTCGTCACCAGTTCCGAGGCCGGCGCCCGCGTGTTGGCGGGCAAGTTGGACCAAGGTTCCCGCGTGCTCGTCGTCGGCACCGACGCATTGGCGAACGAGATCACCAAGGTAGGACTGGTGCCGGTCCGCTCTGCCGACGACGATCCGGTCGCAGTGGTGCAGGGTCACTCGGTCGATACAGGCTGGAAGATGCTGGCCGAGGCAGTCCTCGCCATTCGTGCGGGTGCGCTGTGGGTGGCCACGAACATCGATGCCACCCTGCCGACCGAGCGAGGACTCGTTCTGGGCAACGGCTCGATGGTCGCAGCGGTGCGCAACGCCACCGAGATCGAGCCGATCGTGGCGGGCAAGCCGGCCGCCCCGATCATGCACGACGCCATCGAGCGCAGCGGAGCACGTTCGGCGCTGGTCGTCGGAGACAGACTCGACACCGACATCGCTGGAGCGAACGAAATCGACCTTCCGTCGCTGCTGGTTCTGACCGGCGTCAGTACTGCTGCCGAGTTGTTGCGAGCTCCTCGGCATCTTCGGCCCACTCATATCGGGACCGATCTCGGAGTCCTGAACAAGGACGAGACGGCGTCGAGCGTCGGTAGCAAGACCGGTTGGACGGTCGGCATCGAGAACGAGGTGCTCTCGGTGCAGTACAGCGGAGACGGTGCGCCGGATGCGTTCGAGGGTGCGCTCGCCACACTGCACGTCGCCTGGTCCGGCTCGCCCTTCTCGGACGTTCACTTCGAGGGAGATCGACTCGGCGATCTGCGTTCCCTGCTCGGGTGCTGACACAGCATTCGACAGCACCGTTCGGAGAGCGGCGATCGGGCGTTCGTCGGACCCATCCGATAGCGTGAGAGGCGATGAGCGCGTCTATTCCACTACCAGGACAGCACCGGCCGAGCGGTGCCGGCGATGAGTCGTCGGCTGATCCGGACACTGTTCGCACCGAAGTGTCCTCGCTGCTGAATCAGCTCACCATCGAGTCGACGGACGATGGGGAATCCGAGGCTGTGGACTCCGACGCCCTTGCGCGCGACGCGAGTCTGCTCGACCGCGCGCACGAGGTACTCGTGCGCGCCCTGACCACCGTCGACAAGACCTGACGTGGCTCGTCGCGCACGTGTCGACGCCGAGCTGGTTCGTCGTGGACTCGCCCGATCACGGGAGCACGCTTCGGAGCTGATCGACGCAGGCCGGGTGAAGATCGCCGGGACCGTGGCCTCGAAGCCCGCGACCGCGGTGGAGCCGGGCACACCGCTTCTGGTGGCCGAAGAGGACAACGAGGTCTCGTGGGCCTCCCGCGGTGCCCACAAATTGCTGGGCGCTCTGGACGCATTCGAGCCCCTCGGCTTGAGCGTCGAACAGGCTCGTTGTCTGGACGCCGGTGCATCCACCGGTGGGTTCACCGACGTTCTACTCAGTCGAGGCGTGCGTGAAGTGGTTGCCGTCGATGTGGGTTACGGGCAGCTGGTGTGGCGCCTGCAATCCGACGACCGAGTTCACGTCATCGACCGCACCAACGTTCGGTCGATCGACGCCGAGACGATCGGCGGACCGGTGGACGTGATCGTCGCAGATCTGTCGTTCATCTCGTTGAAGCTCGTTCTTCCCGCATTCGTTGCATGCGCGAAGCCGGGTACCGACATGGTGTTGATGGTCAAGCCGCAGTTCGAGGTCGGCAAGGATCGCGTGGGTTCCGGTGGTGTGGTGCGAGATCCCGCGCTGAGAGCCGAGGCCGTGGAGGATGTGGCCAATGCGGCCGTCGCGTCGAATCTCACGGTGCAGGCGGTAGCGGCAAGCCCACTGCCGGGGCCGTCGGGCAATGTCGAGTACTTTTTGTGGCTGAGGGCAGGTGCAGGCGAGGATTCGCCACGCGCCGACATCACGGAACTCGTCCGGCTCGCGATCGAGGAAGGACCACAGTGACTCCGTCCCACGCAGCACCGGAACGGGAGTCGACTCGAGAGATTCTTCTCGTCGCCCATCCTGGTCGACCGGACATCGCCGAAACCGCGCGTCGCGTGGGCAAGGTGTTCGACGAAGCGGGCATCTGCCTTCGCGTGCTCGTGGACGAGGTCGAGCCGTCGAAGATCGAAGCCTCCGATACGGAGGAACACGACCATGTGTTCGTCGCGGACATGAAGCTCAACGTCGTCGAGTTCGGACCGGACGCAGCCGTCGGCTGCGAGATGGTCCTCGTGCTCGGCGGTGACGGGACCTTTCTGCGCGCAGCCGAACTCGCGCAAGCGGCCTCGATTCCGGTGCTCGGCATCAACCTCGGGCACGTCGGATTCCTGGCCGAGGCCGAAGCCGACCATCTCGAAGGTGCCCTGGCCCGCGTCATCGCCGGGGACTACCGCATCGAGCAACGCATGACGTTGGACATCGCGATTCGCGTCGGTGACCAGGTGGTCGATCGTGGCTGGGCATTGAACGAAGCCAGCATCGAGAACGGGTCGAGGCTCGGAGTGCTCGAGGTCGTACTCGAAGTCGACGGACGACCGGTGTCCGCATTCGGGTGCGACGGCGTCCTCATCTCCACACCGACGGGCTCGACGGCCTACGCGTTCTCGGCCGGTGGGCCTGTGGTCTGGCCGGAACTCGAAGCGATATTGGTCATTCCGAGCAACGCACACGCGTTGTTCGCGCGGCCGCTCGTCACCAGCCCCGAGTCGATCATCGCGGTCGAAATCGATGCCGGCGGACACGCAGGATTCGTATTCTGCGACGGCAGGCGCACATTGAGCCTGCCGGCAGGTGCTCGCGTCGAGGTGGTGCGGGGAGCGTCACCGATCAAGTGGGTTCGACTCGATTCGGCACCGTTCGCCGATCGCATGGTCAAGAAATTCGAACTGCCCGTGACCGGTTGGCGGGGGAGAGCGAGGTAGGGATGCTCGAAGAGATTCGGATCGACAGCCTCGGAGTCATTTCCGGTGCCAGCGCACAATTTCACGAGGGACTGACCGTACTCACCGGCGAAACGGGTGCCGGTAAGACCATGGTGGTCACCAGTCTGCACCTGTTGTCGGGTGCCCGCGCCGACGCAGGCCGGGTTCGGCTCGGCGCGCAGCGTGCCGTGGTCGAGGGGCGATTCAGCACCGACACCGCGTCGGAGCAGGTGATCGACGACGTCGACAAGGTGCTCGAGTCCTCGGGAGGTCAACGGGACGAGGACAATTCGATCATCGCCGTGCGTACCGTCAACTCGGACGGTCGTTCTCGTGCGCACCTCGGTGGGCGCAGTGTCCCCGCATCGGTGCTGTCGAACTTCACCGACTCGTTGCTGACGGTCCACGGTCAGAACGATCAGCTGCGTCTGCTGCGTCCCGATCAGCAACTCGGCGCGCTGGACAGATTCGCTGGGGATGCGGTGGCGTCCCTGGTTTCGAAGTACCGCACCGCGCGCAAGACGTGGCTCGACGCGCGCAACGAGCTGATCGATCGCACCGAACGCAGTCGCGAGTTGGCGCAGGAAGCCGATCGGCTGCAGTTCGGACTGCAGGAGATCGACTCTCTGGCACCGGAGCCGGGTGAGGATCGCTCCGTGGCCGAGGATGTGCGTCGGCTGGGCGATCTCGATTCGCTGCGTGAGACCGCGGAAGGTGCTTCGGCAGCACTCGTCGGGAGTACCGAGGAGGCGTCGGACACGGCGTCCGCGCTGTACCTGCTGGGCGAGGCTCGCTCTCGCCTCGAACATGCCGAGGACGCAGCACTGACCGAGCTGCTGCCGCGACTGAACGACGCGATGGCGATCGTGGGCGACATCGGGGCAGACCTCACCTCGTACTTGACGGATCTGCCGTCCGATCCGGGTGCCCTCGACACGATCCTGAACCGGCAGGCCGAGCTGAAGTCGTTGACGCGCAAGTACGCCGCCGATGTCGACGGCGTCATCGCCTGGGCGGAAGACGCCCGCGAGCGACTCTCGCACATCGACACCTCGGCCGATGCGCTCGCCGAGTTGAGCGCCAAGGTCGACGCGGCTGCGATCGACGTCGCGGCGGCTGCGTCGAAGCTCAGTGCGGCTCGAGCGAAGGCCGCCGTGAAGCTCTCGAAGGCGGTCAGCGTCGAGCTGGCGGGCTTGGCGATGGGAAAAGCCAAGCTGCAGATCGATGTTCGCGCACTTCCCGCCGGGCCGTCCGACACTGCCCCGATCGTCGTCGACGGCACCGAACTGCATGCGGGTAGCAGCGGCGTCGACGAGGTCGAGTTTCGTCTGTCCGCGCACGACGGTGCCCAGGCTCTTCCGATCAGCAAGAGTGCGTCGGGCGGTGAGCTGTCGCGGGTGATGTTGGCACTCGAAGTGGTGCTGGCGGGCTCGGACAAGGGCGCGACGATGGTCTTCGACGAGGTCGACGCCGGAGTGGGTGGTCGCGCGGCCGTCGAGGTCGGGCGTCGACTCGGCCGGTTGGCACGCACGCACCAGGTCATCGTGGTCACCCACTTGCCGCAGGTTGCAGCATTCGCCGATACACACCTGGTGGTCGACAAGACCGATGCGAAGAAGGGCGCGGCGAACAGTGGGGTTCGGACGCTGTCTTCGTCGGAACGCGTCGTCGAGCTCGCGAGAATGCTCGCGGGTCTGGACGACACGGAGACCGGTCGCGCGCATGCCGAGGAGCTGCTGGCCACCGCAAATGCGGATCGAGCCGCGTTGTAACTTTTGGTGCTGATGTGATCAGTGTGGTAGTTGTTTCGGCGCGCCTCCGTCGTCGGGCGTGTCGATCGGGTCATCATGGTTCCCATGAAGATGCCGGCTCTGCTGTCACGTAGTCAGGATTCGCTGCCCGGAATCACCGGTATCGCGCGAGTCGATCGCAACACGGCCAAGCTCCTCAAACGGGTCGGCCCCGGTGACATCGTCGTGCTCGACGAGCTCGACCTGGACCGCCTGACCGCCGATGCGCTCGTCGAGGCAGGGGTGCTCGCGGTCGTCAACGCGTCGCCCTCGATCTCCGGGCGCTACCCGAACCTGGGCCCCGAGGCCATCGTGGCCAACGGGATCACCTTGATCGACTCGGCCGGCACCGAGATCTTCAAGAAGATCAAGGACGGCACCAAGATTCGCCTCAACGACGGCGGTGTCTACACCGGCGATCGGCGCCTCGCGAAGGGTGACGAGCAGAGCGAAGCCGAGATCTCGGACAAGATGATCGAGGCCAAGACGGGTCTGGTCGACCATCTGGAAGCGTTCTCGGGCAACACGATCGAGTTCATCCGAACCGAGAGCCCGTTGCTCATCGACGGCGTCGGAGTGCCGGACATCGACATCGACCTCAAGGGTCGTCATGTGGTGATCGTGGCCGACGGTCCCGGGCACGCCGAGGATCTGAAGAACCTCAAGCCGTTCATCAAGGAGTACTCGCCCGTCATCATCGGCGTCGGCGCGGGTGCCGACACCGCGATGAAGGCGGGGCATCGCCCTGATCTCATCGTCGGTGATCCCGAGGACGTCACTGCGCAGACGCTCAAATGCGGTGCCGAGGTGGTGCTTCCGGCAGATTCCGACGGACACGCGCAGGGCCTCGAACGCATTCAGGATCTCGGTATCGGTGCCATGACGTTCCCGGCCACCGGTGCTGCTGCCGATCTCGCGCTGCTGTTGGCCGATCATCACGGGGCCTCACTCATCGTGTCGGTCGGTAGCCCGGCCAGCCTGGACGAGTTCTTCGATCGCGGTCGACGCAACACCAACCCGGCCGCATTCATGACACGTCTGAAGGTCGGGGCCAAGCTGGTCGACGCAAAAGCTGTGGCGACGCTGTATCGCAGCCGTGTGTCCGGCGGTGCGATCGCTTTGTTGATTCTGGCGGCGCTCGTCGCCGTCATCGTGGCGTTGGCCGTGTCCAACATCGGCGGCGAATCGTTGGATTGGGCAATCGATCTGTGGAACCGGTTCGCCCTGTGGTTCCAGGGGTTGCTTTCGTGATTTCGCTTCGCCAACATGCCATTTCGCTGGCAGCGGTCTTCGTGGCACTGGCCATCGGCATCGTGCTCGGTTCGGGTCTGCTCTCGAGCGGACTGGTATCGGGCCTTCGAGACGACAAGACCGGTCTCGAAACTCAGGTGGACGATCTGCAGGCGACCAACAATCAGCTCGGTGAGCAGCTCAACTCGGCCGACGGCTTCGACGCTGCGGTATCGGGCCGGGTTCTACGGGACACGTTGGTCGATCGCAGCGTCGTGGTCATCACCACCCCGGATGCCGACCCCGGCGACGTGGACGGAGTCACACGGTCGATCGGAGCGTCGGGTGCCACCGTCACCGGCCGGGTGTCGCTGACCGATTCGTTCGTCTCCGCGGCGAACGGGGACGATCTCCGTACGCGCCTGACCAACGTCATTCCGGCCGGCGTGCAGTTGCGCACCGGCGCCGTGGACCAGGGCAGCCTCGCCGGAGACCTGCTGGGTTCGGTGCTGCTGCTCAACGCCGAGACGGCTCAGCCACAGTCGACTCCCGAGGAGCTGTCACTGGCGCTGGAGACGCTGCGTAGCGGCGGTTTCATCGCCTACGACAACGGTGCCGTCGCGCCCGCTCAATTGGCTGTGGTCGTCACCGGTTCCGGTACCTCGGACGTGGAGGACGGCAATCGCGGTGCCATCGTCGCGCGGTTCGCGGGCGCTCTCGACTCGCGTGGTGCTGGCGCGGTACTGGCCGGCCGGTCCGGCGCTGCAGAGGGCAACGGTTCCATCGCTGTGGTGCGCGCCGATTCGGCGCTGTCGTCCGCTCTCAGCACGGTCGACAACGTCGACCGTGAAGCAGGACGGATCACCACTGTTCTCGCCTTGGCGGAGCAGCTGGACGGGGCGTCGGGCCGCTACGGCACCGGAGCCAACGCGAACGCCGTGACCGTCGGAGCGCCGGCGAGCTGATCGTCGTCGGAACGCGCGTGTCGTTGGCGGTGAGGTAGGTACTGGTGTTACCGTGAAGTCCCGTGGGTAGCAGGCCCAATTTCCACGCTTCACCTCTCTTATCAGCCCCCTGATAGGAGCAAGCCCTGCAGACTCGTCACGGGAGCCTCATTGTCACGCCTTCAGTCGCGTTCCGACACCAAGCACATTTTCGTCAGTGGGGGCGTCGCGTCCTCACTCGGAAAAGGCCTGACGGCATCCAGCCTCGGCCAGCTACTGACCGCACGCGGACTGCGCGTGACCATGCAGAAGCTCGATCCGTACCTCAATGTCGATCCCGGCACGATGAATCCGTTCCAGCACGGTGAGGTCTTCGTCACCGAGGACGGCTCCGAGACCGATCTCGACGTCGGCCACTACGAGCGATTCCTAGACCGTGATCTGTCCGGTTTCGCCAATGTCACCACCGGCCAGGTGTACTCGACGGTCATCGCCAAGGAACGCCGCGGTGAATACCTGGGCGACACCGTTCAGGTCATCCCGCACATCACCGACGAGATCAAGCGTCGCATTCTCGCCATGAACGGCCCGGACCTGCAGGGTCACCAGCCGGACGTCGTGATCACCGAAATCGGCGGCACCGTCGGCGATATCGAGTCGCAGCCGTTCCTCGAAGCAGCGCGTCAGGTGCGCCACGACGTCGGCCGTAACAACGTGTTCTTCCTGCACGTGTCGTTGGTTCCTTTCCTGGCTCCGTCCGGTGAACTCAAGACCAAGCCCACTCAGCACTCCGTCGCAGCACTGCGCAGCATCGGTATCCAGCCCGACGCGTTGATCCTGCGTTGCGATCGCGACGTGCCGCCGGGGCTCAAGAACAAGATCGCGCTCATGTGCGACGTCGACGTCGACGGCTGCATCTCCACGCCCGACGCGCCGTCGATCTACGACATTCCCAAGGTGCTGCACAAGGAAGGCCTGGACGCGTACGTCGTCCGTCAGCTCGGTCTCCCGTTCCGCGATGTGGACTGGACCATCTGGGGTGGACTGCTCGAGCGCGTCCACCAGCCGCGCGAAACCGTGCGCGTCGGCTTGGTCGGCAAGTACGTGGACCTGCCCGACGCGTACCTCTCGGTCACCGAGGCGCTGCGTGCCGGTGGATTCGCCCATCGCGCGAAGGTCGAGATCAAGTGGGTTCCATCCGACGAGTGCTCGACGCCTGCGGGGGCGCAGGCCGCGTTGGGCGATGTCGATGCCGTGCTCATTCCCGGTGGTTTCGGTATCCGCGGCATCGAGGGCAAGCTCGGGGCCATCGAGTTCGCACGTACCCGCAAGATTCCGTTGCTGGGGTTGTGCCTCGGATTGCAGTGTGTGGTCATCGAGGCGGCTCGTTCGGTCGGTCTGACCGATGCCAATTCCGCCGAGTTCGATCCGGACACCAAGGATCCGGTGATCTCCACGATGGCCGATCAGGAAGACGCCGTCGCCGGTGACGCCGATCTCGGCGGCACGATGCGCCTCGGTGCCTACCCGGCCACTCTGCAGAAGGGCTCGGTTGTCGCGGCGTCGTACGGCACCGAGAACGTCTCGGAGCGTCACCGTCATCGCTACGAGGTCAACAACGACTACCGGGATCGAATTGCCAAGAGCGGCTTGGTGTTCAGCGGTACTTCACCGGACGGTCACCTGGTGGAGTTCGTCGAACTGCCCGCGTCGGTTCACCCGTTCTTCGTCGCCACGCAGGCGCATCCGGAACTCAAGAGCCGGCCGACTCGTCCGCATCCGCTGTTCGCGTCGTTGATCAACGCCGCGCTCAAGTACAAGGCTGCCGAGCGTCTGCCGGTCGACATTCACGGTGACACCGTGGCGGCAGAGGAATCGGACGCAGCCGAGACCGTCGGATGAGCGAGCCCCGGCACGAGTTCACCACCCTCGACTCGTCCGTGCCGTATTCCGGAGAGATCCTTGCGCTTCGGCTCGATCAGGTCGCGATGCCGAACGGTCGTCAGGCCGAGCGTGAGGTGATCGAGCATCACGGCGCGGTCGGAATTCTGGCCGTCGACGATCAGGATCGTGTGGTGATGATCGAGCAGTACCGTCATCCCGTCGGTCGTCGACTGTGGGAGTTGCCTGCCGGTCTGCTGGACGAGCCGGGGGAGCGGCCCGTGCTGGCGGCTCAGCGTGAGCTCGCCGAGGAAACCGGGCTCGCCGCTCGGACGTGGTCGGTTCTGGTCGATGTACTGGCCTCGCCCGGGTTCACCGACGAGGCCGTGCGGATCTTCCTCGCTCAGGGCCTGACAGAGGTCGATCGGCCCGAGGCTCACGACGAGGAAGCCGACATCGAGCTTTCCTACGTGCCGATGGACGAGGCCGTCCGTCGGGCGCTGTCGGGCGAGATCGTCAACGCATCCGCGGTGGCGGGCGTTCTCGCATTCGCCGCGGCGCGCGCTACCGGCACCGAACTGCGCCCTGCCGACGCCCCGTGGCCCGATCTGCCGACAGCTTTCGAGAAGCGGAAGAGTTCACGAAAGTAGCCACCGTGATCGGCCAGCAGATTCAGACGTACCTCGACCATCTGGTGGTCGAGCGCGGGTCGGCACCGAACACGGTGTCGTCCTACCGTCGCGATCTGGTGCGCTACGAGCGGTTCCTCAGCGGCTACGGCATCACCGATCTGGCGAAGGTCGCCGAGAACGACATCACCGAGTTCGTGCTCTATCTGCGGCGCGGTGACGACGATTTCCCGGCTCTCGCAGCGAGTTCGGCTGCCCGGACGTTGATCGCGGTGCGGGGTCTGCACCGATTCGCGCTCGCGGAGGGCATGGTCGAGCGCAACGTGGCGAGCGAGGTCAAGCCGCCCCAACCGGCGAAGCGACTACCGAAGTCGCTCCCCGTCGACCAGGTGGTGGCGTTGCTCGAATCGGCGTCCGTTGCCGGTCCCGATGCCCCGCGCGGTCTGCGGGATCGGGCCCTGTTGGAACTGCTGTATTCGACCGGGGCTCGTATTTCCGAGGCAGTGGGGCTCGACGTCGACGACATCGACACCGAGGCCCGCTCGGTGCTGCTACGCGGCAAAGGTGGCAAGCACCGCATCGTCCCGGTGGGGCGGCCCGCGATCGAGGCCGTCGACGCCTACCTGGTGCGCGGCCGGCCGGGGCTGGTCTCGCGCTCCGATCCTGCGCTGTTCCTCAACGTCCGGGGCGGCAGGTTGTCTCGGCAGAGCGCGTGGCAGGTGTTGCAGGATTCGGCCGTGCGGGCCGGGATCACCGCGGGGGTCTCACCGCACGTCCTGCGGCATTCGTTCGCTACTCATCTGCTCGACGGCGGTGCCGATGTCCGCGTCGTGCAGGAGCTGTTGGGGCACGCTTCGGTGACGACGACGCAGATCTACACCCTCGTCACTGTCAACACGCTGCGCGAAGTGTGGGCCGGCGCGCATCCGCGGGCGAGGTAGCACGAGCCCCGCGGCCGTGTGTCAGCGTGTCCGATGACGTTGCCGGCGCACCAAGCGGTAGCGTTTGCCAGATCTACTCGAAGACGAACGGGACAGGGGAGCGCTGGAACGTGTCGACACCGCAGCCGCCAGCGGCGGAGTCAGCTTTGGAACATCCACATCTCGACGGCGCCCTGTTCCAGACGCGTCAACCGGAATCCAGTCGGGAGACACGCGACATCACTCCTGCTCCGAACGAGCTCGGGCCCACGGGTCGTATGACTCGGCCGGTCCCGGATCCGCAGCCGTTGTCCAGTCACGGCCCGGCCAAGATCATTGCGATGTGCAACCAGAAGGGTGGCGTCGGTAAGACGACGTCGACCATCAATCTCGGCGCCTCGTTGGCCGGCTACGGCCGTCGCGTGCTCCTCGTGGACCTCGACCCGCAGGGCGCACTGTCCGCGGGGTTGGGCGTCGCACATCACGAGCTCGATCTGACGGTCTACAACCTCCTCGTCGAGGCGAAGGTCTCCGCCGACGACATCATCATGCGGACTCGCGTCGAGAACCTCGATCTGATGCCCAGCAACATCGACCTCTCGGCCGCCGAAATTCAGTTGGTCACCGAGGTCGGCCGGGAGCAGACACTCGGGCGGGTGCTGCATCCGATTCTCGATCGTTACGACTACGTCCTCATCGATTGCCAGCCGTCCCTCGGTCTGTTGACGGTCAATGCGCTCACGTGTGCCGACGAAGTGTTGATCCCGATGGAGTGCGAGTACTTCAGCCTTCGCGGGCTGGCGTTGCTCAACGACACCGTCGAGAAGGTGCGCGATCGTCTCAACCCACGGCTGAAGTTGGCCGGCATCGTGGTGACGATGTTCGACGCCCGCACTCTGCACTCGCGTGAGGTGATGACGCGAGTGGTCGAGGTGTTCGGCGACGTCGTCTACGACACGGTGATCACCAGAACGGTCCGCTTCCCGGAGACCAGTGTCGCCGGCGAGCCGATCACGACCTGGGCTCCGAAATCCGGCGGCGCGCAGGCGTACCGCGCCCTTGCGCGCGAGGTGATCTACCGGTCGGGTCCGTGACCGTCGACGCTGCCGACGAGGCCCCGATCGAGGTTCCCGCCGACGCGGATCCGTCGACATTTCGGGTGCGGTTGCTCAACTTCGAGGGTCCGTTCGATCTGTTGCTGTCGCTGATCAGTCAGCACCGCATGGACGTCACCGAAGTGGCGTTGCACACCGTCACCGACGATTTCATCTCGTTCACCAAGTCACTCGGTGCCGATGTCGGCCTCGACCAGACGACGGAATTCCTCGTCGTCGCCGCGACGCTCCTCGATCTCAAGGCGGCGCGGCTGCTGCCCTCGGGTGATGTGGAGGACGCCGAGGATCTGGCGCTGCTCGAAGTGCGAGATCTACTCTTCGCGCGGTTGCTGCAGTACCGCGCCTACAAGCAGGTCGCTCTGCTGTTCGGTGAGCTGGAAGCTGCTGCGCTGCGGCGTTATCCGCGGTCGGTGTCGGTGGAGGACAGATACGCCGATCTGATTCCCGAGGTGCTGCTCGGCGTCGACCCGGCCACGTTCGCCGACATCGCCGCAGCGGCCTTCAGGCCCAAGCCGATTCCCCAGGTGGGACTCGATCACATCCATCAGCACGCGGTCTCGATTCCCGAGCAGGCGGCATGGTTGCTCGAGAATCTGCAGGGGCGAGGCCTGAACGAGTGGGCGTCGTTCTCGGAGTTGGTGCAGGACTGCGAGGTGCAGGTGGAAATAATCGCTCGATTCCTGGCGTTGCTGGAGCTGTTCCGGCAACAGGTGATCGCGTTCGAGCAGCCCGAGCCGCTCGGCGATCTTCGAGTGAGTTGGACCGGTAAGGACGAAGGACCCATCGTGGTCACGGAAGAGGACTACGCATGAGTGCCGATCCAGAACTCGAGCTCGAGGACGTCGAGGATTCCGAGGAGCTGGACGACACCACTCTCGCGTCGGCTCTGGAAGCTGTGTTGCTGATCGTCGACACTCCCGCGTCGGACGAGCAGCTTGCCTCGGCCGTGGTTGCCTCGGTGGCCCGCGTGCGCGCGGCCTTGACGGCGATGGCCGCCGAACTGACCGAACGAACCAGCGGAATCGACCTTCGCTACGCCGGTGACGGATGGCGTTTCTACACCCGAACCGCCTATGCGCCGTACGTCGAACGGCTGCTTCTGGACGGCGCTCGGTCCAAGCTCACACGCGCGGCATTGGAAACCCTGGCCGTGATCGCATATCGTCAACCGTTGACCCGCGCACGAGTCAGCGCCGTGCGAGGAGTCAACGTCGATGGAGTGATGCGTACGTTGCTCGCCCGTGGACTGATCTCCGAAGCAGGAACCGACCCGGAGACGACCGGCACGATGTACTGCACCACCGAGTTGTTCCTCGAACGGCTCGGACTCGCATCGCTCGGTGATCTACCCGAACTGGCGCCGCTGTTGCCGGGTGTGGACCTGATCGACGAGATCAGTGACAGCATGGACACCGACCCGAGAATGACCCGCTCCACCAAGAACCGCGGATCGAAACCCGATCCGGCAGCCGAGCTCGACTCGGACGACTGATAGGTAAGACAAGTGAACAAGCCCGCTCGCCGTGATGGCACACCGGACCGTAACAAGAGACAAGACCCACGCAGGAAGCCGACCGCAGGTAGGTCGGACACTCCGCGTGACGCGCGCCGCGGAGATCGCACCCGCGACGCAACGCCCCGCGACGGCGCTCCCCGTACCGGAGCCCCGCGCACCGGAGCTCCCCGCACCGGGGGACCTCGCGCAGGCGCGCCACGTACCGGAGCTCCTCGCACAGGAGCCCGACCTGCCCCTCGCCGTGGCGTCGAGCAGGACGAATCGATCGATTACACGCCCGTCGAGACCGGCGTCAACGACCGCAGCAACGACGCTGTTCCGCGCAAGAAGCCCTCGCGTCCCAAGCCGCCGAAGCCGCAGAAGAAGCAGGTTCCGTCGACCACGATCAGCAACGCCAAGCCGGCGAAGCATCAGCACACCGATTCCTCACCGCGCAAGCATGTGCCCGCCGGTGAAGGTGTTCGGTTGCAGAAGGTGCTCGCACAGGCAGGCGTCGCATCGCGTCGCGCCGCCGAGGAACTGATCGCCGACGGCCGCGTCGAGGTCGACGGACGCATCGTCACCGAACAGGGCATCCGCATCGATCCCAACATCGCCGTGGTCCGTGTCGACGGCACTCGCGTGGTGGTGAAGGAAGAGCTGGTTCATCTCGCGATGAACAAGCCGCGTGGATGGCAGTGCACCATGTCCGACGATCTGGGACGCCCGTGCGTCGGCGACATCGTCTCCGAGCGGGTCCAGGCGGGGCAGCGACTGTTCCACGTCGGCCGCCTCGACGCCGACACCGAAGGGCTGTTGCTCTTCACCAACGACGGTGATCTTGCTCACCGCCTGATGCACCCGTCGTTCGAGGTTTCGAAGACCTACCTCGCGACTTTGTCGGGCACCATTCCCCGCACGCTCGGCAAGCAGCTGCGTGAGGGCGTCACCCTCGACGACGGCCCGGTGAAGGTCGACGGCTTCCAGCTGCTCGACATCTCGGACGGCAAGTCGCTCGTCAAGGTGACCCTGCACGAGGGCCGCAAGCACATCGTGCGTCGGTTGTTCGACAAGGTCGGATTCCCGGTCGGACGCCTCGTGCGTACCGATGTCGGCAACATCGTGCTCGGCGATCAGCGTCCGGGAACACTGCGTGTTCTCGGTCGCGGCGAGATCGGCAAGCTCTACGAATCCGTAGGCCTGTGATGAGTGCGCTCATCGTGGCGATGGACGGTCCTTCGGGCACCGGTAAGTCGTCGGTGTCGCGCAGACTCGCGTCGGCACTGGAAGCGAGCTACCTCGACACAGGTGCGATGTATCGCGTCGCGACGGTATGGGTTCTCCGTTCGGGCGTCGAGCCGACCGATGCGGATGCAGTTGCGAAAGCTGTTGCTGCGCTTCCCCTCGAGATCGGCAAGGACCCACTGTCCGAGACCGTGTTGCTCGACGGTGAAGACGTCAGCGGCGAAATCCGCGGCGACGCAGTCACCAAGGCCGTCTCGGCCGTGTCCGCAGTGCCTGCGGTGCGCGAGTTGTTGGTACAGATGCAGCGCGATCTCGCGAGCTCGTCGACGCGAATCGTGGTGGAGGGCCGCGACATCGGCACCGTCGTTCTTCCCGAGGCCGACGTGAAGGTGTTCCTGACTGCCTCACCGGAGGCGCGGGCAGAGCGTCGCAACAAACAGAACATCGAACAGGGTCGCGACGACGACTACGAATCCGTGCTCGCGGATGTGCAACGCCGCGATCACGCAGATTCGACGAGAGCAGTGTCACCGCTTCGTCCCGCCGAGGATTCGGTGATCGTCGATACCAGCGAGCTGGATCTCGACGGCGTGATCGAGCGTTTGCTGCTCGTGGTGAACGACAGAAGTGGAGCAGTGCAGTGAGTGAAGAATTCTTCTCCGGCGCAGCGGAAACCGCGGGCGACGGAATATGGAGTGACGAGGGCGAGTGGGAGTACGTCGACCTCAACGAGGGCGAAGACGGCGAAGATGCCGTTGCCGTACCGACTCTCGCCGTGGTGGGTCGTCCGAACGTCGGTAAGTCGACGCTCGTCAACCGCATCATCGGACGACGTGAAGCTGTGGTCGAGGACGTCCCCGGCGTGACCCGCGACCGAGTGTCGTACGAGGCCAACTGGAGTGGTCGACGCTTCCTGGTGCAGGACACCGGCGGTTGGGAGCCCGACGCCAAGGGCTTGCAGGCATCCGTTGCGCGCCAAGCCGAGTTGGCCATGCACACCGCCGACGCGATCCTGTTGGTCGTCGACGCGCGAGTCGGCTCGACGACGACGGACGAGGCTGTCGCACGAGTGCTGCGCCGGTCGAAGACTCCGGTTCTGTTGGTGGCCAACAAGGTCGACGACGGCCGCACCGAGTCCGAGGTCGCCGCACTGTGGTCGCTGGGTCTGGGGGAGCCGCTGTCGGTTTCCGCGACTCACGGCCGCGGTACCGGTGATCTGCTGGACCGGGTTCTCGAGGCGTTGCCCGAGACTCCGCGCGAAGGAATCCCAGGTGGGGGACCCAGGCGTGTCGCTCTGGTCGGTAAGCCGAACGTGGGCAAGTCCTCGCTGATCAACAAGCTCTCGGGTGACGAGCGCTCGGTGGTGCACGATGTTGCCGGAACCACCGTCGATCCTGTCGACTCGTTGGTCGAATTGGGCGGCAAGACATGGCGATTCGTCGATACTGCCGGGCTGCGCAAGCGTGTCAGTCATGCCAGTGGTGCCGAGTTCTACGCGTCGCTGCGCACCAAGTCCGCAATCGAGGCCGCCGAGGTCGCGATTTTGCTTCTCGATGCCTCCGAGGTGATCTCGGAGCAGGACATGCGTGTGCTCAGCATGGTCGCCGATGCCGGCCGCGCGTTGGTGTTGGCGTTCAACAAGTGGGATCTGGTGGACGATGATCGTCGTCAGCAGCTCGAGAAAGAGATCGATCGCGATCTCGCTCGGGTGCCGTGGGCGCAGCGAGTGAACATCTCGGCGCAGACGGGCCGTGCGGTCCAGAAGCTCGTGCCCGCTCTGGAGACGGCTCTGGAGTCGTGGGACAAGCGCGTACCCACCGGCAGGTTGAACACGTGGCTCAAGGAGGTCGTGGCGGCCACTCCGCCGCCGATGCGAGGCGGACGTCTGCCGCGCATCATGTTCGCGACGCAGGCCAGCACACGGCCGCCGACGTTCGTGCTGTTCACCACCGGCTTCCTCGAGGCCGGCTACCGCCGATTCATCGAGCGGCGTCTGCGTGAGGAGTTCAACTTCGACGGCAGCCCCGTGCGTGTCTCGGTGCGTATCCGCGAGAAGCGGGAACGGCCGGGCAAGGGCAACAACCGCTGATGTAGCCCGACCCCGCCCCTGAGCAGGCGATTTCCTCTCAGGGGTAGGGCTGGGGTAATCTCAGCAAGCGCCTTTCGAGGCGCGGCGGGCTGTGGCGCAGCTTGGTAGCGCACTTGACTGGGGGTCAAGTGGTCGCAGGTTCAAATCCTGTCAGCCCGACACATTGCAGGTCGAAGACGGCCCCGGAGAAATCCGGGGCCGTCTTTTTCGTGTGCGTGCCGCGGGAGTGTCACTGCTCGTTTCTTTCACGGCCGAACTCGCGCAAAGACCTGCGCCGAGCGATCCTCGACCTCGTACACGACATCGCCGAGGCAAAAGAATCCGACACCGACGCCGTACGACATTCCGCTCGGAGGTCGAGCGACTACGCACCACGGTTCGAGTGGACGGCGAGAGCGGTGAGAGGCTCATCTGCTTCTTGCATGAATCCCCCGGGGGACGGTGTCGAAGAGGTGGTTACAGCGCTCCGAGGCGATGAAACCGAGCTTGCGACACCTCGATCGTGACGTGAAGGTGCCATCGTAAGCGAGGCGTATAGCAGGTAGGTTTACCGAGCCCGTGCATGCCGGAGGCCGAGGCGAAGTCGGCGGTAGATGAATCAGCGGCTCCGACCCGCGGGTGCGTGACCGATCGGACTGTCCCGCAGTCCAGGGCCTCAACACCCGCAACTGATGGAACTGCCGGCAACCGGCCGTGTTGCACTCTCGAACCGAATGATTGCGACCGCGGTCTCCTCTGGACCAGTTATCGCCACCGCCGACCGCTGGCATGATCCCGAACGGGCAGTTGGTGCCCATGCCAGAGCGTCCCAGCTTTGGTACCCGATCGGGACGTGAGGTGGCTGTTGTCTCCTCCGGCGTCAGAGGGATCCGCCGGCGACGGTGGGTGCGCCCGAGTCGGCGACCACGCTGGTGTTCATCTCGCGGGCGACGAACTGCTCGAGATCGAACAGGTTGTGGCCCGCGCGATCTGCGATGTTGAGCAGCGTCTTCATGCTGGCAACTTCCTCGACCTGCTCCTCGAGGAACCACTGCATGAACTGCTCGCCGAGGTAGTCGCCCTCTTCGCGTGCGGTGCTCGCCAGAGCGATGATCTGCTCGGTGACGGTCTCTTCCTGCGCCAGCGCCAGGGCGATGGCCTCACGAGGATCGGTGAAGACGGACTTCGACGCGTCGACGCCGGTCAGCTCGACCGTGATGTCGCGATCGAGAAAGTACTGCACGATCATCATCGCGTGGTTGCGCTCTTCGACCGACTGCGCGTAGAAGTGCTTCGCCAGCTGCGGCAGATCGACGTTCGCGAAGTAGACCGCGGTGGCGATGTACTGCTGCGAGGCGTTGAACTCGTTGCGAATCTGGTCGCGGAGAAGTGCGTGGAACTTGGGCGTAAGCCACGCGCTCCCGGCCTCTTTCGGGGCATTGGCAGCAAAGACGACCGACCCGCCGATCTCGCGGTGTCGCAGGGCTGGCTATCCCTGCATCGATCATTGGCTCTCGCGTCGGTTCAGTATTCGATAGTGGACGTCTATGCCGATTCGCGTTCTTTGCCAGGACGCAATGATCCGAATCGAGGTAGCTGAGTCTCCAGAAGCGACTGCAGGGCTAGGTGCGCTTGCTGATCTTGCCCACCGCTGTTCGCTCGAAGGCGTCGACGACCTCGACGACGTCGGGCATCTTGAACGCTGCGAGGTCCCGGCCTCGAAGGAACTGCCGAATGCGGGGCAATGTCAGCTCTTTACGGTCGGCACCGTCCCGGGGGAGGACCGAAGCCTTGATCCGCTCGCCGAGCAACTCGTCGGGGACTCCGACGACGGAGACCTCGTGCACTGCCGGGTGGGCGAGCAGCAGGTCTTCCACCTCGGCCGGTGCGATCTTCTCGCCGCCGCGGTTGATCTGATCCTTTGTCCGTCCGGTCACCGTCAGATATCCGCGCTCGTCCTGGGTCACGATGTCGCCGGTGATGTAGTACCCGTCGGGTGTGAAGCTCGAATTGTGTTCGGGGGCGCGGAAATATCCGCGAATGGTCGACGGCCCCCGGGTCCACAGATTCCCGGACGTACCACGGGGGACCTCGTTGCCGTCGTCGTCGACGACCTTGATCTCGTCGGCCGATGTGGCCGGCCGCCCTTGGCGGGTGGTGATGGTTTCGTCGTCCTCGTCCAGACCGGTGAAGGTGTGCAGGCCCTCGGACATTCCGAAACTCTGCTGCAAGGTGGCACCCAGTTCGCTGCGTATCCGAATCGCGGATTCCCGCCCGAACTTCGCGCCGCCGACCTGGACGACCTCGAGGGAGGACAGATCGTGTTCGTCTTTCAGGGTCGAGTTCAGCCATGCGAGAGCGAGCGGCGGCACCAGGGCGACGTGAGTGACCCCGCGCTGCGCCACCAGCGGGAACGCGACGTCTGGACTTCCGTTCGGCGTCAACACAACTCGTCCACCGACGCTGAGAACGCCGAGGAAACCGGGCGACCGCATGGCGAAGCTGTGCGACATGGGCAGCACGATGAGCTGGACGGTCGACTCGCTGACG
The DNA here is from genome assembly GCF_040636045.1 of Rhodococcus sp. NPDC006774. Taxonomy (NCBI): domain Bacteria; kingdom Bacillati; phylum Actinomycetota; class Actinomycetes; order Mycobacteriales; family Nocardiaceae; genus Rhodococcus; species Rhodococcus sp. NPDC006774. Next base: position 16,447 of record NZ_JBEYIW010000033.1, on the reverse strand, counting down.
CCCGCGACACTCACCGCTGCGCGCACCGATGCGAGGTAGGTCTCGTGGGTGTGCGCGACGATCTTCGGCCGACCCGTCGTTCCACCCGACAGCGCCAGAAACGCAACGTCCGACGGCAGCGAACGCCGGGTGTGCTCCACCGAACCGTGCGCGAGCAGTCGCTCGAGGTCGGCACCACCGCCGTCGCGGGCGACAATGATGGTGTGCCGCAACGATGCCGACGATCCGACGAGTTCGGCTGCAAGTGCGGCGAGGTCGTACCCGTCGTGCGAGTCGGCGGTGATGTACCCACGAGCGCCGGTGGTAGCGACGATGTATTCGATCTCGTGTCTGCGCAACGCCACCGGTGCCAGAACCGGAACGGCACCGATCTCGTACAGCGCGAAGACGAGCGAGACGAACTCGACGATGTTGGGCAGGTGGACCACCACTCGATCGCCCCGTTCGATGCCCTCGTGCTCCAATCCGGCAGCGAGTCGAAGAACTCGTTCACCCAGCTCGGCGTAAGTCGTGTGCGCGTCGCCGCTGCTGAAGGCAATCCGGCCGGAGGAGCGCTCGATTGCGTCGAACAGGAACTCCGAGAACGTCTGATCGATCCAGATGCCCTCTGCCCGATACCGTTCGGCGAACTCCTCCGGATACGGGACGGTACCGTCCAAGCGGAGAGGCTCGACCGGCGGGATCGAACTCTGTACGACGGAATTCTGGGTTACGGACATCGCGAAAAGGTCCTTCTCTCGTGTGCTGTTACGCGGGCAGGGTGGAGGTGGCCAGCGTGTCGACGTCGGCCAGCAGGCGTCGGAGCGATTCCGCACCGTGCAGTGCGACGTCTACGGCGGGGCGCTCGCGGTATCCGGGATTGAAGATCTCGAGTGATACCGGCCCGGTGTACCCCGAATTCAAAACGGAGGCAACAGGAGTGACGAGATCGAACTCGCCTGCTCCGGGGAAGCATCTATAGTTGCGACTCCACGTGAGGAGGTCGAGCGGCATCCACGGGGCGTCCGCGATCTGGAGCAGACCGACCGAACCGGGTTCGAGGTCGGCTACGGCCTCGACACCCTCTCCACCCGCGACCAGATGAAACGTGTCGACGGCCAGCAACACGTTGGGATGGTCGGCCCGTGCCAGTACATCTCGCACGTGTGCGACGCGGTTGATGTGGGTGCCCCACGCCAAGGCCTCGAACATGACCGTGACTCCGTGTTCGCCTGCAGCGCTACCCAATGCGGCCACCTGGGTGGCAGATAGGTCTCGGCTGCTGTCGGCGTCGCTATCGGTGTTGGAGACGACGAGGATCGATGCCGCGCCGAGCGCTTCCATTACGTCGAGTTCGCGATGGAAGCGAGCGAGGACGTCGGGAAACTCGGTGGGCGTGACCCCTTCGGCTCTCCGGAACGGCTGGTAGAGGTCGATTTTCAGGCCTAGAGTGGCGCATCGATCGGCGATGTCACGCGGGGACAGCGCCGACGCGTGGACGTCCGTGCAGAGCAATTCGAGACCATCGAAGCCCGCTGTCGCGATACCGTCGATCTTCTCTTCCAGCGTCCCGCCGAGCGACACGGTTGCCATGCACGTCTTCAACACACGCTCCTTCTCAGGGGGACCGATTCGGCCAAGATTTATCTTAGCCTTACTTAACTTGAATTCTCTACGGTGTGCTCGACGCCGGTGCTTTCTGCGCTGTACACGGCCCACAGGTCTGCGTACCGGCCACGCGAGGCGACCAGGACGTCGTGTGTCCCCTCCTCGACGACCGCGCCGTGCTCGAGCACCATGATGCGATCACATGCACGAGCCTGCGAGAGGCGATGCGCGATGACGATCGCCGCTCTCCCGTCCAGGGCTCGAACCGTGGCGTCGTCGAGCACCGCGGCGTTTCGTGAGTCCGCTTCTGCGGTCGCTTCGTCGAGAATGGCCACGGACGGATCGTGAAGCACCAACCGCGCCAACGAGATCAGCTGAGCATCGGCGGCGTCGAGGCGATGGCCCTCGTCGCCGAGGATGGTGTCGAGGCCGTCGGGAAGCGAGGCGAAGACCTCGTCCGCCCGGACGGTTCTGAGTGCGTCGAGAAGGACATCGTCGGGGGCGTCGGGCGCGGCGAGCAGAAGGTTCTCGCGTAGCGTGGCCGCGAAGATGCGACCCTCCTGGTTGAGGTAGGCGATGCGCGTCCGATCGACCGCGGTGTGGATGATGCCTGCGACCGGCTCGCGTACACCCGCGACGAGACGGGCGAGAGTCGTCTTCCCCGACCCGCTCGAGCCGACGATCGCCAGATGTTCACCGGCCGTCAGGGTGAGATTCACACCGAGGAGCACCGGATGCCCTGGACGGTAGGAGAATTCGACGTTCTCGACGCGAACGACGGGGCCTTCGCTACGTCGGCTCGCAGAATCGAGTTCAGCCGTATCGACATCGGCCGTCGTCCGCGTCACCCCGACCACCCGCGCGAGTGACGCAGCGGCAGACTGCAGATCGTCCATCACGAACATCAACCCGGCGATCGGTCCGGTGATCTGCAGGAAGAGCAGCGAGGCCGAAGTGATCTGGCCGAGTGTGGTGCCGTACCTCGCTGCGAGAACGAAACCGCACGCCAGGACCAGTAGCAATCCGACGGCCTCGGCCAGGTTGATGCGTCCGAAGAACCGGTTCTGCATGATGCGAGCGCGCATCTCCCACCGCGCCACTTCCCAGGTGGCAGTGCGGATCCGGTCGACACGACGGGGTCCCGCGCGGAAGGCGGTGACGGTGGGAAGTGCCGTCAGCGTGGTGAGTACGCGTTCGCCGCGGGTACTGTCGGCCGATCGTAGTTCGGCGTAGACCGGAGGCACGGCGGGCAGATACCACTGCAGGGCCCGTGCATAGAGCGGCACGGCCAACAGAAACGCGATGGTGAACCGCCAGTCGATCACCACCGTTCCGACCACGGTCAGCGCGATGGTGAATGCGGCCGACGCGACGGTCGGCAGGATGCCGGGCAGGTCGTCGGAGACGTTGCGGGTGTCGGTGGCGGCGCGGGTGACGATGTCGCCGACGCCCACGCGTTCGATCTCTCGCTCCGGGAGGTCGAACGCGGAGGCCATGAATTTCTCGCGCAACTCGGCAACCATGGTGTCGATGACCCGGCCGAGTGCGACGATCCCCGAGAACTGGACGATTCCGCCGACCACGGCCGCGCCGCCCAGCGCACCCAATTGCCACCAGAACACGGTGGGGATTCCGGATCCGCTTCGGTCGGTCACGGTGTCGACGATCCAGCCGATCGTCAAGGGCAGCACGAGCGTTGCGGCCGCAGCGATCAGCAGCAGAAGCAGGATGCCGCCGATGCACCACCACCGTCCCGCCGCGAGATCTGCGACCTCGCGGCGCATCTCCCGCCAGTCGGCGACCGGGAGACGGGCCTGGTCTGCGCTCACGACTGCATCACTTCATTGCGTCCGATACTGCGTTCAGCGACCGCGTGAAACGCCGGCGACGAGGTGATCACGACAGTGGTGAAACCGGAACGGGCACTGCGAAGTCGGTGTGCGATATCGAATTCGGTCGCCGAATCGACCGAGTTCGTCGGATCGTGCAGCACCAGCACCGGCGGTTCCCGAAAGAGGGCGCGCGCGAGCGCGACTCGCTGTCGCTGTCCGCCGGACAGCGTCCGACCGCCGTCGCCGATGGAGGTGTCGTACCCGAGAGGCAGTTCGTGTTCGAGGCTGCCGCAGCAGGCCGAGTCCAGTGCCGCCCGTGCCCGGGAGACGTCGTCCGAGTCGTGGAGAACGTTGGCGAGCACGGTGTCCTCGAGCAGGTCTGCTCGATGGGGTGCAACGAGAATCGTACGGCGGACCTCGGTCGGATCGTGCTCTCGCAGTGGTCGACCGTCGAGGGTGATGTGCGGTGCGGTGCCGGCGCGGGCCGTTATGGTGAGGGCAGCGGTCAGAACGTCGGCGTCCACGGCAGTCGGATCGATCACGACGAACTCACCAGGACCGATGTCGATCGAGTTCCCGTTCGGTGACTCGATGCGCAGGTGTGGCGTCGGCGCGACCGGTGCGGTACCGAGCGCGTCCGGATTCGGTTCGGAGAACAGCAGATTCAGCACGCGCCGCGCGGACGCGAGAACTTCCGCACCCAGCGTCGCTGCCTCTTCGATGAGGATCTTCAGCGGATCCAGCAGCATCTGTGCCATCGCGGCAGCGGCGATGAGTCCCCCGACCGAGATGGACCCGTCGAACGTCAACAGCGCCGCGACGACGGTGACGATTCCGGCGAACAGGGCGGTGAGGGTTGCGTTCACGCCGACGAGAGCGCCCTCGGCGGTATTGCTCGCCAGTGTGCCCCGCAAGGCGGAGCGAGAAACTCCTCGATAGTGGCCGGCGGCAGCGCGCTGCGCGTGGATACCGGCGATGACGCGGTAGCCGGAGACGAGATCTGCGGCGGTGCCTGCCGCGTCGGCGATGGCCTCCTGCTCGCGTTCGGTGCGCGCCCGAAGCGGGCGTGCCGCCAGTGCCATCAGGACGAGCAGCAGTGGCGCCCCGACGACGACGGTGATCCCGAGGATCGGGTGGATGACGAACAGCGAGACCGCGGCCACCACGATGGCGACGAGATTTCCGAGTGGGTAGATCGCGAAGTACAGGGCGGCGCAGGTGCGTTCGCTGTCCGACGTGGCCACCGACAACAACCTCCCCGGCAGCTGCGGTCCTCCGGCCGTGCCGCGGACATCGAGGATCCGCTCGACCACACGGGCGGACAACTCGTACTGGGCGCGCTGCACCGAATACCATCCGATCCGGCCACCGAATCGGTAGGTCAGGTTCATCACCACGTAGAGACCGGCGATGACCGACATCCAGATCGCGAACCCGCCGACCGCGTCGCCTGCAGGCGTCCCCGTGGTGACCGGGCCGATGCCCTGGTCGATCGCCGCGCCGAGGGCCAGCGGGACCAGTGTCGTCGCGATGTTGAACACGACGAGTAGCAGACAGCCCAGAACGGCGTGCCAGCCCGCGGACCGGACTATGGACGCCGCGAGCGACACGGGGGACATGTCCTCGCGAATGGTGATGCGCTGCTTGGGCGGAGCCGAGGGAACGTCGAAGAAGACCGGGAGATGGCGGGGTGGGTTCCAGGCCTGCGAATTCGGGTTCGGGCTCACCGCTCGAAACTCTTCGAGGTCTCGGGCGCGAGGGGATAGACGTTGGGCGTGCCGGTGATCGGGTCGGGGGCGACCATGCAGGGCAGTTCGAACACCTCCTCGACCAGTTCGGCAGTGATGACGTCGGCGGGCGGCCCGGTGGTGACGATGCGGCCGTCCTTCATCACGATCAGATGCGAGGCGTATCGGGCCGCCTGGTTGAGGTCGTGCAATACGGCGACCAGAGTCTTGTGTTGCGAATGAAGTGATTTGAGCAGCTCGAGGAGTTGGAACTGGTGAGCGATGTCGAGGAACGTGGTGGGCTCGTCGAGCAGCAGCGTCGGAGTCTCCTGCGCCAGCAACATGGCCAACCACACGCGTTGGCGCTGCCCCCCGGACAACTCGTCGACGAAACGACCCGACAGCTCGGTCACTCGCGTTGCCGCCAGTGCGTGCGCAACCGCTCGCTCGTCGTCGGGACGCCACTGCTGGAACAGCGACTGGTACGGGTGGCGTCCACGTGAGACCAGGTCGGCGACGCGGATGCCGTCGGGTGCCAGGGGGCTCTGCGGTAACAGGCCCATCCGCCGCGCGACGTCCTTGGACTTGTACACGTCGATGTCCTTGCCGTCCAGGACGATCTGTCCGCTGCTGGGGCTCAGCGCTCGGCACAGGGCCCGAAGCAGGGTCGATTTGCCGCAGGCGTTCGGGCCGATGATCACCGTGAACGATTCGGCCGGGATCTCCACGGACAACGCGTCGGAGATGACTCGCTCGCTGTATCCGAGGGTGACCTCGCGTGCCTCGAGTCGCGGCCTCGCCGAAACCGGCTGCCGGTCCACGCGATTCGCTGCGCCCTCGATTCGTCCGGACGTGGTCATCCTCGGGTGTCCTATCGACTCGGTTCGGGCAGTTGGGCTTGACGAGAGCTTTGGCCCGTCATTAACGTACAGCAGGCATATTAGCGTAGGCAAACCTTTGCGCGTCGGTGAGTGCCGATGCGAGGACGCCGCACTGCGGCACGGAAGGCAATCGAGTGACCTCGAAAACGTACAAGAAGAACCGGCTGATCGTGGCCGGCCTGTCGGCCGCGTTGATGCTGGCAGGATGCTCATCGTCGGGTGAATCGACCGACGCGGCGGCAGGTGCCGCAACGGGCGACGGTGCGTTCCCGGCCACGGCGGAATCGGTCTACGGACCGGTCACGGTGGAGAGCAAGCCCGAGCGGATCGTGGCCACCGGATCGACAGTGGCGGCCATCATGGTCGCGCTGGGCGAGCAGCCGGTCCTGATCGGCGAGGATGCACCGGACCCCGCGGACTACCCGTGGCTCGACGGAGTGTTCACGGGGGAGTTCGAGGACATCTGGACCGACGCGGGCACGAGCCTCGAATTGATTGCAGGCCACGACCCCGACCTCATTCTCAACACCGGTTCCTTCGAGGTCGACGAGGGTATCTACCCCGACTACGAGGCCATCGCACCGACATTCGTCGGCACCCAGGAGGGCATCAGCCCGGCGAACGATCTGCTGCTCGCATACGGCAAGTTGGTGGGCAAGGAAGCCGAGGCGCAGAAGACTCTCGACGACCTCGAGGCCAGTTTCGATCCGCTCAAGGAAGGTGAATTGGCCGGGTTGCAGGGCAAGACCTACAACTACGTTTCCCTTCGAGACGGCGCAGTGTTCAACATGCCCAACGGATCTGCCGTCGAGTACTTCGGACTCGAGCCGGCCGCGAATCAGGACAACAGTTGGTCGTCCAACGGCATCTCCTACGAGAACATGCGCGAGTTCCAGGCGGACGTACTGTTCGTCGGTCTCGCCGCCGACGAGGACCGGGCTCGGTTGGAGCAGGATCCGCTGTTCCAGAACCTGCCTGCGGTCAAGTCCGGATCGGTGATCTTCTTCGACACGACGAACGAGCCGATCAACGGGTCGGTACTCGAAGCCTCGCCGCCGGCTGTCGACTACATGCGCGAAGAGCTCACACCCCTGCTGACCGGTTTGGGAGCCAACAACGCTGCCTGAGTCCGTTCGAGCTGTACTGATCACCACTGCGCCGCCGCTGGGTCCAATCCAGCGGCGGCGCAGTCGTTTCCGTATCGGCCGCTCAGCCGACCGAAGCTCGATCGAGTGACGACGAGAGTGCGTCGCGCAACTCGTCCACCGCGTTGTCGGACATACCGATCACCGTGACGGCCACCGACGCCGACTCGATTCGATAGCGCACCACGCAGCGGTACTCGGCTTCGATGCCTTCGAGTTCTCCTGACGCGACGAGGCCGTAGGTTCGAGTGACCAGGACATCGGACCGGTCCATCCTGCGAAGCGCTTTGCGACCGGTTCTGTTGTGGAATCGAAGAAGCGAGAATTCCTTCGGTTCCACGTGCGCCGCGGCGAGCCGAGCTCGTGAAGGCCACGTCGCCGTGAACGGCCCGAGGGGAATCCCTGCAGCGGTGCCCCTGGTGAGCATGTCCACCTCGAGATCCACGCGCAGATCGTCGGATCCGCCGCTGGTGATCCCGCGGAGGGCCAGATCGATTGCCGCCTCGACATCCTCGTCGAGACCGATCTCGAAGTCGATTCGGCGACCGGGTGCCCACATCGAATCACTCTGCGACGTTGGGTTGTCGGTCGCCGCAACCCAGGTTGCGACGCGATCGGCATCGAGTTCCTGCCCGTCGTTCTCGATGGCTTCGAGGGCTGGGGCCAACGACGACGTCTTCTCGGTGTCGTCGGCCCCCATCAGAACGCGTGCCATCCGGTGGACCGAGGAACGATCTGCTGCAGTCGAGTGCACTGCCAGTACGAACGCGACACCCGTGCCGTCGACCCACGCGACCACCGCCGCCGAATGCCCTGTCCCCACATCGATCATCGAGAGGGACTGTGCTGCAGCGTCGTCGATGTCCACAGCGGAAGTATGCGCAACGAATTGCCTCGCGGGATCGACGGCCGCGGCCGGTCTCACCTCCGAAGTCCACAACCGACGACTCGCAGCCGTCACCGATATCCGCAGCGCGTCGGTGGCCGATACCAACCGCAAGAACGCCGACCGCAACGAGTCCAGATCCTGTGCAGGAGCCTGCACCACTTCGGTGTACACCCAGCTGTCGACACCACTACCGGACTCGCGCAGTCGTTCCAGGGTCGACGACGGCAGCAGCGGGATCGCTTCTACAGTCGGCGCGGCAAGGGTCACCGATTCGGCAAGCTCGCCGATCGTCCGCTTCTCGAACACGTCCCGGATCGTCACCGGGAGGTCCTGTCGCCGGGCGAGTGACACCAGTCGCGCGGCGAGGATGCTGTCACCTCCCAGTCGGAAGAAGTCCTCGTCTACGGACAGGTCAACGGTGTTCGGTGTGCGAAGCACGTCCCGGAACAGCTGCGCCACAGCCACTTCGGCTACCGACTCAGGATTCCGGCCGCCTTGGGACCGAGCGGCAGCGAAGTCGGGAGTGGGGAGAGCTCGTCGGTCCAGCTTTCCGTTCGGAGTGGTCGGGAACCGGTCCAGTTCGGTGAACGTGGAGGGCACCATGTACTCGGGGAGACGAGACGCGACGAACGCGCGAAGGTCTTCCGCAGTGACGCCGGTGCCGGTGAGGGTGAAGTACGCGTGCAATGCCCGTCCGCCGGCAGGGTGATCGGCCGCGGCGAGGGCCGCACCCGAGACCTCCGGGTGGAGCTCAAGGGTGCTGCGGACTTCGTCGAGTTCGATACGGAAACCGCGGATCTTCACCTGATCGTCGGATCGACCGAGGTACTCGAGTGCGCCGGATTCGTTCCACTGCACCAGATCGCCCGTGCGATAGAGCCTGTTTCCCGGCGCGCCGAACGGGTCAGGAACGAAGCGCGAGGACGTGAGCGCCGGCCGGCCGACGTATCCGTCCGCGAGCTGTGCACCACCGAGGTAGAGCTCTCCGGTGACCCCGATCGGCACCGGACGCAACCATGCGTCGAGCACCCGCGCCACCGTATTCGAGACCGGGGTACCGATCGGAACCGACGACGCCTCGGCCACCTCCTCCGCAATGATCCGGTGCGCAGTGATGTTCACCGTGGTCTCGGTGGGGCCGTACACATTGAGCACTAGTGCACGCGCCCGAGCCAGCGTACGTCCCAGCGGGCCGGGGAAGAGCTCGCCACCCACCGCCAGGTATCGCAGTCGGGTGTCGTCCGGGTCGAATCCTTGCTCCACCATGGCTAGCAACGCAGTCGGAACGAAGTCCGCATAGGCGATCGGTTCGTCACGGAGTACCTGCGCCAGGTAATCGAGGTCCTTCTCGCCTCCGGGCCGGATCAGTCTGATCGCACCCCCGGTGATCAACGGCCAGAAGAACTCCGGCACCGAGACGTCGAAGCCGATGGAAGTCTTCTGCAGTACCAGGTCCCCGTCACCGATCGGGAAGACGGACTGCATCCACCGATTGAGGTTCACTGCAGCGCGGTGCGAGACCACGACCCCCTTGGGGCGTCCGGTGGTGCCGGAGGTGAACAGAACGTACGCGGCGTCCTCCGGCGATGGCGGGCAGGGCCGCTCCACGGAATGTGACCCCGTCTGCGGCAGTGGGTCATCGAGCGTGACGACACCGATGTCGGAGAGCCCGGCCGATTGATGTCGGTCGAGTGTCGCGAGGTCCGTGACGACGACAGTCGGAGTCGCGTCCTCGACGATCTGCGCGACGCGCACGGTCGGATTGTCGGGATCGATCGGGACATATGCGGCCCCGGCCCGAACGATCGCCACGATGGTCACGACGAGGTCGAGCGAGCGAGGCAGGAGGACAGCGGCCCGGGTGCCCCTGGTGACGCCGTGCTGCAGGAGCGCTCGCGTGAGCTCCTGAACTCGAACGTCCAACTCTCGGTAGGTCGTGTCGACGCCGTCGTCCTTTCGCACGGCGATCGAGTCGGGAGTTCTGGTGATCTGCGCGCTGATCAGATCGCTGAGGGTCTCGCCCGTGTCGGGAACCTCGGCTCCGCTGGCCCACCGCGCGATGCGATCGCGATCGAATGCAGGCACGAGATCCAGCTCCGCGACACGGGTGCCCGGCCTCGAAACGAACGCATCGAGAGTGCGCGTGAAGATCGTGGCGATGCGGCTCACGGTATCTGCCGTGACAACGCCTGCTGCGTAGGAGAATTCGAATGTCGTCGACTCTCTCCCGGGAATGACTGCGAGGGTCAGCGGGTAGTGGGTCGAGTCGCGACCGTCCACTTCGGTCATGGTGAGACCGCGACCGGTGTCGGCGGCGCCGGTGTCGGTGTCGATCGGATAGTTCTCGTAGACGACCAGCGTGTCGAACAGGGTGGGCAGCCCGGCGATCCGGTGCAGATCCGGCAACCCGACGTGGTGGTGATCGAGCAGAGCGGTGTTCTGGCGGTGAACTCGGCCCATCAGTTCGATCAGTGTGGGGTTGTCACCGATCCGGACCGGGGTGGGGACGGTGTCGACGAACATGCCGACCGAGTGCTCGATGCCGTCGATGCCCGCGGGACGCCCCGAGACGGTCGTCCCGAACGAGACGGTGGACAGGCCGGTGACGGCGTTGAGCGTGACGGCCCAGGCGGATTGAACGAGGGTGCTCAATGTCGAGCCCTGCGAGCGCGCGAGGGCGAACAATTCGGCTGTTCGTGCCGGTCCTTCCTCCAGTACGAGCTGCTCGGGAAACTCGGTCGCCGACCCGGTCGCGGTGGGGGCGACCAGAGTCGGTTCGGTGACCGAGACAAGTGCGTCGGTCCACGCCCGCGTCGTGGCACCGGTGTCCCGGGTCGCGAGCCAGCGAAGGAAGGCGGGATGAGCACGGTCGGGAATCACCGGCGCGTCCGGACTGCGGTACGCCTCGAGGAGTGTGGTGATCAACGACGGTGTGGACCACCCGTCGGCGAGAACGTGGTGCATCGTGAGGACGACGCGGTGTTCGGCCGGAGCGAGTGCGAGGGCCGTGAGCCGAAGCAGCGGCGGCCTGTCCAACACGAACGGAGTTGTCCTGTCCTGCTCCACGATACGAACAGCGGCTGCGGCAGGGTCGTTGTCGGCGGTCAGGTCGATGTGCTCGATCGTCGCCGACACCCGCGACGGAACGACCGCGACCTGGTCACCGTCCGAGAGTCCGGTGACTGCGGCCCTGAGGTTCGGGTACGTCTCGAGTACGGTGTCGAGCGCACTCGACAGTCTCGTGGGATCGAGTGTGCCCGTGAGGTGCACCACGTTCTGGGTGACGTAGACGTCGACTCCCGATTCGGAACCCACGAGAGATTCGAACACCATGCCGTGTTGCAGCGGCGTCAGCGGATGGACGTCGGCGATGTCGCCGTACCGCTCTTCCCAGCCGGCGATGTCGGCGAACGTCACTCCGGACGCGATCATGTCCGACGGAGATCGGCGTATCCGCTCGGTGGTGGCCGCATACTGCGCCAGCGTCGCCAGGGCTTCGACCCAGAGATCGGCCAACTCCTGTGCGTCGCTCTCGGTGACGAGCTGCCCCGCGTAAGTCCATGTGCCGTCGATGACCGTCGTCCCGTCGAGGCCCGGTACCGCAGCGACGTTGATATCGATTGCCGCGGCCGCGGGGGACAGATCGGACGCGTGCCCACCGATACCGGGGAGTTCGGGTGCACTGCGCCAGAATGCGGGGGTACCAGCGGTTTCGGCGGAGTCGGTGAACCGTCCGAGATAGTTGAACGCGAGGTCCGGCACCGCCGAGCCGGTGAGTCGCTGTGCAGCAGACGAATCGAGGTAGCGCAGCACGCCGTAGCCGAGTCCGTGTGCAGGTACCGAAGCGAGCGATTCCTTGACCCGCAGTATCGCATCGGCTGCGGTGTTCGGATCGGTCAACGCGGCCACGGGATCGATGTTCCCGATGTCAGCGGCCACGGGGTACCAGGTGGTGAACCACCCGACCGAACGAGACAGATCGGCCCCGGGCACCGTGGTCTCGTCGCGTCCGTGCCCCTCCAGACCCACGACCGGGCTGTGGGTACCGAGCCCTCGACGGGCGCGCCAGACCCCCGTGGCGACGGCCAGAGCGCCGACGAGGATGTCGTCGACGCCGGCGGACAATGCCGTCGTGAGTGGGCCCAGCACGGTCTCGGTGGTCTGCGCGGGGACCGTGACGTGGATGTCCGCGGTGGTCGCCACGGTGTCGCGGGACGGATCGAGTGGCCGGTCGGTGATCACCGGAACGATGGCGTCGACGACGGTGCCCCAGTAGTCGAGCTGCGACGCGATGTCGATGTTGTGAGCGCGGCGCTCGAGCGCCGCGGTCCATGACGTCGCATCGGTTCCGACGCCGAGCAGTTCGTCCGTCGTGCTGCCGGAATCGAGTGCCCACGCCTGCGCCAGGTCGTCCTCGAGGATTCGCCACGACACACCGTCGACGACGAGGTGGTGCGCGACCACGACCAGCCGGCCGGTGCTCTCACCGGGGTCGGTGACCGCCACCGCGCGCCACATGACGGACGTGTGTGGGTCGAGTTCGTGTGAGAGTTCGGTGACGAGCGAATCCACTCGGCTCGTCCAGCCAGCGGATTCCCAACCGCCGGTGAAGTTCTCGGACACCACCTGGTTGTCGGCTGAACTCGACGTGTCGGGGATGGTCATGAACCACGCTCCGGTGTCGTCGCGCTCGATCCCGGCGTGCAATACCCGATGGTGCGCCGCCACGTGGGTCATGACCCGGCGGACCGCGTCGACGGTGATCTCTCCCGGAGTGACGAACACGTAGGACTGCGTGAACTCCTCGAAACCTGGTTCCTCGAGATGCGCTGCGGCGATCGGCATCACTCGCGATCGACGAACCTGTCTCGGCCCCGCCGCCGTCGACCGCGTCCGATGGTCCACCGTGCGTGCGAGGGCAGCGACGGTACGGGCGGCGAATACCTCTGCCGCAGTGACCGTCAGGCCCGCCCGGCGTGCAGCCGACACCACCTGGATCGAGGAGATGCTGTCGCCGCCGAGACCGAAGAAGTCGTCGTCGACCGAAAGTGCGACGTCGCGGCCCAGGCTCAACACGTCCCGGAAGATCTGTGCCAACGCATGTTCGGTGTCGCTCGAGGGCGCGCGTCCACCGCCTGTGCTCGGCATTTCCGGGGATGGAAGTGCCCTGCGGTCCAGCTTTCCGTTGGCGGTGGTGGGGAGGGCGTCGAGACGGACGAAGGTGGTCGGGACCATGTAGTCGGGCAGAGCCGCCGCTACGTGGGCCGTCAACTCGCCACGGTCGACGGATCCGCCGGTGTGGTACGCGACCAGGAATGCGCCACCGCCCGGACGATCGGCGGCGATCACGACTGCCGCCGATACTGCGGGATGTGCCTCGACCACCGTTCGGATGTCGTCGAGTTCGATGCGGAAGCCGCGAATCTTGACCTGATCGTCCGAGCGACCGAGATACTCGAGGGCGCCGGAGGCGTTCCACCGCACGAGGTCTCCGGTTCGATAGAGACGCAGGCCCGGATCGCGCGGATCGGCGACGAACCGCTGCGCAGTCAGTGCGCTGCGTCGAATGTACCCTGCAGCCAACTGAACGCCGCCGAGGTACAGCTCGCCCACGACACCGACAGGGGAGTCTCGGAGCCACGAGTCCAGGACGCGCACGGACGTGTTGGTGACCGGTCGGCCGATGGGAACGACGGTGCGGCCTTCGAGTTCGGCGGCCGAAACCGGATGGGAAGTGACGTCGACGGCGGCTTCGGTAGGCCCGTACAGGTTGTGGAGCTCGGCGCGGCCGAAGAGTTCGCCCGCTGCGATTGCCGCGGATGCGGGAAGTGCCTCACCCGAGAAGAAGACCCGGCGCAACGACGCGACTCGACTCGGGACCGGCTCGGCGGCGAGGAAGGCCGCGAGCATGGCCGGAACGAAGTGGGCCACCGTCACCCGGTGCCGTTCGATGACCTCGGTGAGGTAATCGGCGTCCCTGTGACCCTCGTCGCGGGCAACGACCAGGGTGGCACCGCTGACGAACGGCAGGAAGAATTCCCACACGGACACGTCGAACACGGCAGGGGTCTTCAGCAGAACGCGATCACGCTCGGTGATGCCGTAATCGTCTTGCATCCAACGCAATCGGTTCACGATCGCCTGGTGCGAAACCATGACACCCTTCGGACGACCGGTGGTTCCCGAGGTGAAAATGACGTACGCGGTGTCCGATGCGGACGGGGATGTCGAGTCGACAGTGTGTGCGTCCTCGGAGTCGAGGAGGGCCCGTACGGTCGGATCATCTATCACGACAACCGAATCGACGAATATATCCGGGTGTGCTGCCGGTGCGGAGCTGTTGCTGACAGTCACACATGGGGTGGCATCGTCGAGAATGTGCCCGATCCGCTCCGACGGATATGCCGGGTCGATCGGCACGTAGGCGGCACCGAGGCGGACGACGGCGTGCAACGTGACGACGAGATCGATGGAGCGAGGCAGCATCACGGCAACCCGGTCGCCGCGGGTCACTCCCATACCTACCAGGACGGCGGTCATGGCGTCGATGCGGATGTCGAACTGTCGGTAGGTGAGTGCGGTGCCGGTGCCGGTGCCGGTGTCGTCGACGACGGCGACGGCGTCGGGTGTGGCCTGGATCCGGTTGCGCACCAGCGAGTCCAGTGTCGCGCCGTCGATACTCTGCTGAATACCGTTTTTCCACAGCGCTGTTCGGGCTCGATCTGCCTCGGGAATCAGAGTGGCGTCGACGATGCGGGAGTGGGGTGTATGTGCGATGGCACCCATCACGGCGGTGAGGACGTCGACGAATCGTTCGATCGTGGCGACCGTGAACAGGTCCGCCGCGTAGGCGATCGACCCGGTGATTCCGTTCGGACCGTCTTCGATGTCCAGCTCGAGATCGGTCTTCACCGTCGATGACGACACTGTTCCTGCGGGGACGACCTGTACCCCGGGAAGGTCGAGATGGTCCTCGTCCGATTCGGTGTCGATCGCGATGTGGGTGAGGAGGATCTGGAACAGAGGTGTGCGGTCGGTGGAACGGGTGATGCCTAGTTCGCGGACGATTCCCTCGAACGGGGCGCTCTGGTGGGCGAATCCGTCCAGAACGGTCTGTCGGACGCGAGTGAGCAGCTCGGCGAAGGTCTCTCGCGGGTACAGGCGGTGCCGCAGCGGCAGGGTGTTGACGAAGTAGCCGACGACGTCTTCGAGTCCGTCCTCGGTGCGTCCGCCGACCGGCGATCCTATGACGACGTCCGAAGCCGAACCGAGCAGCGAGACCGTCGCAGCGGTTGCGGCCTGCGAGATCATGAACATCGACACACCCAGGTCTGTCGACGTGCGGCGCAGACCGTCGACGGTGTCGGTGTCGAGGACGAACGACAGGTCGCCGCCGCGGTGGGTCGGTTGTGCGGGTCGTGGATGGTCGGTGGCGAGCGTCGACTCCTCCGGTGCGTCTGCGAGAGCGTCGCGCCAATAACGCAGGTGACCGGCCAGTGTCGACGACGGCTCCATCGGATCGCCGAGTGTGGCGCGTTGCCAGGTCGCGTACTGCGCGTACGTGACGGGCAGTGGCGACCAGTCGGGCGACCCGCCCGCGAGGCGAGCGGAGTACGCAATGGACAGGTCGCCGAACAGGGACGCGGTCGACCACTCGTCGATGGCGTGATGGTGGACCGCGATGACGACGGTCCACTCCGAGTCGTCGATGCGGAGCACGGCCACTCGGATGGGCAGTTCGGTGGCCAGATCGAAGCCGACGTCGATCACCGTCCCGATGTGATCGTGGACCTGCTGCTCGACGGCGCTGCGAGGACCGACCCGACGCAGATCGGCGATCTCGATCGACGCGCGTTCGGTTGTGGCGACGATCGTTTGGGTGAGTTCATTGTCGCGTTCGACCAGCAGTGTGCGCAGTGTGGCATGTCGTGCCACGACATCGTGAACGGCTGCGGCGAACGCGGAAGTGTCGAGGGAGCCGGTCAGCCGTATGACGGTCGGAACGACGTACTGGGACTTCGGTGCTCCGAGTTGGTCGATGACCCACAGCGACTGCTGGCCGAACGACGCCGGAACCATCTCGGGCACAACGACATCGGACAGGGTCGCTCTGTCCCCACCGGCACCGGCAGCATCGTCAAGGACGGCGGCAAGACCGCCGATCGTGGGTGCGTCGAACACCGACCGAAGAGTCAGCGCGGAAGCGAACTGTGCGTTGGTGCGGGCGATGAGTCGGGTGGCGGACAGGGAGTGTCCGCCGAGGTGGAAGAAGTTGTCGTCGATGCTCAGGAGTGTGTCGTGGTCGAGGTGGAGTACGTCTCGGTAGATGTGGGTGAGTGTGTGTTCGGTGGGGGTGTTGGGTGTTCGGCCGGTGCCGGTGGTGATG
>NZ_JBEYIW010000032.1:0-38450 GCF_040636045.1 Rhodococcus sp. NPDC006774 | reverse complement strand
TCGCCGAGCAGCCCAACGCGACAGCCATTTCGGTGCGTCCGTATCGGCTGTAGTGCTTGTGTTCGGTGTCGCGGGTGATCCAGTCGCAGTGCACGCGATAGCAGGCGGTGATCTTGCGGGCCGCGTGCCGGTTTTCTTCACGCGCGGCAGCGGTCAACGCCTCCAGTGACACGGTCGGTAGTGCACCCATTTTTTCACCCCCCCGGTGAGCCGAAACAAGAACGTGCGTTCGAACTGAAAGAAGACTATCTCGGCCCACCGACAAGAACGGAAAGGCACTTCGGGGGGACTGGCTCGGCTGGTCAGGGGCGGTGATCAGCCGCGGGTGTGCCCTCGTTTCATTGTTCCGTCCATAGCCGGAGCGGTTCGAGTGGCGGCTCCAACTCATCGCCAGTTCGGAGAGGCAATAGGTGCCGGCGAAGTCCAAGAGCAAACGGAGCGGGCGGCTCCCCGAGGGATGCGCGGAGCGGCCCAGGAAGTCCGGTCACATCGTGTATGCAGGAGGAGCCGACTACCTCGACGAGTTCGTGTCGGGGTAGTCGGCTCCGTTGGATCAAATTTTTCTCTGCAACCGGGCGATCAGCTACCGAGGACGCAGAACTGGCCGCTGGTGAGGTTCAGTGCCAGTGACAGGGGGCCGACGCAATCGACGCCCTGAGCCTCCGACGTGGCACCGGATCCCCACCCGGCGACTGCGAGGGTCGTCTGTCCGGCGTCGGCCCACGAGTGAGCGATTCCGCCGCCGAGTGCCAGTGCGTAGGCCGTCCCTGCATTCTTGCTCGCTCCGAGGGCGACGCCGTATCCGTTGGCGTAGGTGGCCGTCGAGCCGGGGCCGTCGTTGACGCTGACTGCGGTGCCGCTGTCGGCAGCACCTGCGGTGGCCTGTCCGGTGCCGTTGGAGGTGGCTCCGCAGCTCGCGGTGTCGTCGACCTGGATGTCGTTGGCCGACGGCGGGGACACGCAGTTGACGGGGGCTGCCGACGCGGTGGCCGTGCCCGACAGGGCTGCGACCGTCAATCCCGAGCCCATGGCGAATATTGCTGCGGTGCGGGCAATTCGACTACCGAACCGACTGGACGTGCGCGCGGAGGAGGAGTTGGAGGACGAGCGACGGGGCAGGGAAACAGAGAACAAAAGAAAGCTCCTTCACGAGCGAAACGGGCCGGTGCGGCACACGGTACCCCGCCCCGCGAGTCCATGGCAGCAAGCCGGTCAGGTTTGTGTAACGGTGCCGCTGGCATCCGGGGATGAATCGTCGTAGAAGTCCGGTTTCGCGCACCCTGACTGCAGCGGTCGTGGTACCCAGATGCGCGTTCGGGTTGCTGTTGTGCTCTAGCGCCGATCCATCGAAATCGTTTCTGCCACTTGCTGGTTCGGTTTCTGCGCCAAGGTTGGTGATGGTGCTCGAGATGGAAGGCGGCTCCGCACGGCAGCACGCTCCGGCATCGGTCGAACGCAAGGAAATCGTTACCGGGTACCTCCCGACGATCCGGCCGCGGCCGCGTCGAACACTGCCGATCTCGTCGAGGTGGAATCGGCACTGCCGAGCCGGCAGGGCGAACTCGACAGTTCGGTGTCACAGAAGTACTACCTCTCGGACCGGATCGATTTGTCGACGCTCACAATCAGTTTCACCTCCTGCGTCGAAGACACGCCGGCGAACCCGGACAACTTCTGGGACGCGATCGTGTCCGGGCGGCACTGGCCGACCGGCTGTCTACGGACCCATCGGGCTTCGGCGAGGTCGAGAACCCGACCTCCCCATGTCACGGACCGGTGGCACCGCCGTACGTCGCGATCTTGTATTCGGTTGCCACGAGCGAGAGTTGCAGTTCTCGGATACGTCGTCGGACGGTATCTCGATGCTCGACGAGCATGTCGAGTCGTTCCGGAACGGTGTCTTCTCCGCCGTCGACGAGTTCGACATAGCGCTGCAGGTCGCGCATCGGCATCCCCGACAACCGCATACGGGTGAGGAACACGATCCGTCGGACGGCCGCGTCGTCGTACCGTCGATGGTCGAGTCCGTCACGAGCAACCTCGATCAGGCCGCACCGCTCGTAGTACCGCAGGGTGTGCGCGGAGATATCGAGGAGCTCGGCGACCTCTGCGATGCCGAGTGGTTCGGCGAGCTCTCCGGGTTCGACGAGATCGTGCACCAGTTCGACGGTCAGCGATGCCTGCGAATCTGCCACGGCCGCCAGAGCCCTGTTCATCAAATCCGTCGTCGCCATGAGTACAGAAGATAGTCCGGGCGGTGCCGTCAGACCGGGCGGACGGATTCGGCTACACCCGGGAAGTCCGCGCTCGAGGACAGTTCGGCGTGGGCCTCGAGTGAGGCCAGTTCGCGGCGGTACGACTCGCGCAGCCGTCGGACGGCTTCACGGCCGAGAGGAATGCGCAGGGGAGCGGACTCGGCCCCGACCAACTGACGGATGACGAGAGCGGCTCGGTGCGGGTCGCCTTCCTGTCGACCGTCGGCCGCGAGCATGTCGGCCCTGACATCGCCGAGGATGTCGGCGTACACATCCACGGGGGCTGCGCGTTCGAGTACGTCGGCGCTGTTGAAGCAGGTCCGAAATCTGCTGGGTTCGACGATCAGAACTCGGATACCGAACGATGCGACCTCGCCGGCAAGCGCTTCGGACCAGCCTTCCAGGGCGAATTTGCCGGCCGAGTAGGACCCTGCTCCCGGAAAGGAGATCCGGCCGCCCTGGCTGCTCATCTGCACGATCGTTCCGGTGCCCCGCGCCCGCATTCCCGGCAACACGGCGCGGGTGAGAGCGGCGGGACCGACCACATGCTGGTCGAGCATGTCTCGCAGCCGGGCGTCGTCGATCTCCTCGGCGGAACCGATCTGCCCGACGCCACCGTTGTTGACGAGTACGTCTACGCGTCCGAACCGGTCGATCGCCGCCTCGACCACGGCGTGGGCCGACTCGGTGTCTCGAACATCGAAGGCGATCGGGAGCAGTGACTCTGCGTGCTCGTCGAGCAGGTCGTCGATGCGTTCGGGGCGACGCATCACCGCGACCACGGTGTCGCCCGCTGCCAAGGCGGTCTCGGTCAGAGCGCGCCCCAGACCGGAGGATGCCCCGGTGACGAGCCACGTGCGTTGTGGAGTGATTGTTCGAGTCATGAAAGGCAAGCTAGGGCTTCGAGCGCGCTCGAACGCAAACCCGTCAGACGCTGCCTTCGTACCCGTGTTGGCGCCATGCCTCGTACATCGTCACTGCCGCCGCGTTCGCCAGGTTCAAGGATCGACGGCCCGGAATCATCGGGATTCGCAGTCGATCGGTCACGTGTGGGTCGTCCAGGACGTCGTCGGGCAATCCAGTCGGCTCCGGTCCGAACAGGAGGACGTCGCCCGGTTCGTACGCGACGTCGGCGTAGGACCGGTCCGCGTGGGCGGTGTAAGCGAACACGCGAGTCGGTGCCAGCGCAGCCCAGGCCGAGGGGAGGTCGGCATGCACCGTCACCGACGCCAGATCGTGGTAGTCCAAGCCTGCCCGCTTGAGCTTCGGCTCGGACATGTCGAAGCCCAGCGGGCCCACCAGGTGCAGTTCGCAGCCGGTCCCGGCGACCAGGCGAATCGCGTTGCCGGTGTTCTGTGGGATGCGGGGTTCGAAGAACATGAGTCGAAACACCCGGTTCACTCTGCCATCACGAGCCCGGGAAGTATGGGGCAGGTGGACGACGAACAGACGATCGGTGAGGACTTTTCCGACACGCGACTGGACGGGCAGGAGTGGACCGGCAGGCAGTTCGTTCGGTGCACATTTCGCGACGCGGACATGAGCGGCGTCCGAACCGACTCGGTGGTGTTCACCGAATGCGACTTCACCGGCACCGACCTGACCGAATCGATTCACACGAACTCCGCATTTCGATCGTGCACCTTCACTCGGACCAATTTGCAGCACAGCACCTTTCGTCATTCGACCATGATGGGATCGACGTTCGTCGACAGTCGCATGCGTCCGGCGACGTACGACGAGGTCGACTTCACCCTCGCGTCACTGGGCAACGCGGACCTTCGCTGCCTCGATCTGACGGGGTGCCGGATGCGGGAAGCGAACCTCGTGTCCGCAGACTTGAGGAAGGCCACTGCGCGCTCGGTCGATTTCGCAGGTGCCCGTACCGTCGACGCCAAGTTCGACGAGGCGGATCTGCGCGGAGCCGTCGCCGACGCATCGCTGTGGGTCAGCGCGAGCGTGCGCGGCGCGAAGATCGAGCTGATGCAGGCCGTGGCGTACGCGGCAGCGCACGGGCTCGTCGTCGAGGGCTGACGGTGGGGATCGGACCGGTGCGCCGCTACTGACGCCGAACCTGGAACAATGACCGGGTGACTGCAACGATTCTCGATGGCAAAGCGACCCGTGACGAGATATTCGTCGATCTCACCGCCCGCGTGGCAACGCTGCGTGAGCAGGGCATCACCCCGGGTCTGGCGACCGTGTTGGTGGGCGACGATCCGGGTTCGGCCGCGTACGTCCGGGGCAAGCACAACGACTGCGCCAAAGTCGGCATCACCTCGATTCGTCGCGACCTCCCCGCGGACATCACCCAGGCGGATCTCGAGGCCGTCATCGACGAACTCAATGCCAACCCCGAATGCACCGGCTACATCGTTCAGCTGCCGTTGCCGAAGCATCTCGACGAGAACGCTGCGCTCGAGCGAATCGATCCGGACAAGGACGCCGACGGTCTGCACCCGATCAACCTCGGCCGTCTGGTGCTCGGCAAGGATGCCGCACTGCCGTGTACACCTCGCGGGATCGTGCACCTGCTGCGCCGCTACGACGTTGCTCTCGACGGTGCGCACGCGGTGGTCATCGGCCGCGGAGTGACGGTCGGGCGACCCATCGGTCTGCTGCTCACGAGGCGTTCGGAGAACTCGACAGTCACGTTGTGTCACACCGGAACTCGTGATCTGGCCGCCGAGGTCTCGCGCGCGGACATCGTCATCGCCGCTGCCGGAGTGCCCGGATTGATCACCGCGGACATGGTCAAGCCGGGTGCTGCTGTGCTCGACGTCGGGGTGACCCGCACCGAGGACGGACTGCGCGGCGATGTCGCCGACGGTGTGGCGGAGGTGGCCGGATTCCTCTCGCCCAACCCCGGCGGCGTCGGACCGCTGACGCGGGCCTTCCTGCTCACCAATGTCGTCGAGCGCGCCGAACGCGTCGCCGCCGAGAGCTGAGCGAACCGACGTGAACGACGCAGAGGATGCGCGAAGCGAGCCCGACGCGGGATTTCGCGCGGCAGTCGCGCGCAACCTACCGATCGTCGCAGTCTCGGTCGTCGTCCTCGCCGCGCTCGTCCTGGTGCTTGCCGATCGCTGGCGGCGCGGCGCGTTCATCTTCGGATGCGCAGCGCTGCTGGCGGCAGTCCTGCGGCTGTGCCTGCCCGAAACACGTGTCGGCACACTGCAAGTGCGCAGTCGCGTGTTCGATGTGCTGGCGCTGGGCTGCGTAGGCGGAGCAATCGTCTTTCTGTCGCTGTCGATCGATCCGCTGGGAACCGACTGACGTCAGGGCGCAAGAGCCCGGTCGACGAGAGCGGTGTCAGCGCCGACCGAGGCGGGCCAGCTCCATCGTCTCGGCGAGCAGTTTCGCCACCGAATCGGCCTCGGTCAGAAAGCCGTCGTGTCCGTCACGCGACTGGATCACTTCGAGTCCGCGGCACTGGGGGAGTTCACGAGCGATCTCCTTCTGCAGTCGCAACGGATACAGGCGATCGGAGTCGACGCCGCCGACGATGGTCGGGACCTCTGTGGACGCAAGAGCTTCGGCCACTCCGCCGCGGCCACGGCCGATGTCGTGACGGTTCATCGCTTCGCTGAGCAGGACGTACGTCGCCGCGTCGAACCGGTTGACGAGCTTCGCAGCCTGATGCTCCAGATAGCTCTGTGCGGAGTATCTACCACCGGCCCACGGGTCCTCGTCGTTCTGCGGTGAGTTTCCGAACCTGATGTCGAGTTCGCTCTCGGTCCGGTACGTCAGGTGCGCGATGCGCCGCGCGATGCCGAGTCCGGCCGTCGGCGAGGTGCCGGTGTCGTGATAGTTGCCGCCGAGCCATCCTGGATCGGCCTTGATCGCGGCGATCTGTGTTGTCTGGGTACCGATCTGGTCGGCAGTTGCCCTGGCACCGACCGCGAGGACCAACGCGGCCGCCACTCGGTCGGGATGGCCCACGATCCATTCGAGGGTGCGCATCCCGCCCATCGAACCGCCGACGACGGCAGCGAACCGCTCGATTCCGAGTACGTCGGCCACGGCCGCCTCGGCGGCGACCTGATCGCGGATGGAGATGTCGGGGAAGCGAGACCCGTAGGGCGTGCCGTCGGGAGAGAGGCTGCTCGGTCCCGTGGTCCCGCCGCAGCCGCCGAGCACGTTGGTCGCCACGACGCACCACTCGTCGGTGTCGATGGGGCAACCGGGACCGACCATTCCGTTCCACCAACCGGGCAGAGCGTGATCGGCGTCCGGCGGACCGGATACATGCGAGTCCCCGGTCAGGGCGTGTTCGACGAGTACCACGTTGCTGCGGTCGGTGGCGAGTTCGCCCCACCGCTGCACCGCGACGGTCACCTGGGGGATTCGAGCGCCGTTCTCGAGATCGAGACCACCGATGTCGATGGTGCCCAACCGCCCGTCCGGAGACGGAAGAACCGCCTCCGGACGAACGCCTGTGTCGCAGCTGTGACTCAAGATGCCGCCGCGCTGAATCCGACCTCGAGATCGGCGATGATGTCGTCGATTCCTTCGATGCCCACGGCGAGACGCACCAGGCCGGGAGTGACGCCCGAGGCCAGCTGCTCTTCCGGAGTCAGCTGGGAATGCGTGGTGGATGCGGGATGGATGACGAGTGAGCGCACGTCTCCGATGTTAGCGACGTGGCTGTGGAGAGTGAGTGCGTTGACGAACTTCTTGCCCGCGTCCACACCACCCTTCAGCTCGAACGCGATGATCGCGCCCTGCCCCTTCGGCAACAATTCCTGCCCGCGCTGGTACCACGGCGACGACTCGAGTCCCGCGTAGTTGATCGAGACGACGTCGTCGCGACCGGCGAGGAAGGCGGCAACCTTCTGTGCGTTCGCCACGTGCCGCTCGATCCGAAGGCTCAACGTTTCCAGACCCTGGCTGATGAGGAAGGCGTTGAACGGCGAGACCGCAGCACCGATGTCACGCAACAGCTGAACGCGTGCCTTCAGTGCGAACGCGGGCGCGCCCAGATCGGCGAACACGACGCCGTGGTAGCTCGGATCCGCGGTGGTGAAGTTGGGATGACGGCCCTGCGTCCAATCGAAGGTGCCGCCGTCGACGATGACGCCCGCGATGGCCGTTCCGTGTCCGCCGAGGTACTTCGTCGCGGAGTGCACCACGATGTCGGCACCGTGCTTCAACGGCTGCAGCAGGTACGGCGTCGCCACGGTGTTGTCGACGATCAGTGGAATGCCGTTCTCGTGGGCCACGGCCGAGATCCCGGGGATGTCGAGAATGTCGTTCTTCGGGTTCGAGATCGACTCGCCGTAGAACGCCTTGGTCGACGGAGTGATCGCGGCGCGCCACTGCTCGAGGTCGTCGGGATCGTCGACGAACGAGACGGTGATGCCCAGCTTGGGGAGCGTGTAGTGGAACAGGTTGTACGTGCCGCCGTAGAGCCGCGGGCTCGACACGATGTGGTCGCCCGCCTCCGCGAGGTTGAGAATTGCGAACGTCTCGGCGGCCTGACCCGATGCGAGCAGCAACGCCGCGACTCCACCTTCGAGGGCGGCGATGCGCTGCTCGACGACATCCTGCGTCGGGTTGATGATGCGGGTGTAGATGTTGCCGGGCTCGGCCAGTCCGAACAGCGCGGCTGCGTGGTCGGTGTTGTCGAACGTGTACGAGGTGGTCTGGTAGATCGGCAACGCACGAGCCCTGGTGGTGCCGTCCGGGGTCTGACCCGAGTGGATCTGCTTGGTCTCGAAACTCCAGTCGGCCGCGGGATCGGTGAACGGATCCTCGGTGGGAGCTCCGGTGGCGTCGACGACGTCGGGGGTGGAATCGGTCATGGCTGGTGATACTCCGTTTTCTGAGACGAGTCTGTTCGAGACGAATCGAATGTCGAATGAAGCTCGAGAAGTCGAGCGCTACGGGGCGTATCGGTACAGCAACACATGAGAGAACCTCCTGACAGGCTTCGGCCCCTGGGGACCGAAGGTTCAGTGGGTCCGCTTCCTGCGGACCCGCGCTTGTCGATACGGCACTCGCATGCCGGATCGGCCCGGTCGTTCACCCGGGGCACCCCACCGCGGTTGGAGGGTTGCCGGCCAGCAAGCCGGGGCTCGATGCTGGCACTCATGACCTGGCGAAGATCCTAGCCGGTGATGGCCCTCGACCGGAACGAGGGCACGCGCACCGCGCTCGGGTGGAGCTCGAGCAGATGCTCGGGTGAGGACAATCACCGCTCATCGACGCGAAACGAGCTGCCTCGGGGAAGACAATTGATCGGAGCGACGTTGCCTTCTGGGTCGGACCCGGTCGGTCTCGGATCGCAGGCTCGAATCCCGGCCGCTTCTTCTGCCCCCTATTTGCACACGAAGGTTGTACTGCTGTGACTGGCACCGATTCCGCTCTTGCCCGAGTCAGCGCTGTGCGCGGCAAGGTGTCGAGTGGTCTGAGTGTCAGTCATCGACCGCACTCGACCCGCCGCAAGCTCGCGATGTTGGCACTGTCCATCGGCGGCTTCGGGATCGGCACCACGGAGTTCGCGTCGATGGGCTTGCTGCCGGACATCGCGACGACGATGGGGATCTCCGAGCCCTCGGCCGGCCACATGATCTCCGCGTATGCGCTCGGCGTTGTGGTCGGTGCGCCGACCATCGCGGCCCTGGCCGCTCGCGTCCCCCGGCGGATGTTGCTGCTGGCGCTGATGGTGGCCTTCACGCTCGGCAACCTCGGCACGGTGTTCGCGCCCAGCTTCAACGAGCTCGTCGCCTCGCGCTTCGTCGCGGGTCTGCCACACGGTGCGTACTTCGGAGTGGCCGCGCTGGTGGCTGCCCACCTCGCCGAACCGGGTAAGAGAGCCAAGGCCGTCGCGATGGTCATGATGGGACTCTCGGTCGCAAACGTCGTCGGCGTCCCGGTGGCGACGTGGATCGGGCAGGCGCTGGGATGGCGTAGTGCATTCACACTCGTGGCCGTCATCGGTGCCCTCACCGTCGCCGCCCTCGTCCTCTGGATGCCACGACTCGACGCGATGCCGACCACCAGCCCCATCACCGAACTGGGCGCACTGCGCCGCAGTCAGGTGTGGATGACCCTGTTCGTGGGCATCGTCGGATTCGGTGGCATGTTCGCGGTCTACACCTACATCGCGTCGACGCTGACCGACGTCGCCGGTCTCGCCCGCGCGCTCGTTCCGGTCGCCCTGATGATCTACGGACTCGGAATGGTCGTCGGAAACTATGCCGGCGGATGGCTCGCCGACCGCTACCAGCTCAAGGGCACCTTTGTCGGTCTGGCCGCGACGGCCGTGTTCCTTGCCGTGTTCGTCGTGGCCGCACACAATCCGATCACCGCGCTTCTCGTGGTGTTCCTCATCGGCGCGTCCGGCTCCTCGGTGGTGCCGGGCCTGCAGACGAGGTTGATGGACGTGGCCGAGGACGCCCAGACGCTCGCCGCATCGCTCAACCATGCCGCGTTCAATCTGGCCAACGCCATCGGAGCGGCAGTCGGTGGAGCCGTGATCGCCGCGGGCTTCGGCTACACGGCACCTGCCGCCGTCGGCTCGGGCCTGGCGGTGGCCGGTCTCGGTGTACTGGCCACCGCCATGTGGATGGACAAGCGTTCCGCGGCGTAGGAGCGCCCGGGATCAGCCGGTGATCGTTGCCGGCGATCCACCGAGAGCGTCGTCCAGAGCCGGAACCAGCTTGTCGATCACGTACGGCAGGCTCAGCACGCTGGTGAAGTAGATCGCGCCGGCCGTCACACCGTCGGTGAACACGAGGTTGCCGTCCTTCACCGGCTCGAGTGCGTCGTACATCGCCTCCTTCTCCAATTCCGTGCGATCGCCGGGCTCCTCGGTTCCCCAGATCAGCACGTCGGCGGCGTTGAGGACCGACAGATTCTCGAGCGGGATGCTCGCCTGCGCGCTGCCGTCGGCCGGAACGTAGGCGTCGATGTCGTCGGGAATGACGAAGCCCAATTCGGTCAGGAAGTCGGTGCTCAACCCGTCCTGGTACGCGATCGCCTTGCCCTCGTAGAACGCGTTCTGCAAGAAGATCGCCTTCGTGCCGGCAAACTCCGGGTGTGCGGCCGCAGCGTCGGCGAACTTCTGATCGACGCCGTCGATCAGGGCATCGACCTCGGTCTTCTTACCGAGCGCACGTCCGATCTTCTGCGCCTGGACGTCCCAGGGCTCGAAATAGGCGGTCGACGCGTCCGACTGGGCGAGCGTCGGGGCAATGTCACTGAGCGTGTCGTACGTGTCCGCCGTCAGGCCTGCATTGGTGGCGATGATCAGATCGGGCTCGAGTGCGGCGATCTTCTCCGTCTCGAATCCATCGTCGTTCGAGAGCACTTCGGGCTGAGCGTCGCCCAGAGCTGCCTGCGCCCAGGGCCAGGTTGCGTACGGCTGTTCGCCATACCACTCCGTGACGCCGACGGGGATCACGCCGAGCGCCAAGACGGTGTCCTGCTCGGTGTAACCGGCCACCACGATACGAGTCGGTTCTTCGGGCACAACGGTCTCACCGAACGCGTGCTCGATCGTGACCGGGAAGGCGGCCGAATCGGAGGACGCACCGACCGTCGGTGCCGGCTCGTCGGTGGAGTTCGAGCAGGCAGTCAGCAGTCCCACGGTGGTCAGCGCAATGGCGCACACCGCCCAGGTTCGGTGAAGTGGTCGGATGTGCATCGATACGCCTTTCGTAAGGGTTGGCTAACATCGGGAAGGGTAGCCCACCCTAATTTCAGCGTGTCGGTGAGTCCGTCGGTCGCCGCGCCGTGAAAGGCCTGGCTCAACTTTCACCGAACCTCCACATTTCCCGACGGGCTCCTCCACGTGCGCCCTCTAGGGTCAGTTCTCATGAGCCGCACAGTTCTCGTCGTCGACGACGAGCCCACGATCTCCGAGGCCGTTGCCGCTCGGCTGCGCGGCGAAGGGTACGAGGTCGTCACTGCCGCCGACGGCCCGTCTGCCGTCGACGCGTGCGCCCGGATCGATCCCGACGTTGTGGTGCTCGATCTGATGCTGCCCGGGTTCGACGGGCTCGAAGTGTGCCGTCGTATCCAGGCGTCCCGTCCGGTCCCGGTGCTGATGTTGACGGCCAAGTCCGACGAGACGGACATGCTCGTCGGCCTGGGCGTCGGCGCGGACGACTACCTGGGAAAGCCGTTCAGCATGCGCGAGTTGGTCGCTCGCGTGCACGCCTTGGTCCGGCGTGCCGAGCGTACGGTGGCCGCCGAACCTCAGGCGGTTCGAGTCGGTGACGTACAGATCGATCACCGGGAACGGCGGGTGACCACTTCCTCCGGTGACATCCACTTGACCAGAACGGAATTCGACATCCTCGCCTATCTGGCTGCTCGGCCGCGCAGTGCCGTGTCGCGAGAGACCCTATTGTCGGAACTGTGGGGCTGGGATGATTCGGCCAGCAGCAGGACGGTCGATTCTCACGTGAAAGCGTTGCGTCGCAAACTCGGTGGCGATCTCATTCGGACCGTCCACGGCGTGGGCTATGCCGTGGAGTCGCCGCGATGACCCGCATGCTGCCGCGCCCGTTGGATCCGTTGCGGTCGTTCAAGCTCAAGGTCTCGCTCGTCGTGGGCATAGTGCTGGTGCTCGCGAGCGTCGTCTTCTGGATCGGAGCGGGCTGGCAATTCCGCTACACCCTCCTCGCAGCGCTCGTCGTGTCCTTGGCCGCAACACAATTGGTCGCCCACGGCATGACGTCACCGCTGCGCGAGATGACCTCGGCCGCCAAAGCGATGGCGCGAGGCGATTATTCGACCCGAGTGCGGGCAACATCGAAGGACGAGGTGGGCGAGCTCGCCACGGCGTTCAACACCATGGCAAGTGATCTCGAAGCCGCGGAGAAGTACCGCCGCGAACTCATCGGCAACGTTTCCCACGAGTTGAAGACGCCCATCGCTGCCCTGCGTGCCGTGCTCGAGAACATGGTCGACGGGGTGACCGACGCGAATCCCGCAACGCTGTCGGTGGCGCTGCGCCAAACCGAGAGACTCGGAGATCTGGTCAGCGAACTGCTCGATCTGTCGCGGGTGGAGGGCGGTGTGCTCACCATTGCCCCGGAGGAGTTCGAGGTCCGGCAATTCCTCGAGGACGCCACCTCCGTTCACAGAGAACGAGTGTCGATCGTCGTCTCGCCCGGCGATGCGACCGTCCTGGCCGACCGGTCGCGTATGACGCAGGTGATCACCAACCTCGTCGACAACGCCGTGCGGCATTCTCCTCATTCGAGCACCGTGACGCTACGCGCCCATCGAATCGGCGGGGCGTACGCATTCGACGTCGTCGACCAGGGACCGGGCATCGCGCCCGCCGACCGCCTTGCGGTGTTCGACCGATTCACTCGCGGCGGATCCACCGACGGCGGAACAGGTCTCGGCCTCGGCATCGCCCGTTGGGCCACCGAACTGCACGGCGGAACCATCGACGTTCTCGACAGCGAATTCGGCTGCCACATCAGAGTGGCCATCCCCGAGCACTGAATTCATCGATCCATCCGAACCGCGACTGCTCGTCCCCGGACTGCAGCCGCCGACCTGTCATGCCCGAAACACAGAAGAGGGAAGAGTCATGAGCACGATCGACATTCCGATTCATCCGAGAACGAAGCACAGGCGCTCTCTCTGGGGGCCGCGCACCTGGCCGGTGCTGCGGTATTCGCAGCCACCTCGTGCGGCGCTGCTCGGGTCCGCTGTTGCCGGACTGATCGGTGCAGTGACGTTGATGGACAACACGTTCGGCGTGCTGATCACCGCCCTGGCCTTCGTGGGTGTTGTGCTCGCAGCCCGCAGTGGCAGGCTCTCGCGGTGGGAGTGGGCCGGCGTGGCAGGAGTGCTGGCATTGGCGAGCGTGTCTGCGCTGCGCGCGGCCGAGTGGATCGTGACGATGTCGACGACGCTCGCCATCGTGGTCGGAGTGGTTGTGCTCTCCCGCGCCTGGACGTGGACGGGA
Source organism: Rhodococcus sp. NPDC006774 (assembly GCF_040636045.1). Classification (NCBI taxonomy): domain Bacteria; kingdom Bacillati; phylum Actinomycetota; class Actinomycetes; order Mycobacteriales; family Nocardiaceae; genus Rhodococcus; species Rhodococcus sp. NPDC006774. The sequence continues at coordinate 25,259 of NZ_JBEYIW010000032.1, read as the reverse complement.
ATTGCACTCGGCGCTCTCCTGCCGGTGTTGCTGCCGGTGCGGGTGGCACGGTGGACTCGACGCGGAGCCGGTTCGATCGATCTGGAGGGGCCTCGGCCGGTGCGTATCGGCATGGTGGCCGTCGTGACCGTGGCGCTCTTCGTCGTGTTCGCGGCGTTGTTCGGTGCGGCCGACAAGCGTTTCTCGGATGCCCTGGGCGCGGTGACGCCCGAGTTCGATGCCGCATCGATTCTCGGACGCACCCTCGTCTTCGTGCTCACCGCAGGTGGTGCGCTCGCTGTCTGTTACGTCGCGCTGCATCCGCCTCGGTTCGATCGCCTCGCGCCGTCGCCGCGTCGATCGGTGCAGTTGTGGGAGTGGATGGTTCCCCTCGGGGCGGTGGTGGCCCTGTTCGTCGTGTTCGTGGGGTTCCAGGTGCCGACGCTGTTCGGCGGGCAAGGGCACGTGGTGACCACGGAGGGTCTGACCAATGCCGAATACGCCCGGCAGGGCTTCTGGCAATTGCTCGCAGTGACGGTACTGACACTGCTCGTCATCGCGGTCACGGTCGCGAAGGCTCGACGCGAGGATCGCCGTGATCGAAGTGCATTGCGGGCCCTGCTCGGTGGGCTCTGCCTGCTGTCGTTGGTGATCGTTGCGTCGGCCCTGCATCGAATGTCGTTGTACGAGCAGCAGTACGGCTACACCACCCTCAGGTTGTTCGTCACGGCCGTGGAGTGGTGGCTGGGTTCGGTCTTCGTTCTGCTTCTGGTCTCGGGCGTGCGGATGTCGGGGCGCCGGCTTCCACGAGCAGTAGGCGTCGGTGCGGTTCTGACCGTGCTCACGCTGGCGGCTCTGAACCCGGATGCGTACATCGCACGGCACAACGTCGATCGCTTCGAGCAGACCGGACGTATCGATACGTCCTACGTGGGTGGGTTGTCGGCCGACGCCGACGCCGAGCTCGAGCGACTGCCCAGCTACGTGCGTCCCTGTGTTCAGGCTCGCGGGCCGGTGTTCGTCGGCGATACCTGGCACCTGTGCACGGACCCCTCGGTATCTGTACCCTAAGCAACGACTCGAATCATCGGGTAGGCGTCGGAACGGGGAGGTGCGCGATGAGATACCAGAGCATGGTCGTCACCTCACTGCTCCTCGTGGCGCTGTACCTGACGATGCCGACCGCAACCGCGGACGTGGCCCTGATCCTCGTCGCGGCGCTGGCAACGCTGATGCTGCTCGCACATCGTGTCGATGTGCCGGCACTGCTGCGCCTGCTGCCGAATGCCGGCCCCGCCGCAGAGGAACGCCACCTTCGAGGGTCGTTCCGGCGTCAACATCGCCCGGATGCTCCGGGCCGCCCACAGCCACGTGCACCCGGTGCACTGGTGGGGGCTCTGTAGCTCGAAAGTTCCCCCACGCCTTCGCAACCCGTTGTCCGCGAGGCTGTCCCAAGGAACCGAAGATGCTCGATTCTCGAACCCCTCACCTGGCGATTCGACGCTACGCCGGGACGCTGGTCGGCGTTCTCGCCGTCCTGCTGGTCGTCTTCACCGTCGTCGACGCCCAACCCGCCGCACAGATAGCGATGTTCGGTGCGTTGGTCGCGGCGTCCCTTGTCGTCCTCGGTGCGCCGTCCGACCTGGCAGTGATCGCACCGCTGTCGTCGGATTCCGCAGGCGCGGACGGGCGGCGGCTTCGGGGATCGTTCCGCAGGCAACAGCAACCCGATGCGCCGGGTCGCCCCATGCCCAGAGCACCCGGTCCGGTCCGTGGGCCGGACCGGTGGCTCCAGTTGATCTGAGCCACTGCGAGATCCGGTCGAGACGCCGACCGACCGACTTCTCTCACAGTGAGGTGCTCCACCATGCTCGATTTCGTCTACTATCCCGTCTCCGCGGTGCTGTGGTTCTGGCACAGAGTCTTCGGGTCCGTGCTTGGCCCCGACAACGGCTTCGCCTGGGCCTTGGCGGTGATATTCCTGGTCTTCACACTGCGTGCGCTGCTGATCAAGCCGTTCGTCGGCCAGATTCGTTCCCAGCTCGCCATGAAGAAACTGAAGCCCCAGCTCGAGGCAGTACAGAGGAAGTACTCCGGGGACCGTGCTCGGCAAGCAACCGAAATGCGGAAGTTGCAGCAGGAACACGGTTTCAACCCCTTGATGGGGTGCCTGCCCCTGCTGGCCCAGGGCCCGGTCTTCATCGGTCTGCTGCACGTGCTGCGCTCGTTCAACCGAACCGGTACCGGATTCGGTCATCTCGGTATGACTGCTCAGGAAAATGCGAACACCGCGAACTACGTCTTCAGCGCTGCCGATGTGCAGTCCTTCCTCGACGCACGACTCTTCGGTGCGCCGATCTCCGCTGCCGTCAACAGCTCTCGGGAAGTGCTCGAGGCATTCGGTCCGTTCGGGGGAGTGCCGTCGGTGTGGAGCATCGCGTTCGTTGAGGTTCCGTTGATGATCGTTGCGGCGGTGGCGACTCATCTGAACTCGCGGGCGTCCGTCGCCCGGCAGGACGCAGCGGCGCTCGCAAACCCGCAGACCGCGATCATGAACAAGCTCGTGCTCTGGGTGTTCCCGGCAGGCGTGCTCGTCGGCGGCCCGGTGTTGCCGGTCGCGGTGTTGCTGTACTGGGTGAGCAACAACATGTGGACCTACGTCCAACAGCACATCGTCTACCGACGCATCGATCGTGAACCGGTGGTGGTGCCGGAGGTGACGTCGGTGGTCACCGCGCCGAAACCCGGGGCGAAGCCGAGGCGTCGACAGCAGGCCGGGCAGGAATGACCCCGGGCAGCGGGAGTGGAGCCTGCAGGAACGACCCCAGGTAAGCAGCCCGTCCGCGCTCTGTCGGTGGGCTCCGCTACCGTCGTCGGCGTGCCGATCACTGTTTCCACTGTCAACGTCAACGGAATTCGCGCAGCTGTTCGCAAGGGCATGCTGCCGTGGCTCGAGGCCACCGATGCCGACGTCATCTGCCTGCAGGAAACCCGCGCCAACGACGGGGAGCTGACCAAGGCGCTGGCCCCGGCCCTCGATGCGGGCTGGCACCTGGCCTCGGCCGAGCCGTCCGCGAAGGGACGCAACGGGGTGGCCTTGCTGTCGAAGGCGGCTCCCGATGCGATTCGTACCGGCATCGGGGCCGTCGAGTTCGCCGATGCAGGTCGGTACATCGAGGGCGATTTCGGCGATATCACCGTCGCGAGCCTGTATCTGCCATCGGGCGAGGTGGGTACCGAGCGGCAGGACGAGAAGGAACGCTTCATGGCGGCGTTCGCGAAGTATCTGGCCAAGACGGCAAAGGCCGCTGAGTCCGACGATCGGGACGTGGTGGTGTGCGGCGATTGGAACATCGCCCATACCGAGGCCGATCTCAAGGCATGGAAGACCAACCGCAAGAACTCCGGCTTCCTGCCCGAGGAACGCGAGTGGGTGACGCGGTTGCTCGCCGGGAAGGCTCCCTGGACCGACGTCGTACGGGCACTGCACCCGGGCGTCGAAGGTCCGTACAGCTGGTGGTCGTACCGCGGCAAGGCCTTCGACAACGACGCCGGCTGGCGAATCGACTATCAGCTGGCCACGAGTGATCTGGCCGAGCGCGCCAAGGAAGCGAGCACCGAGCGGGCCGAGGCGTACGACCAGCGATGGTCCGATCACGCGCCGGTGACTGTGCGCTACCGCTAGAGCGGAGCCTGCGGAGTGACCCGTGTTCCGGTGCGGAGCCTGCGGAGTGACCCGTGTTCCGGTGCGGAGCCTGCGGAGTGACCCGTGTTGGCTAGGCAGGGAGTTGGCGTCGATGGGGTCGTGAAAAGATTGCGGTATGTCTTCTTCCGACTCCATCGACACTCCGCAGGGTCCGCGTCGGCGGGTGCTCTCCGGCATCCAACCCACTGCCGATTCGTTCCATCTCGGTAACTACCTGGGTGCGGTGCGGAACTGGGTGGAGTTGCAGGACGAGTTCGACGCGTTCTATTTCATCCCGGACCTGCATGCGATCACCGTTCCACAGGACCCGAAGGAACTGCGCCGCCGCACCCGAGTGGCCGCTGCGCAGTTGCTCGCGGTGGGAATCGATCCGGAGAAGTCGACGCTGTTCGTTCAGAGTCAGGTACCCGAGCATGCGCAGTTGGCGTGGGTTCTGAACTGCATCACCGGATTCGGCGAAGCGGCGCGGATGACTCAGTTCAAGGACAAGTCGGCCAAGCAGGGACGCGATCACACCAGCGTCGGACTGTTCACCTACCCGATTCTGCAGGCCGCCGACATCTTGCTCTATCGGCCGAATCTGGTTCCCGTGGGCGAGGATCAGCGGCAACACCTGGAGTTGACTCGTGATCTGGCGCAGCGTTTCAACACGCGGTTCAAGAAGACGTTCGTCGTGCCCGATGCGCACATCATCAAGGGCACCGCGAAGATCTTCGATCTGCAGGATCCCACCGCGAAGATGAGCAAGTCCTCGTCGAATCCGGCGGGCATCGTCAACATTCTCGACGATCCGAAGGTGTCGGCGAAGAAGATTCGTTCGGCAGTGACGGACAACGAACGCGACATCGTGTTCGATCCGGAGAACAAGGCGGGCGTCAGCAATCTTCTGGTGATTCAGTCCGCGCTGTCAGGCGCGAGTATCGACGATCTCGTTGCCGGCTACGCGGGTAAGGGATACGGCGACCTCAAGTCCGACACGGCCGACGTTCTGACCGAGTTCGTCGTTCCACTGCGGGAGCGGATGGACGGGTTCATGGCCGATGTGGCCGAACTCGACCGCATCCTCGCGGCCGGTGCGGATCGAGCCAGGGAAGTGGCGAGTCGAACGCTCGCTCAGGTCTACGACAGGGTGGGTTTCCTGTCGCCGGGTGCATAGCATCTACGGCACACCGAGTTTGGGCGTGCTGCATTTCGGCAAAGAGTAGTTCGAGGCGCAGCACCGTGGCGACACGATCCGACAGCAGGCGACGACAGCGAGAAGGTGAGTGCCATGCCCGATTTCAAGGCGATCCTCGACGACCGGCGCGAACGGTGGCCGTGGCTCGATCACACTGTTGTTGCTGCGCAGCGGTATCAGGGTCAGAAGGGCGACTACTACGCCGCAGGCATGACGTACTTCAGTGTGCTGGCCCTGTTCCCACTGCTGATGGTCGCGTTCGCGATCGCCGGGTTCGTGCTGGTGAATCAGCCCGAGTGGCTTGCCGAGATCCAGTCGCAGATTGCCGAGAACGTGCCCGGCAGCTTCGGTGAGACCATCAATTCGCTGATTCAGACGGCCATCGATTCTCGGACGAGCGTCGGCATCATCGGTCTGCTCGGTGCCCTGTATGCCGGTCTCGGTTGGATCGCGAACCTACGCGAGGCACTGACCGCCATGTGGGAGAGCCAGCACGAGCAGGGTGGTTTTCTTGCCACCAAGGCCAAGGATTTCGCCGCGCTGCTCGGGCTGGGGACCGCGCTGGTGCTGTCGTTGGCGTTGTCGGCGCTGGCCGGAGGTGACCTGATGCGCAGCATTCTGGAGTGGGCCAATCTCGATTCCATCCCAGGAGTGGGCGTCGCGCTGCGCGTCTTCTCGATTCTCCTTGCGCTTGCGGGCACCTGGGCGTTGTTCACCTGGGTGATCTCGAGGCTGCCGCGCGAGCCGGTGTCGTGGCGCAGCGCAGCCAAAGGTGCGCTGCTCGCTGCCGTCGGGTTCGAGATCTTCAAGCAGCTCGGTGCCCTCTACCTGGCATCGGTGACGAGCGGGCCCGCGGGCGTGGTCTTCGGTCCCATCATCGGCCTGCTGGTGTTCGTGTTCACGACGTCACGGCTGGTGCTGTTCTCCACGTCGTTCGCTGCGACGACACGCGAAAGCTTGGCCGAAGCGCATGTTCCGGCGCCGGAGCCGGCAGTGATCAACACGAGGGTCGAGGTCAGCGAAGGACCTGGCGTGACGGGCGGTCTGGCGCTGGTGGGTGCCGGTGCCCTCGCAGCTCTCGGCGTCGCGGGATTGCGCAACCGGCGTCGCTGATCAGCGGTTGCGCGAAAGCCGCCGAGCTCCCCACAGCAGCCCGATCACCACGATCGCACCGATGACACCTATCGCGATGCGAACGACGGTGTCGCCCTGTGCCTGCATCTCGGACTGGCGGGAGCTCGACCCCGACGCCGATGCGGGTGGCTGGGCGAGAGTCGGCGTGGCCTCGGGCGCACGTGTGCTCGTCACCGCGGACGTCGACTGCGGCTCCACGAGTTCGCCTATGCCGCGGCTCGAATCGAGAGCGAACCCGTAGTCCAACAGGCGCGCCGCTTGCTCCCAGGGCCGGATCGGCAGCACGTCGCCCTTCATGATCGTCACGACGAGACGTCGACCGCCCCGCTCTGCTCCTGCGACGAATGTCTGTCGAGCATCGTCGGTGTACCCGGTCTTGCCTCCGAGTGCGCCCTCGTAGTTGTAGAGCAGCTGATTGTCGTTGGAGAGGGTGAACCCGGGCCGGTCTTGGTCGTCCGGGATCGTGGGGTCCTTCGGGTAGCCGGGAAACTGAACGTTCTCGGTCGAAATCAGTTGTGCGAAGGTCGGATCACGCATGGCCGCGCGGTAGATCAACGCCAGGTCGTAGGCAGAGCTCGCCATGCCAGGACCGTCGAGACCCGACGGCGTGGCGGTGCGCGTATCGAGCGCACCCAGTTCTGCGGCCTTGGCATTCATCTTGTCCACGGTGGCCGCGTCGCCGCCCAACTGCCTGGACAACGCATGCGCTGCATCGTTTCCCGACGCCATCACCAGGCCCTGCATCAATTGGAGATTGGTGTAGACACCGTTCTCTCCGATGCCGACGGCACTGCCCTCTGCATCGGCGTCCTCTGCGGTCGCGGTGATCCGGTCGTTCAAGTTCAGCTCGTCGAGGGCGACGATCGCAAGCAGCACCTTGATCGTGCTCGCCGGCCGATGTCGCCCGTGCGGATCCTTGGCGGCCAGAACGGAGCCGGAGTCCATGTCGGCCACCACGAACCCGGTTGCCGAGATATCCGCAGGTAACGGGGGAGCCCCGTCCGGCAGCACCGCTCCACACTCGGCGAGCCGATCACCGCCGACGGCCTCGGCGGGAATCGGGAGTGGTTGCGGGGCAGTGCTTCCAGGTTCCGGTACCTCGGACAGGTCGATCGCCGGGGGAGGAGACGCGGCGTACGGGCAGCTGTCGGTGTCGGGCGTCGTGAACGGCGGTGTCGTCGTCACCGCCGGTGGCTCGCCGGCGGGTTGCGCCAGAGCCGGTCCACAGCCCATGCCGACGAGAACCATCGACACTGCCGACACGGCCACACACACTCGAATCCTTTTCATCGCGAATCACCATAGGCGCTCAGGGGTCGGGTGACGTGGCGACCCACCGGCGAGGGTCGCCCGAACGACCGCTCCGGATCTTGTCCCGACACCGTCACCGACAACGGCCGAATGTCGATCTCGCGTCGCCGCACTTGCCCGTCGCCAGTATGAGAACTCGCTCATGTTGTGCTCCTTCGCTTCTCACGTTCGACAGCGATCGTTGAGTCATCACCGAAACGGTGGCCCACAGAACCCGGATCGAAGGAGCAGCCATGAGAATGCCAGGAAAGTTCATGATCGTCGGTGCAGCAGCCGTTGTCGTCACCCTCGGAAGCGTCGGCGCACTCGCTATCGCCGACGACGGCCCCACCCAGCAGCGGCCGTCCTCGATCTCGGTGGAACAGCCTCTGTCGGAATCGGATTCGGCTCCGACCCCGCCGGCAGCTCCCCAACAGCCCGCGCCGACCCAGATCCCGAACGACCGCTACGACGACGATTGGGATGATCGCAACGACGATCTGGACGACCGCAACGACGACCGGTACGACGATCTCGACGACCGCAACGACGATCTCGACGACCGCGACGACGACTGGGACGATCTGGACGACGACAACGACGATCTGGACGACGACAACGACGATCACGACTGGGACGACTGACACTCCAGCAGTGGCGTCGGCACCGGCCGACGCCACTCATGTCTCGGCGAGTCGGTATCCCATTCCGCGGACTGTCTCGATTCGGGCGGCACCGAACTTCGCCCGAAGGTAGCGGACGTAGACGTCGACGACATTGGAGCCCGGGTCGAAGTCGTATCCCCACACCTGTGACAGGAGTTGCTCTCGCGAGAGGACCTGGCCGGGGTGGCGCATGAAGGTCTCGGCCAGGGCGAACTCTCGTGCCGACAGGTCGACGGTGCGGTCTCCCACCACAGCTCGCCGGGTACGCAGGTCGAGGGTGAGGTCGGCGACCGCGAGCTGTGTGGTGTCGACGGTTCGTTTGGTGCCCAGGCGAACTCGGATGCGCGCCAGCAGTTCCTCGAAGCGGAACGGCTTGGCCATGTAGTCGTCGGCACCGGTTTCGAGACCGGACACCACGTCCTGGACGCTGTCGCGTGCGGTCAACACGATCACCGGTATCTCGCACTGCTCTCCGCGCAGTCGCTGCAGTACCTCGAAGCCGTCCATGATCGGCAACCCGATGTCGAGTACCACCAGATCGAAGTCGCCGCTGCGCGCGTGTTCGTACGCGGATCTGCCGTCGGAGACGGTCGTCGTGCTGAAACCGCTCGCTCGCAGTCCCTTGTGCACGAACGAGGCGATGCGGGGTTCGTCTTCGGCGATCAGGATGCGGGCCATGGTCGATCCTTCTGCGGGGGAGGGGAATCGGTCAGTGGAATCGCGATGGTGAACGTGGCCCCGTGTCCCGGTGCGCTGCCGACACTGACCCGTCCACGGTGGGCCTGTGCGATGGCGGTGACGATGGACAAGCCGAGACCTGCGCCCTCGGTGCGTCTGGTTCCGTTGCGACCGCGGGCGAAGCGCTCGAAGATTCGTTCCTGTTCGTCGCGCTCGATTCCAGGGCCCGAGTCGGTGACCCAGAACCGGATGTCACCGTCGGACAGTTGGGATCCGATGCCGACGCGACTGCCGGGCGTCGTGTGGTGAGTTGCGTTGTCCGCCAGTGCCAGCAACGCCTGAGTCAGTCGTTGTGCGTCGAGCGGTGCGTGGACGGTTGCGCTCGCCTCGAGCACCCACTCCCGGTCGGCGAGGGTGGTCACCTTGTCGAACACGCTTCGGGTGAGCGCGTCGACATCGGTGACCACAGGGGTGACGAAGCTCGTCTGGTCGGCCCGGGTGAGCAGCAACAGGTCGGCTACGAGCCGGTTCATCCGATCGAGTTCGTCGTCGACCAGCGCAACGGTATCGCGAACGTCGGCGGGGTCGTCGTGGTCGAGCACATCGAGATGACCTCGGACGATGGTGATGGGAGTGCGGAGCTCGTGGCCTGCGTCGTCGAGGAATCTGCGCTGACTGGCCGCACCCGACTCGATTCGGTCGAGCATCGAGTTCAGTGTGTCGATCAGGGCTCCGATGTCGTCGCCTCGACCCGTTGTTCTGGCATCGGTGATTCGGCCGGACAGGTCGGTCTCGGTGATCGTTCTGGCGGTGGCGGTGATGTGTCTGATCGGAGACATGATGCGGCCCGCGACCAACCACGCCCCGACCGCCGCCAGCACCGAGGTGACGCCGCCGACGACGAGCATCAGGGTCGCGGTCTCGTCGGCGGAGGCGCGTTCCTGGTCGGCGAAGTAGGCGGCGACCACGACCCCGGTCACCGGGTCGCCCGCCAGGGAGACCGGCACCGCGAGGTACACCACTTCACCTGCCGCGCTCGAATACGAACCCTCGACGGGCGCGGTGACGGTACCCACCTCGGCGGTGAAGCCGTTGTCGTCGGACAGTCGCACCGGTGCCTGCTGCCTGCTCTGCACGGCGAAGGCACCGTCCACGTAGCCCAGGAACTTCTCGTTGGGGCGGGCGAGGTTGTAGGTGATCACCACGCGGAGCACGTCGTTGATGTCGTCGAACGGTGCGCCGGTTCCCGGGTCGACGCCCGCGTCGGTGAGGGTCGTGAACTCGGCGATCTCGGTGCGCAGCGATTCGCGCATGCGATTGTCGGTCGCGCGGATCATGAGCAGCCAGGTGGTGACGGTGACGGCCGCCAGAGATGCCAGCACCAGCAGGAGCACCCACGAGAAGATGCGGCTCCTGGCGCTCGTCGGGCGTAGGGCGAGCAGTCGCGTCCGCATCACGTGGTCGGTCTCGCAGCAAGGTCAGTCGTCGTCATCGTCATCCCAGTCGTCGTCGAAGTCATCGTCCCAGTCGGCAGGCGGTAGCGGAGGCGGGGGCACGAATCCGTCCGGTGCCACCGGTTGTGGCGCGGGGGTGGGCGTGGGTTCACTCGGTCCAGGTAGAGGGGGAACGGGTTGTGGGGTACCCGGGGCGGATTGCACGGGTGCGGCGGGTGCAACGATGGGTGCGGGCAACGGGGTCTGCTCGCCCGTCGATCGAGTCGTCAGCAATGCGGTGACGAGCACGGCGAGCGTGAGCAGTCCCAGGGCCGAGACGATGATGGTTCGCACACGGCCGAGTCTGACGACGGTGGATTGTGGCCACGTGAATCGGAGATGAGAGTTCTCTCATGTCGTCCGAGGTTCGGTGGTGCACACCCCGGTTCTGTTGTGTGACGAATAATCGTCGAAGATGCGTGACGGGTACCGATCGTTTCTTACAGTGATCAGGTCGGCGGCTCGGATTCGTCGGTGTTCGAGAGCCGGTTGTTGGAAAGGGAAGTGCAATGAGGTTTCGGCAAAGACGCGGGCCGATCGCGGTCGGCGCGGTCTGTGCGGTCGCAGCACTGACTGTCGCGGCCTGTTCGAGCACCGGTGGGGCTCCTCGATCGTCCGACGACGGAAGCAACGCGGGAGTCGCCGACACTCCGTCGGCGACGATCGCGATGATCACGCACGAGGTTCCCGGCGATACCTTCTGGGATCTGGTCCGCAAGGGTGCCGAGGCCGCCGCGGCCAAGGACAACATCGAACTGCGCTACTCCGCAGATCCCGAGGCACCCAACCAGGCCAACCTCGTCCAGAGTGCGATCGACTCGAAGGTCGACGGAATCGCGGTCACTCTGGCCAAGCCCGACGCGATGGCCTCCGCAGTCGAGACGGCAAGCGCCGCAGGCATTCCGGTCGTCGCGTTCAATTCCGGCTACGACTCCTGGAAGGACATGGGAGTCCAGCAGTACTTCGGCCAGGACGAGACCATCGCCGGACAGGCTGCTGGAGCGCGCCTCACCGAGGACGGTGCTCGCAAGACGCTGTGCATCATCCAGGAGCAGGGCGCGGTGGCACTCGAGGCTCGCTGCGCCGGCGTCAGGCAAGGCTTCACCGGAGGCACCACCGAGATCCTCAACGTCAACAGCAAGGACATGCCGTCCGTGGAGTCGACCATCACGGCCAAGCTGCAGCAGGATCCGACGATCGACCACATCATCGCCCTCGCCGCTCCGATCGCTCTGACTGCGGTGCAGTCCAAGACCAATGCGGGCAGCGACGCCACGATCGTCACGTTCGACACCAACGCAGCACTCGTCGATGCGATCGAGTCTGGCGACGTGGCGTGGGCCATCGATCAGCAGCCGTATCTGCAGGGTTACCTGGCCATCGACTCGTTGTGGCTCTACCTCAACAACGGCAACACGATCGGTGGAGGTACACCGGTGCTGACCGGGCCCGCGTTCATCGATTCGACCAACATCGACGCGGTCGCCGAATACGCCCGTAACGGCACGCGCTGAGTGCGTCGCTCCGGCGCGGAAGGAAATTCATGTCCACACAGGCCGATCCGGCCCTGTCCGAACACACCGTGATCGCAGACGAGCGGGTCAAGAAGCAGAAACCGTTGCAGCGATTGCTGATTCGACCGGAGGTCGGTGCCCTGTTCGGCGCGGTCGCCATCTTCGTCTTCTTCTGCATCGTGGCACCGCCGTTTCGATCGCCCGAGGCTCTGGCCACCGTGCTGTACGCATCCTCGACCATCGGCATCATGGCGATCGGTGTCTCCCTGTTGATGATCGGCGGAGAATTCGACCTCTCCACCGGGGTTGCGGTGACGTTCTCCTCGATCATGGCCTCCATGCTGGCCTACAACCTGCACCTGAACGTCTGGGCGGGCTCTGCATTGGCGCTGGTGTTGGCACTTGCGGTCGGTTTCCTCAACGGATACCTGGTGATGACGACGAAGATTCCGTCGTTCCTGATCACATTGGCGTCGTTCCTGATGCTCACCGGTATCAATCTCGCCGTCACCAAGCTCGTCACCGGCCAGGTCGCCACCCCGTCCATCTCGGACATGGAGGGATTCGACTCGGCCAAGGCCTTCTTCTCGTCCTCGTTCTCGCTGCTGGGTGTCTCGGTCCGTATCACCGTCGTGTGGTGGATCGTGTTCACGCTCGCCGCGACCTGGGTGCTGATGAAGACCCGGACCGGCAACTGGATCTTCGCAGTCGGCGGAAACCAGGAATCGGCGCGTGCGGTCGGCGTCCCGGTCACCCGGGTCAAGATCGGCCTGTTCATGTTCGTCGGCTTCTGCGCCTGGTTCGTCGGCATGCATCTGCTGTTCGCGTTCGACACGGTCCAGTCCGGCCAGGGCGTGGGCAACGAATTCCTCTACATCATCGCCGCCGTCATCGGTGGATGCCTGCTGACCGGTGGATACGGTACGGCTGTCGGTGCTTTCATCGGAGCGTTCATCTTCGGCATGACCAACCAGGGCATCGTCTATGCCGGCTGGAACCCGGACTGGTTCAAGTTCTTCCTCGGCGCGATGCTGCTGTTCGCAGTGATCGCGAACAGTTCCTTCCGCAACTACGCGGCGAAAAGGTGACCATGACGTCCTCTGCGAACACGCCCCTCATCGAGCTGAAAGGCGTCGGCAAGAGCTACGGCAACATCATCGCGCTGCACGGGATAGACCTCCGCGTCGGTGCCGGTGAGGTCACCTGCGTTCTCGGTGACAACGGCGCAGGCAAGTCCACTCTGATCAAGATCATGTCCGGTCTGCATCGGCAGTCGGAGGGGGAACTGCTCGTCGATGGCAAGGCGACGACGTTCGGTTCGCCGAAGCAGGCGGTGGAACAGGGTATCTCCACGGTCTACCAGGACCTCGCGGTCGTCTCCCTGATGCCGGTGTGGCGCAACTTCTTCCTCGGCCAGGAACTGCGCAAGGGCACGATCTTCAAGACCCTCGACACCCATGCCATGCGCGCGACGACCATCGACGAACTCCGCAAGATGGGTATCGATCTGCCGGACGTCGATGCCCCCATCGGCTCGCTGTCCGGTGGCCAACGTCAGTGCGTGGCCATCGCTCGCGCCATCTTCTTCGGTGCCCGGGTGCTCATTCTCGACGAGCCGACCGCCGCTCTCGGCGTCAAGCAGTCCGGCATGGTTCTCCGGTACATCTCGGCGGCCAGGGAGAAGGGCTTCGGCGTCGTGTTCATCACCCACAATCCGCATCACGCGTACATGGTCGGAGATCACTTCGTTCTCCTCGATCGTGGACGTCAGACGTTGGACTGTGCGCACCACGACATCTCGATCGACGACCTCACCAAGGAAATGGCGGGCGGCGACGAACTGGCGACCCTCTCCGACGAACTGCGCCGCTGACCGGCGAAGGCCGCGGTGCATGCGTGAGAATCGGGCGCGGCGGGTAGAAGATCGGTAGCGGTGCCCGATGAAAGGTGCCAGACGAAGGAGCCGAACATGAGCGAGCACGAGCCCCTCGGACCACTGTCGCCGGACTTTCTCGAATCCGATTTCTACGGGTATCAGAGCATGCTCGACGAGGCCGAGACCGAGGTGGTCCTGCGTACCCGCCGGTTCCTGCAGGAGGAGGTCGCGCCGCGGGCGAACGAATTCTGGGAGAAGGCCACCTCGCCGGTGCACCTGATGCCGAAAATCGCCCAGCTCGAGATCGCTGGTCTCGGCTACGCGTTCGACGATCGCAAGGCCTCCCGCAAGCTGCTCACCGGCTGGCTCGAGATGGAGTTCGCGCGGGTCGATCCGTCCACCGGAACGATGTTCAGCGTGCACAGTTCGCTGGCGATGAGCAGTATCTCCATTCTCGGCTCCGAGGAGCAGCGCGAGCGGTGGTTGCCCGCCATGCGCCGGATGGAGACGATCGGCGCGTTCGGACTGTCCGAACCGCACGGTGGCTCCGACGTCGCAGGCGGACTCGAGACCACCGCTCGACTCGACGGAGATCACTGGATCCTCAACGGCAGCAAGCGCTGGATCGGCAACGCTACCTTTGCAGACCTGACCATCGTGTTCGCCAAGGACGAGGCCGATGGCGAGGTCAAGGGCTTTGTGGTCGAAAAGCATTTCGAGGGATTCCGGGCCGAGAAGATCGAGGGCAAGTACTCCCTGCGCGCGGTGGAGAATGCGGACGTCCACCTCGAGAACTGCCGAGTCCCGGTCGCCAACAAGCTCGCCGACGCCAACTCGTTCGCCGATACCGCGAAGGTGCTCCGCTTGACCCGTGGGGGAGTGGCGTTTCAGGCCGTGGGCGTGATGATGGGCGCGTACGAGCGGGCCGTGACGTACGCGCGCGAACGCGAACAGTTCGGATCTCCTATCGCGTCGTTCCAGCTCATCTCCGACCTGATCGCACGCATGACGGCGAACATCACCGCCTCGCTCGGCATGGCGATTCGTGTCTCTCGGCTGCAGGACAACGGCGTCCACTACGACGAGCATGCGGCGCTCGCGAAGACGTTCTGTACGACGCGGTTGCGCGAAGTGGTGAGTTGGGCCCGAGAAATTATGGGCGGCAACGGAATTCTGATCGAGCACGACGTCATCAGGTTCTTCGCCGACGCCGAGGCGCTGTATTCCTACGAGGGCACCGCGCAGATCAACAACCTGATCGTCGGCCGTGGTGTGACCGGCTTCAGCGCGTTCGTCTGAGACCGGAAACGGAAAGCGCCCCTTCGCATATGCGAAGGGGCGCTTTCCGTTGTGGATGTGCCTGCTAGCGAGCGAAGAGCAACGCGCGCTTGACTTCCTGAATCGCCTTGGTCACCTGGATGCCGCGGGGGCATGCGTCGGTGCAGTTGAAGGTGGTGCGGCAACGCCACACACCCTCGACGTCGTTGAGGATGTCCAGGCGTTCGGTTGCACCCTCGTCACGGCTGTCGAAGATGAACCGGTGTGCGTTCACGATCGCAGCGGGGCCGAAGTAGCTGCCGTCGCTCCAGAACACGGGGCACGAGGTGGTGCAGCACGCGCACAGGATGCACTTGGTGGTGTCGTCGAACCGGGCGCGGTCCGCTGCGGACTGGATCCGCTCGCGGGTCGGCTCGTTGCCCGTCGTCATGAGGAACGGCTTCACGGCGCGGAACGCGTCGAAGAAGGGCTCCATGTCGACGATGAGGTCCTTCTCCACCGGCAGACCCTTGATGGGCTCGATGGTGATGTTCAGCGTCTTCGACGAGTCCTTGGGGAGCATGTCGCGCATGAGCACCTTGCAGGCGAGACGGTTCACGCCGTTGATGCGCATCGCGTCGCTGCCGCAGACACCGTGTGCGCACGAGCGGCGGAACGTCAGTGTGCCGTCCAGGTAGCCCTTCACGTACAGCAGGAGGTTGAGCAGACGGTCGGTGGCCAGGGTGGGGACCTGGAAGGTGTCCCAGCGCTGACCGTCACCGTTCTCGGGGTTGAAGCGCGCGATCTTGAGGTTGACCATCACCGCGCCCTCGGGGACGGGCGGCAGATCGGACTCGTTGGACTTCTTGTCCAGTGTTGGTGCGCTCATATCAGTACTTCCGCTCCATCGGCTCGTAGCGGGTTTGGATTACCGGCTTGTAATCCAAGCGGATATCGGTCAGCAGACCTTCGCCCTCTTTGTAGGCCATGGTGTGCTTCATGTACTCGGCGTCGTTGCGCTCGGGGTAGTCCTCGCGAGCGTGTCCGCCGCGCGATTCCTTCCGGTTGAGTGCGCCGACGACCGTGACCTCCGCCATTTCGAGCAGGAAGCCGAGTTCGATGGCCTCGAGCAGGTCGCTGTTGTAGCGCTTGCCCTTGTCCTCGACGGTGATCTTGTTGTAGCGCTCCTTGAGGGCGCGAACATCCTTGAGCGCCGTCTCGAGACGTTCCTCCGTACGGAACACCGATGCGTTGTTGTCCATCGACTGCTGCATCTCGGTACGGATGTCGGCTGCGCGCTCGTGACCGTGGTCGGACAGGATCAACTCCAGCCAGTCCTGCACCATCTTCGCCGGCTCCTCGGGGAGCGGGGTGAAGTCGACCGAGTTCGCGTACTCGGCCGCCGCGATGCCGGCACGACGTCCGAAGACGTTGATGTCGAGCAGCGAGTTGGTGCCGAGACGGTTGGCTCCGTGCACGGAGACGCAGGCGCATTCGCCGGCCGCGTACAGGCCGGGGACGATGTCCTCGTTGTTGCGCAGAACCTCGCCACGGATCTTGGTGGGGATACCGCCCATCACGTAGTGGCACGTCGGGTAGACGGGCACCGGTTCCTTGACGGGGTCGACGCCGAGGTACGTGCGGGAGAACTCCATGATGTCCGGGAGCTTCTCGTCCAGAACTTCCTCGGGAATGTGCGTGACGTCGATGTAGACGTAGTCCTTGTTCGGGCCGCCACCGCGTCCTTCGAGCACCTCGAGCACCATCGAGCGCGCGACGATGTCGCGGGGCGCGAGGTCCTTGATGGTCGGTGCGTAGCGCTCCATGAAGCGTTCACCCGACTCGTTGCGCAGGATGCCGCCCTCGCCACGCACGGCCTCGGAGATGAGGATGCCGAGGCCTGCGAGACCTGTCGGGTGGAACTGGTGGAACTCCATGTCCTCCAAGGGAAGACCCTTGCGGAACACGATGCTCATGCCGTCACCGGTGAGGGTGTGGGCATTGGAGGTGGTCTTGTAGATCCGGCCCGAGCCTCCGGTGGCGAAGATGATCGACTTCGCGTGGAAGATGTGCAGCTCGCCGGTGGACAGCTCGTAGGCGATGATTCCGGTCGCGACAGGACCGTCGTCGGTCTCGGTCAGACACAGATCCAGTGCGTAGAACTCGTTGTAGAACTCGACGTCGTGCTTGACGCAGTTCTGGTAGAGCGTCTGCAGGATCATGTGGCCGGTGCGGTCGGCCGCGTAGCACGCACGACGCACAGGAGCTTTGCCGTGATCGCGGGTGTGGCCGCCGAAGCGCCGCTGATCGATCTTGCCCTCGGGCGTCCGGTTGAACGGAAGACCCATCTTCTCGAGGTCGAGAACTGCGTCGATGGCTTCCTTGGCCATGATCTCCACGGCGTCCTGGTCGGCGAGGTAGTCGCCGCCCTTGACGGTGTCGAACGTGTGCCACTCCCAGTTGTCTTCCTCGACGTTGGCCAAAGCGGCACACATGCCGCCCTGAGCCGCGCCCGTGTGCGAGCGCGTGGGGTAGAGCTTGGTCAGTACGGCTGTGCGAGCACGGGGTCCGGCCTCGATCGCAGCACGCATACCGGCACCGCCTGCGCCGACGATCAGTACGTCGTAACGATGTTCCTGCATGTAAGCGTCAGTGTCCTTAGCTCGCCGTGATGTTGGGATCGAACGTGAAGATGACGTAGGTGCCGACGCCCATGATGAGGATCATCGACAGCACCAGCAGCGTGGTCAGCCAGAATCGCGTCGAGTCCTTGCGGGAGTAGTCCGCGATGATCGTCCGCAGGCCGTTGCCGCCGTGCAGCTGCGCCAGCCACAGCATCGTCAGGTCCCAGAACTGCCAGAACGGGCTGGCCCAGCGGCCGGCGACGAATGCGAAGTTTATGCGGTGCACACCGTCGTCGAGCATCAGCATGATGAACATGTGGCCCAGGACGAGCACGACGAGTGCCAGGCCGGAGAAGCGCATGAACAGCCATGCGTAGAGCTCGAAGTTGCCCTTGCTCTGGCGCCGCGGTGAACGCGGGTTGGCCAAGCTGGCCGGACGGTCGTAGTTCGTGCCGAGGACCTTCGCCTCGGGACCCTGCGTCGACATCAGTGACCACCCGCCGTGAACATGTTGTAGAAGATTCGTCCCGCGCCGGGGATCATGACGACGAGCCAGACGACTGCGATCGCCCACAGCATCGGCTTCTGGTACTGCGGTCCCTTGGACCAGAAATCGATCAGCATCACGCGGATGCCGTTCAACGCGTGGTACAGCACTGCCGCGACGAGACCGATTTCCATCAGACCGACGAGCGGGGTCTTGTAGGTCTCGATGATGGCGTCGTACGTCTCGGGGTTGACCCGGACCATCGCCGTGTCGAGGACGTGGACGAACAAGAAGAAGAACGTCAACACGCCAGTGATGCGGTGCAGAACCCAGGACCACATGCCCGGATCCCCGCGGTACAGGGACCGCTTGCGCTCCTTGACCGGAGCGACTTCCGTCGTGCTACTCATCGAGTGCAATGCCTCCAACGTCGTTGGTGGACGCATCGAGCCCCGGTGGTCGGTCTTGCCTGGCTCGATTTGTCGCGATTCGGCCCTAGTGCTGGTTGTACTAGCCGCTTACTCGAAACTGTAAACCCATTCGAAACACGGAACTAATTCGACTCGAGGTTCGTACGGTGCCGAAATCCGGTGTTAGGTTTGCCTTCCCAATTGATGCACGCACTTTCGGGCGGATCTCTGCATCAATTCAGACGCCGTGATTGGATGGTTCACCATGGACAAAATCGACTGGAAGACGTTGCGCGACAATGCTCATGAGGCCATGGGTCGTGCCTATGCCCCGTACTCGAACTTTCCGGTCGGTGCAGCAGCTCTGGTGGACGACAATCGGATAGTCACCGGGTGCAATGTGGAAAATGTCTCATACGGTTTGGGGCTGTGCGCGGAGTGCGGGTTGGTGTCGAACTTGCACTCGACCGGCGGCGGCAGACTCGTGGCCTTTTCGTGCTGCGATTCCAGGCGTGAAATTCTGATGCCGTGCGGGCGATGCCGACAGCTGCTGTACGAGTTCGGCGGCCCGGATCTGCTCGTCGACACCGTCTCGGGACCGGCTCGACTGGCAGAGTTGCTCCCGAACGCTTTCGGCCCCGACAACCTCGACGAAGGACGCGTGAACAACCATGCCTGACGCCGTATCCATCATCAGTGCCAAGCGCGACGGACGCGTTCTCGACGACGAGCAGATCGAATGGGTGATCGCCGAGTTCACCCGCGGATCCGTCGCGCCGGAACAGATGTCGGCTCTCGCGATGGCCGTTCTGTGGCGCGGATTGTCGCGTCGCGAGCTCGGTACGTGGACGAACGCGATGATCGCGTCGGGCACACGAATGGACTTCTCGGCGCTGCCGCTGCCCACCGTCGACAAGCACTCGACCGGCGGTGTCGGAGACAAGATCACGCTGCCGCTGGCTCCGCTCGTCGCCGCCTGCGGGGCCGCGGTGCCGCAGCTGTCGGGTCGAGGACTCGGGCACACCGGCGGAACACTCGACAAGCTCGAGTCCATCCCCGGATGGCGAGCGGATCTGAGCGGCGAGGAGATGCATCGCATCCTGGCCGATCCTGCGATCGGTGCCGTCGTATGTGCTGCCGGTGCCGATCTGGCTCCGGCCGACAAGAAGCTCTATGCACTGCGCGACGTGACCGGAACGGTCGAGTCGATACCGCTGATCGCCAGCTCGATCATGAGCAAGAAGATCGCCGAGGGCACCGGGGCGCTCGTGTTGGATGTGAAGGTCGGTGCCGGTGCGTTCATGAAGAACGTCGACGACGCACGTGAACTGGCCACCGCGATGGTCGAACTCGGAACCGATGCGGGCGTACGCACTCTGGCGGTCCTCACGGCGATGGACACCCCCCTCGGACTGACCGCAGGCAACGCGCTGGAGGTTCAGGAATCGGTCGAGGTCCTTGCCGGAGGTGGCCCGGCCGACATCGTCGAGCTGACGATCACGCTTGCGCGCACGATGCTCGCCGCTGCCGGGATCGAGGGGATCGATCCGGCCGACAAGCTGGCCGACGGTTCGGCCATGGACCGGTGGCGAACGATGATCGCCGCGCAGGGCGGCGATCCCGATGCCGCACTACCCGTCGCCCGCGAGAGCCAGGAATTCACTGCTACGCACGACGGCGTCGTGACCGGACTGGACGCGATGGGCGTCGGACTGGCGGCGTGGCGGCTGGGGGCAGGCCGAGAACGTCAGGGTGAGCCGGTGCAGAGCGCAGCCGGGGTGCGGCTGCACGCCAAGCCCGGCGATCGGGTGCGGGCCGGGGATCGGCTCGCAACCCTGTACACCGACACCCCCGAGCGTTTCGAGTACGCGCAACAGGCACTCGAATCCAGCTGGGAGATAGGGGCCACGGCCACGCAGCCGAGGCCCCTCGTGATCGACCGCATCGGGCTGTAGCGAGACCGGTCAGATCAGGTTGCCCGCCTCGGTCAGCACGCTGCGCAGGATCTGCTCCATCTCGTCGAACTCCTTCTGACCGCAGATCAGCGGCGGAGCCAGCTGCACCACCGGGTCACCACGGTCGTCGGCGCGGCAGTACAGGCCTGCGTCGAACAGGGCCGTGGACAGGAAGCCGCGAAGGATGCGTTCGGCTTCGGCGTCGCTGAACGTCTCCTTCGTGGTCTTGTCCTTGACCAACTCGATGCCGTAGAAGAATCCCTCGCCGCGCACGTCTCCGACGATCGGCAGGTCGTGCAGCTTCTCGAGCGTTGCACGGAACGCCGGTGCGTTGTCTGCAACGTGCGCGTTGATGCCCTCGCGCTCGAAGATGTCGAGATTGGCCATGGCAACGGCGGCGGAGACGGGGTGGCCACCGAAGGTGTATCCGTGCGCGAAGCTCGAGGTGCCGTCGTCGAACGGCTCGAAGAGCTTGTCGGAGGCGATCATTGCGCCGATGGGCGAGTAGCCCGAGGTCATTCCCTTCGCGCAGGTGATGATGTCGGGTACGTAGCCGAAGTCGCTGCAGGCGAACATCGACCCGATGCGGCCGAACGCGCAGATGACTTCGTCGGACACGAGCAGAACGTCGTAGCGGTCGCAGATCTCACGGACGCGCTCGAAGTATCCGGGCGGGGGAGGAAAGCACCCGCCGGCATTCTGAACCGGCTCGAGGAACACCGCGGCAACCGTGTCGGGGCCTTCGAACTCGATGGCCTCGGCGATGCGATCCGCAGCCCAGATTCCGAACGCCTTCGGATCGGTGTCCAGGGGAGCAGGGGCGCGGTAGATGTTGGTGTTCGGCACCCGGAACGCACCCGGTGTCAACGGCTCGAACGGTTCCTTGAGCGCCGGAATTCCGGTGATGGCGAGCGCGCCCTGCGGGGTGCCGTGGTAGGCGATGGACCGCGAGATCACCTTGTGCTTGCCGGGCTTGCCGACCTTCTTGAAGTACTGCTTGGCGAGCTTCCATGCGCTCTCGACGGCCTCGCCGCCGCCGGTGGTGAAGAAGACGCGATTGAGATCGCCCGGGGCGTACCCGGCGAGCCGCTCGGCGAGCTCGATCGCAGGTTCGGTGACGTACGACCACAGGGGGAAGAACGCCAACTCCTTGGCCTGCTTGGCGGCGGCCTCGGCCAGTTCCTCGCGTCCGTGGCCCACCTGCACCACGAACAGCCCCGAGAGACCGTCGATGTAGCTCTTGCCGTTCGAGTCCCAGATGGTCGAGCCCTCACCGCGGGTGATGATCGGGGGTGTGACCCCTGCGCCGTGGCGGGTGAAGTGGCCCCACAGATGCTTGGCTGCGGAAGCGTCGAGTTCGGATGTCGTTCGCGTCATCGTGTTCCCCAATTGTATTGCTGCTTGACGAGTTTCAGATAGACCAGCGTTTCGGTGCTGGTGACACCGTCCAGGCTGCGGATCTGTTTGTTCAGGATCTGTAGGAGTTGTTCGTCGTCCTCGCACACCACTTCCACGACGACGTCGAACGACCCTGCGGTGAGGACGACGTAGTCGATCGCATCGATCGCCGACAGTTCCTCGGACAGTGCATGACTGTCACCGGTGCATTTGATGCCGATCATGGCCTGCCGCTTGAACCCCACCTGCACCGGATCGGTCACCGCGACGATCTGCATGACGCCGGAGTCCGTCAGGCGCTGAACTCGTTGACGCACAGCTGCTTCCGAGAGTCCGACGGCTTTGCCGATGGCAGCGTACGAGCGACGCCCGTCCTCCTGGAGTTGCTCGATGATCGCCTTGGAGACGTCGTCGAGTGCGATGGGTGGTTGCTCGGGCATGGACCGATCTTGTCACTGTCGTGGCCGTGAACACAACCCGTCGACGATGAAAAGCGTGTCAATTGTGGTTTCAGACGACAGAATCAGTTGTCGAAAGGCTGGAAACAGAGAGAATCCGTGGGTCCGACGGTACTCTGCAGGCATGGCGAACATTCCTGGTTGTTGGATCGACGGACGCGCGGTCGACGGTAGTGGTGATCGGTACGAGGTCGACGATCCCGCGACCGGAGCTGTCGTCGCCGAGGTCGGTCTGGCGACCGCCGAAGACGTCGATTCGGCTCTCGCGCATGCCCGATCGGCCTTTCCCTCGTGGTCCAGCGCCACCCCCGCACACCGCAGCGCTGTGTTGCTGGAACTGGCGCGTCTCGTTGCGGCCGACGCGGAGAACTTCGTATCCGAGGAGGTGGCGCAGACCGGTAAATCGACAAGGTTGGCAATGGAATTCGACGTTCCGGGGAGCGTGGACAACATCGAGTTCTTCGCCGGAGCTGCGCGGCACCTGGACGGTAAGGCTGCTGCGGAGTACTCGGGTGAGCACACCTCCGCCATTCGGCGTGACGCCGTCGGAGTGGTCGGTTCGATCACGCCGTGGAACTATCCGCTGCAGATGGCGGTGTGGAAGGCGATACCGGCGTTGGCGGCCGGGTGTTCCATCGTGCTCAAACCCAGTGAACTCACGCCGCTGACCACGTTGCGGTTGGCGCGGTTGGCCACCGAGGCAGGCGTGCCCGACGGGGTGTTCAACGTCGTCACCGGAACCGGTCTCGACGCCGGAGTCGCGCTGTCCTCCCATGCAGGACTGGACCTGATGACCTTCACCGGCTCCACTCCCGTCGGCAGGCGCGTCATGGCGCAGGCCGCCGCGCACGGAACTCGGGTGCAGCTCGAGCTCGGCGGCAAGGCACCGCTGGTGGTCTTCGACGACGCGGATCTCGATGCCGCCGTGCACGGTGCCGTCGCCGGATCGTTGATCAACGGCGGCCAGGACTGCACGGCAGCCACCCGCGCCATCGTCGCAGAATCCCTGTACGAGGACTTCGTCGCCGGAGTCGCCGAGTTGATGGGTCGCGTCGTCGTGGGAGACCCGACGGATCCGGCAACCGACATGGGTTCGTTGATCTCCGTCGCGCATCGAGATCGTGTGGCGGCGATGGTGGATCGGGCTCGCGACGCGGGGGCCAGGGTGGTGACCGGAGGCCGTGCCCCGGAGGGCCGGGGTGCGTTCTATCCGCCGACCCTGATCGCCGATGTCGGTGAGCAGGACGAGATCTATCGCGACGAGGTGTTCGGTCCGGTGCTCACGGTGTCCAAGCATCACGGCGACGACGATGCGATCCGGCGCGCCAACGACACTGCGTTCGGACTCGCCGCATCCGCGTGGACCCGAGACCTGTACCGCGCGGGCCGAGCGACGCGGGAGATCGCCGCCGGCTGTGTGTGGATCAACGACCACATCCCGATCATCAGCGAGATGCCACACGGCGGATTCGGGGCCTCGGGCTTCGGAAAGGACATGTCCAGCTACTCGCTCGACGAGTACCTCACCGTCAAGCACGTCATGACCGACATCACCGGTGTGGCTCGAAAGCCCTGGCACCGAACGGTATTTGCCTCGACCGGCCCCGAAGCGCAGGAGGACGCCCGATGAGCGCATCATGGGCAACCGAACCCACCGACCGCGGCGTGGCGATGGTGGCGGGCGCGGCACCGGAGTCCTACTGGCTCGATCGTCCCGAACGCCCGGCACCGCGGACACGGCACACCGGTTCGGCTGCAGCGGATCTGGTGATCATCGGCGGCGGATTCACCGGACTGTGGGCGGCTCTGCAGGCGGCAGAAGAGAACCCGAACCGATCGATCGTGCTGCTAGAAGGCGACCGCATCGCCGAGGGCGCAACCGGACGCAACGGCGGCTTCTGTGCGGCCAGCCTGACGCACGGACTGGGCAACGGACTCGACCGCTACGCCGACGAACTACCCGAGCTGCTGCGGATGGGCACCGAGACGCTCGACGCGATCTGCGCGACTGCGGAGAAGTACGGGATCGACGCCGACATCGAGCGCACCGGCGAGCTCGACATCGCCAATTTCGACTGGCAGGTGAACGACCTGCGGGAGCTCGGTGACGAGGGTGTGCGCCTGTCGCAGGCGATGGAATACCTCGACGCCGCTGCAGTGCAGTCCAGGATCACCTCACCGATGGCGCGCGGTGCACTGTTCGACCCCGATGTCGCGATGATCGACCCCGCGAAACTCGCCTGGGGCCTGGCCGACGCGGCCGAATTGCTCGGCGTTCGCATTCACGAGAACACTCGGGCGCTGTCGATCGACAAGTCCCGCAACGGTATTCGAGTGAAGACGGGCTACGGAACCATCGAGGCCGCCAAGGTGCTGCTGGCCACGTCGGCGTCGAAATCGTTGCGCCGCAAACTCCGTCACTGGATCGTCCCGGTGTGGGACTACGTGATCATGACCGAACCACTGACGTCGGCGCAGCTCGCCGACATCGGCTGGTCCGGCCGCGAAGGATTGGCCGACTCCGGCAACCGATTCCACTACTTCCGGTTGACGGCGGACAACCGCATCCTGTTCGGCGGGTGGGATGCGCACTACTTCTACGGTAGCGACACCGACCCACGCCGAACCCAACATCCCGAAGAGTTCGCATTGCTCGCCGAACACTTGCTGCAGATGTTCCCGAGCCTCGAAGGAATTCGCGCCACCCATGCCTGGGGCGGATCGATCGACACGTGCTCGCGGTTCAGCGCCTTCTGGGATCTCGGCATGAACGGACGGGTGGCCTCGGTGGCCGGGTTCACCGGCCTCGGCGTCGGCGCGTCGCACTTCGGGGCCCGCAC
Source organism: Rhodococcus sp. NPDC006774 (assembly GCF_040636045.1). NCBI lineage: Bacteria > Bacillati > Actinomycetota > Actinomycetes > Mycobacteriales > Nocardiaceae > Rhodococcus > Rhodococcus sp. NPDC006774. The sequence goes on along the minus strand of NZ_JBEYIW010000032.1, from coordinate 318 downwards.
CGCGCTCGATCTTCTCGACGGCAAGGACACCGAACGAACACGCCTGAAGATGGTGCGCAGCATGCCGCTGCCGTTCCCGCCCGAGCCCCTCAAGTCGATCGGAATCAACATCACCCGCGCGGCATTCGCCCGAGCCGACCGTAACGGCGGAAAACGAGGCATGTGGCTCAAGGGCATGGACGCGCTCGGTCTCGGCTTCGACAGCTGAGGTGCCAAGGGCAGTGGTGCGGTCGAGCTCGGGCTGCGCGTACCACTTGTAGTCTTCGCGGGGAGCGATGATGTCGAAGTCATTTTGGTTTCGAGAAAATTGGTTGGCGA